>SBHG01000194.1 GCA_006226305.1 Alphaproteobacteria bacterium | reverse complement strand
GAGAGCGCGGTGAGGGCTGGTATGTGGCTAATGCCACGCTCAAATATGAACGCGGCATGTTGGGGGATCCCAATCAAGCGGGCACGCGTCTGAGTACCATCATCCAGATGATGAAGGAGGAAACCATGGGCGGGGAAATGCTCATGGGCAATCCCTTGTACCGCGACCGGCTCGTCAAGCTTCAATCCCGCGTGCTTGCCATGCAGTACCATGGCCTGCGTCTTGTGACCCATCAGATCAAAGGGGAAGACCCGGGGCTTGCGCGGCTCATCGTCAAGCTGATGGGCTGCGAGCTCAATCACGATCTGGCGGGCTTTGCCATCGACATTCTTGGCGAGCTAGGGGTGCTTTATCACGATAGTCCCTATTTGCGCGACAGCGGCATGTGGCAGCACCGTTATATGTTCGATCTCGGCCTGATCATCGGCGGCGGCACCGCGCAGATCCAGAAAAACATTATTTCGGAGCGCGGGCTTGGCATGCCGCGCGAGCCGAAACCGGCAACGGCATAAAGGAGATCGCCTCATGGAATTTGGTCTCTCTGAAGAGCAACGCTTGCTGCAGGCATCCGTCAGCGGCTTTCTTGAAAAAGCTGCGGAGCTCGACGTGGTGCGCAAGATCGCGGAGGGCGACAAATCCGCGCGCGATGTGCTGCAAGACGGAATTGACGCGCTCGGCCTTGCAGGGGTGATGATCCCTGAGGCGTTTGGCGGACTTGGGATGACCTTGCTGGATGCGGCGCTCGTGGAGGAGATGCTCGGGCGCTATGTGACGCCGCAAGGGTTTTTGTCCAATCAAATGGCGGTGGCGGGGCTCTTGGCCAGTGGCACGCAAGAGCAGAAAGAAACCTGGTTGCCGCAGATTGCCGACGGATCTGTGCAATTTGGGGTCGGCATCGCTGAACAAACTGGAGCCCGGGAAGGGGCCGGTCTTGAGGAATCAGATGGCAAGCTCACTGGGCGGGCGCTGTTCGTGACGGAAGCCGATGCGGCGTCTCAATTCATCGTTGCGGATCGCAGCGGGCGTCTGCATCTGGTGAACGGCGACGCAGACGGCCTGACGCGCAAAAGGCTTTCCACCATTGATGTCACCCGCAATGTGGGTGAGCTCGTCTTTGACGGCGTGGCGGCTGACGCCCTGCCGACAGAAAATGTCGCCGGTGCCGCAGCGCAAAAGATGTTGGCAGTCGGCCGGGTACTCCAGGCCGCAGACACCCTCGGCGCAGCGCAGATGATGATCGAGAAGGCGGTTGCCTATTCGCTTGAGCGCAAACAGTTTAACCGGGTGATCGGGTCATTTCAGGCGGTCAAGCATATGTGCGCGGAGATGGCCGCCGAACTGGAACCGTGTCGCTCTCTGATCTGGTTTGCGGCCCATGCCTATGACGCGGAGCCGGATCAGGCGGCTCTGATGGCCGCGCATGCCAAATCCCATGTGGCGGAAGTGGGGAAATTCGTTGCCCGAACCGCGACGGAGGTGCACGGCGGTATTGGCTTTACGGATGTGCTGGGGCTACATTTCTGGTTCAAGCGGATCGGGCTTAATCGGCAGATGTTCGGTTCACCGGAAACAGCGCGTGAGGATGCGGCCAAGCTGCAAGGCTGGGGCAGCTAACAAAGGTGTTAATAAAGGGGTCCGGCCCCTTATTGACAAGTCAGGATTGCTGTCGCAGGGCGTTTTTCCCGCAGGAGCGCCGCGGCGACCAGATTGTCACAAGATTGATTTTGGAAGTCGCTTAACGCGGTTGATTTTAAACAAATTAGGATTTCACCCATGTATCAGGTTCAGCATTTCATTGACGGCCATTTGGACGATGGAATCGGCGCACGCTCTGGTAAGATTTTCAACCCGGCGACAGGTGAACAGCAAGGCGAGGTGACTTTTGCTTCGGTAGCCGATGTGGACCGGGCCGTGGCGGCGGCAAAGTCCGCCTTCCCGGGTTGGTCCTCAACTTCGATCATGAACCGGGTGGCGATCCTCTTTAAGTTTCGCGAGTTGTTGCTGGCCAATAAAGACAGGCTTACGGAACTGTTGGTTAAGGAGCACGGCAAAGTCTGGGACGATGCGGCGGGTGAATTGCAGCGCGGCTTTGAAGTGGTTGAGTTTGCCTGCGGCATTCCGCAGCTTTTGAAAGGCGAATTTTCCGCGGGCGTTGGTGGCGGCATTGATGCCTGGTCGATGCGCATGCCGCTTGGCGTTGTGGCGGCGATTACACCCTTTAATTTCCCCGCCATGGTGCCGCTCTGGACGGCCCCGATTGCGATTGCCTGCGGCAATACTTACCTGTTGAAACCGTCGGAGAAGGATCCGAGTTCGGCCACTCTCCTTGGAGAGCTCTTTAGGGAAGCAGGCCTGCCGGACGGAGTTTTCAATGTTGTGCATGGAGACAAGGAAGCGGTCGACCGCATCCTGGAGCATCCTGACATTGAAGCGGTCAGCTTTGTGGGGTCGACCAATATTGCAGAGCATATTTATCAAACCGGAACGCGCTTTGGAAAACGGGTGCAGGCGCTGGGCGGCGCTAAGAACCATGCCATAATTATGCCCGACGCGGATTTGAACCAGGCGGTGGATGCGATGATTGGCGCGGCCTTTGGATCGGCTGGCGAACGCTGCATGGCGCTGTCAGTTGCGGTTACAGTTGGCGACGAGGTGGCGGATGCCTTGGTGGAAAAGATTGTACCCCGCGCCCGTGAGATCAAGGTGGGGCATGGCATGGATAAAGCCAATGAAATGGGTCCACTGATTACCAAAGAGCATGCTGCCAAGGTGCGTCGCTATATTGAGGACGGTGTTCAGCAGGGCGCTGAGCTGGTGGTGGATGGCCGGGGGGTCAAGGTCGAGCAGGGCTTTGAGCATGGCTATTGGGTCGGGCCAACGCTGTTCGACAAGGTCTCGCCTAATATGAGTATCTACAAGGATGAAATTTTTGGCCCCGTTTTGGCAGTCGTGCGCGCCCAGTCCTACGACGAAGCGGTTGAGCTTGTACAGGAGCACCCTTACGGCAACGGTACTTGTATCTTTACGCGGGACGGCGATGCGGCGCGGGCCTTTGTTCAGGACATCAAAGTGGGCATGGTGGGGGTCAATGTGCCCTTGCCGGTACCGCTCGCATTTCATTCCTTTGGTGGCTGGAAGAGGTCCCTTTTTGGTGATCACCATATGTATGGGCCGGAAGGGGTGCGCTTTTTCACCCGTATGAAGTCGGTAACCGCCCGCTGGCCAACGTCCATCCGCTCTGGCGCGAACTTGAGCTTTCCCACGATCGATTAAGCTGGTCTTGCAGCGGGGGACCATTAGGCGACCGCCTCCGCCCGGGTGAGTTTGTTGGCTTGACGCCCCGCTCATTATCCCTAGACTGCGCCAAAATTTTTCTCGAAGGTACCCCAAGAGGCGCGACGTGTCTGATCGTCAATTCATTTACCACATGCAAGGCCTTTCCAAGAGCTACGGCCATGGTAAGCAGGTTCTTAAAGATATCCATTTGTCCTTTTATCCGGATGCCAAGATCGGCGTTGTCGGGGTCAACGGGGCGGGTAAGTCGACCCTTTTGAAAGTCATGGCAGGCGTGGAGAAAGAGTTCTCCGGCGAGGCCTGGCCGGCGAAATGGGCGCGGGTCGGCTATTTGCCACAAGAGCCGCAGCTCAACGGGGACAAGGACGTTCTGGGCAATGTCATGGAGGCTGTGGCCGAGACCAAGGGGTTGATTGACCGGTTTGAGGAAATTTCCCTCAAATTCGCCGAACCCATGGATGACGAGGAAATGAACAACCTCATCGCCGAACAGGCGGAAATCCAAGAGAAAATCGACGCGGCGGATGCTTGGGATCTCGATTCCAAGATCGAGATGGCGATGGATGCCTTACGTTGCCCGCCGGGCGATGCAGAGGTCGCAAATCTCTCGGGTGGTGAAAAGCGCCGGGTTGCGCTGTGCAAGCTGCTTCTGGAAGGGCCGGACCTTTTGTTGCTTGACGAGCCAACCAACCACCTGGATGCGGAATCGGTGGCCTGGCTGGAGCATTATCTGGTCGACTATAAAGGCGCCGTGGTCCTTATCACGCACGACCGCTATTTCCTCGACAATGTGACAGGCTGGATTCTTGAGCTCGACCGGGGCGAGGGCATTCCCTATCAGGGCAATTATTCAAGCTGGCT
>SBHG01000040.1 GCA_006226305.1 Alphaproteobacteria bacterium | reverse complement strand
GCGGTATAGCCTTCAGGCCCATCGATTAACTTCAGCAGAAGGTTGGCGGCGAGATTGTCGCTGGTGACCTGCGCTGCTTCAGCCAGCGCCTCCACTGTCATATAGCCTTGGGCAAGGTTTTTAGTTGTCACCGGCGCGTAAGGCACCATGTCCTCTTCCGTATACGGAACTTTGTCTGTGAGGCCTAGAAGTCCGAGGTCCACTTCGCGCAAGATAAGAGCGGCGAGGGATGCCTTAAAGGTGGAGCACATGCCAAAGCGTTCAGTGAGGCGGTGACCAATCACCTCGTCAGTTGCGGTATCGAGAATGGCGACGCCAAGGCGCCCACCAACGCGCGCTTCCAGATCGGCAAGGGCTTCTTCTGCCTGGCCGCGTGTTTTGGCAAAGCCCATCAGCGGTGTGGTCAGGGTAAGAGCTGCCGAGGATTGTAAAAACCGGCGGCGGGTGGTCACCGGGCGCGTATTCATGGGGCGCATCAGATATTCACCAGAAGATATTGCAGGTCCCAGGGCGAGAGCACGCGGGAGCGGTTTTCATATTCGGCCTGTTTGGTGTCGGCAAAGGTGTCGATGAGCGCATCGCCGAAATATTCGCGCAAGGCGGCGGACTCGCGAAAGCCAACCAGAGCCTCGGTCAAGGTCTTGGGCAGGGGCCTTTCCTTGTCCTCATAACTTTCTCCGATAAATTCATCGAGCGGGGCGATCTGCTTGTCGATGCCGATAAGGCCGCAAATGAGTGAGGCGGCGGTGGCCAGATAGGGATTAACGTCCGAACCGGCGATGCGGTTTTCGACACGGCGGGCGGCGGGCGAGCTTTCCGGCACGCGCAGGCCAACGGTGCGGTTTTCACGGCTCCAATGGACGTTTGTTGGCGCGCTCATGAAAGCTTCAAACCGGTTATAGGAATTGGTAAAGGGCGCGATAAACGGCATGGCGGCAGGCAGGTGCTTTTGCAGGCCGCCGATGTACCAGCGGAAGATGTCGCTGTCGGTGCCATCCTCGTTGGAAAAGATATTGTTGCCGGTGTCGGTTTCCACGACGGACTGGTGCATGTGGATCGAGGAGCCACTTTCCTGGGCATACGGCTTTGCCATGAAGGTGACAAAGAAGCCGTGACGCTTGGCGACCTGACGGGCGAGGCGTTTGAACAGGAAGAGCTGATCGGCGACGCGCAGGGCATCGGTGTGGCGCAGGTTGATTTCAAACTGGCAGGGCCCGTCTTCGTGGATCAGGCTGTCGATCTGCAGGCCTTGCAGCTCGGCAAAATCGTAAAGATCTTCAAAGAAAGGATCGAACTCATCAATGCCGTCGAGGCTGTAAACAAACTGGCCATATTCGCGCAGGCCGCCGGCGCCGCGCGGGGCTTGCGGCTCGGTGATGTTGCCTTCAAATTTTGAGATCAGATAAAACTCGACCTCGGGACCAACGATGGGGGTCCAGCCGCGCCTGTTGTAAAGCTCGATGACGTTTTTGAGGACCTGGCGCGGCGCGAGGTTAAATACGTCGCCGTCGAGGGTCATGGCATCGCAGATGATGCCGACGGTCTGGTCTTTGGTCCAGGGGGCGAAATGCAGGCTCGACAGATCGCACATCAGAACGATGTCGCGCTCTTCGGGCCGGATGTGTTCGTTGAAGATGAACTCGCCATGGGCGTTCACTGCATAGGTCGCCTCTGGCAGACGCAGGGAATTGTTGCGGTAGCCATCGAGGAAGAGCGAGGGCGCCATGGATTTGCCGCGCGCGGTGCCATTAAAGTCCGGCACCAGACAGGAAACCTCCGTGACCCGGTGTTCTTTAAGCCAAGTGGCCAGTTCGTCGATATTCATGCAGGAGCTCTTTAAAGGGCGTGTGGGCGTCACGGGGCGCGGGCCGCCTGATTGGGCCTGCGCGCGTGCCGTGAAACCTGTTTAGAAAATGTGATCACAAATTAGCCTATTTGGCGGCCTTGCGCAATATGGGGCTTTTTTCAAAGGGTTACCCTGAGCAAACCGGCTCAGGGGCGGCGGATCAGGGGCGGCGTTGAGCGATGACCACATTCATGAGGGTGCGCAGACGAAAGCCGAGGGATTCATAGAGGGCGATGGCGGCCTCGTTGGTGTCCCAGGTGTGCAGGAAGGGGACCTCTCCTTGATCGCAGAACCCCTGGCCGACGACCTGGGTGAGCCGGCGCGCGAGGCCCTGGCCGCGGCAATCGGGGTGGACGCAGACCGCACTGATTTCAGCAAAGCCCGGCACTTTGAAGCGCTCTCCGGCCATGGCGATGAGCTGCCCGTTCTGGAAGACACCTCTGAAATGACCCATCTGATGGGTGTGCAGGAGAAAGGGGCCGGGCCGGGTGAGGGTTGCCAGAGCCAGCATTTCTTCTTCATTAGCCTCGGTGAGGGTGGTGATGTCGCTGATATCCGCCGGGGTTTTGACGCCATCATCGGCCAGCATCTGCACCAGGCGCGCCTCCTGCAGCACGTCAAAGTCGGCGGGCAGGTTTATCGGGCCTTTTTCGATGAAATAGACCTCCTCGCCGGGGGCGATGAGCCGGGCGAGCTCCGTCTGAGCCTCCCGGCTTTCGTCAGCCGTGGCGGCAAAGAGATTGACGTCCGGCCGAAAGCGTTTGGCAAGGGGTCCTCCAACAGCCAATCCGGCATGGCAGGTGGTGAGGCTTTGCCAGACCGGGCGATCCAGGGGGTGAGGGGACATTAGATCTCGGGCCTTGATAATTGTTAAACCTCACCCGTCTAACCGATCCTAAGGGGCCTTCGCAATAGCGTTGGTTTTTGGCCTTGGGCGGTATGGGGGCTGATGCACAACCCTCAACCCAAAGGCCTTCGGATCTGCGCTCGGCAAGAAGAACAAGGACATCAAGGTGTCAGAGGAAATCTGGAGTTTCCTCAAAAGCTATTCGAAACCTTGAGCGTTATTCACTCGGCGGCGGAAAAGTTACCGCCTCTAAGCGGTTGCCGTCCAGATCCTTGATGAAGGCGCCGAAGTAAGTGGTGAAGGCGGCTTGTCGCGGCCCTGGCGCTCCGTCGTCAGTGCCGCCGCTTTTTATTGCAACTTCATAGAAAGCACGAACCGCCTCTTCGGTTCTCGCGCGCAAACAAATGTGAGCGCCTGTTGCTTCAAGTGCCTGGGGCAAGTCAGGTCGGGCATTGAGCCAGACCTCCGGATAGCGCTTGCCAAAGCCTGCGGTGTTGTCGAGGTCGATCAGCATCGTCAGCCCAAGCGGCTCAAAAATTTTTGCATAAAATGCTTTCGCGGCATTCAGGTCTTTCACCTGAAGCGATACGTGGTCGATCATCGGTACATCCTTCCATTGTTGGGCAGAGTCTGTGCCTAAAGACCCGATGGTGCAAGTCACACCATCCTTCAAGCGGCAACGTCGTCGCGGGGGCCTACGTAGATCGACTGCGGGCGAATGATGCGGCGGGTGAGAAGCTGTTCCTGCGCATGGGCAATCCATCCGGCGGCGCGGGCCGCGGCAAAGACGCAGGTGAAGAACGCACGGTCAAAGCCTAAGGCCTCCAGCAAAATGGCGGTGTAATATTCCACATTGGTGTCGAGCTTGCGGTCCGGTTTCTCCGCCGCGAGACGGGTCAGGATCGTGGTTTCGATGGCTTCGGCGAGCGCCAGGCGTCCGGTGGAGCGCGGCAGCCTGGCGGCGGCAAGTTTTAGCGCATCGGCGCGGGGATCGCGGGCGCGATAAACCCGGTGGCCAAAGCCCATGAGGCGGTCGCCGCGTTCCAGACTTGCGCGGATCCAGGTTTCGGCGTTTTCGATGTTGCCGATGGCATCGAGCATATCGAGCACCGGTCCCGGGGCGCCGCCATGCAAAGGGCCTTTGAGGGCGCTGATGCCGCCAATGACGGCGGAGAGAAGTCCTGCCTGAGTGGAGGCGACCACGCGGGCGGCAAATGTCGAGGCATTGAGCCCGTGTTCAGCCACGGTGACCAGGTAGGCGTTGAGGCCCTTAATCGCTTCCGGGGAGCGCACCTCGCCCATGATGGCGAGTATGTCTTCGGCATGGGCGAGCCCCGGGGTGGGCGGGGTCGGCGCACGGCCCTCTGACAGAGGCTTTAAGGCCGCTGTCATAACCCCCGCCCGGGCCAGAGCTGCGATGGCGGTCCTCAGATCATGCCCGTCCTGTCCCAAGGCCAAGGCGGCGCGCACCGCCTCC
>SBHG01000214.1 GCA_006226305.1 Alphaproteobacteria bacterium | reverse complement strand
GCCAGCGCGTGGATCGGGCCGGCAAGTTCCTCGGCCAAAACGTGGTTAACACGGCGTTGACGTTCGACGCGGCTCAGACCCGCAAAATCTTCTGACACAAGCTTCACCCGGAAGTGGCTCTCACCGCCCTCCCGCGCGCCCGCATGACCTGCATGCAAATGCGATTCATCGATGACCTCAAGGTCAATCACCTGAAAAGCCCCACGAAGTTTTTCGTCTATCTGATCCTTTACGCGCATACCGCCTGATATTCCTTAAAATGAACCGCTTAAATGTGTCCGCTGACAATAGATGACTTCTTGTTTTTCATCCAAACACAATCCATATTAGCCCGCTATGTCAAAGGATGAAGCATATCGTCCCAAATTTGGTTTTGACATCCGCGTCAAACCGCCGGGACAAAAGAAACGCGCCGAGGAAATTGTTCACCGCTGCGCCTGGGAAGGCTGCTCGGAGAAAGCGCCCTATCGCGCGCCGAAGTCCAAGGACAACCCGCGCGATTTTCAATACTTCTGCCAGGACCATATTCGCGAATTTAACGCTCGCTGGAATTTCTTCGAGGGCATGAGCGCCGACGAAGCCAAAACCTATCAGGAGAGCATTTCCACCGGCCATCGCCCGACCTGGAAAGTGGGGGCGGGCGGCACCCCCCGCGCCCGCCGCGCCGCCATGATGGGGCGCGCCGCCGCTGGCGAGAGCATGGAAGATCCCTATCGCCTGTTCCAGGGCTCAGGATCAGGCACCAACGCCCCGCGCCAGCCCAAGCGAAAGCTCCCAAAGCAGCTCGAGGAGGCCTTTTTCGTCATGAAATTGGACCCCCCATCCAGCCCCGACAAGATCAAGGCGCGCTACAAGGAACTCGTCAAAAAGTTTCACCCGGACGCCAATCGGGGCGAGACCGGCTACGAGGAACGCCTCAAACGCATTATTGAAGCGTACCAAAGCCTCAAAACTGCCGGATTTTGCTGAACATTTGTCAGCTTTTACTGGCATCAGCAACAAATCTGCTTATTCTGTCGCCGAATAATCATGGAAACGCCGGTCTGACGGATCGGGGGTATAAGAAGCCCCCTGGTTTTCGCTGCCGCTGACCGCGCAGGAATAAAATAGAAGGCACCAAAATGGAAAATGGGCTCGATCCGGCCAGCATGCCGGACAAGAAAATCAACGCCAAAGAGGTCTTCGGGATCGACACCGATATGGTGGTCCCGGCCTTTGCCGAGCGGAACGAATATGTTCCCGAAATCGATGACGCCTATCTTTTTGACCGGGAAACGACCCTCGCCATTCTGGCGGGTTTTGCCTACAACCGGCGGGTCATGATCCAGGGTTATCACGGCACCGGTAAATCCACTCACGTCGAACAGGTCGCCGCCCGCCTGAACTGGCCGCTCATCCGGGTCAACCTTGACAGCCATATCAGCCGGATCGATCTGGTCGGCAAGGATGCGATTGTCCTAAAGGACGGCCAGCAGATCACCGAGTTCCGCGAAGGCATTCTGCCCTGGGCGTTGCAGCATCCGACCGCCCTCGTTTTCGACGAATATGACGCGGGCCGCCCAGATGTTATGTTCGTGATCCAGCGCGTTCTGGAAGTCCAGGGGCGCCTGACCCTGCTCGACCAGAACCGGGTCATCAACCCGCACCCGGCCTTCCGGCTGTTTTCGACAACCAACACCATTGGCTTGGGCGACACCACCGGCCTTTATCACGGCACCCAGCAAATCAATCAGGGCCAGATGGACCGCTGGAACATCGTCACCACCTTGAATTATCTGCCGCACGATCAGGAAACCAAGATCGTTCTGTCGAAGGCGCCGGGCTATCAAACCGAAAAGGGCAAGGAAACCATCAGCGCCATGGTGCGCGTGGCAGACCTCACCCGGGCCGCCTTTATGAACGGCGACATTTCGACGGTCATGAGCCCGCGTACGGTGCTTACCTGGGCTGAGAATGCGGACATCTTCAAGGATGTCGGCTTTGCCTTCCGCATCACCTTCCTCAACAAATGTGATGAGCTGGAACGGCCTACTGTGGCGGAATTTTATCAGCGCTGCTTCGGCGAGGACTTGCCCGAAAGCGCAGCCAACGTTTTAGCAGGGTAAAAAAGCCAATGATCCACGCAGCCGCAAAATTTTGTGCTTTCGCCGCGGCGCTGATGTTTCTCACAGCGCCTGCCATGGCGGCTGCCTGCTATGAGGCGCCGGACAGCGCACCAAGCTTTCGCGCAAGTGTGGATCAGGCCGACAACATTGTTCTGGTCAAAATCACTTCCGGTCAAACCCCGCTTTTTGCCAAAAAGCACGAAGTTGATTTCGATTTTGAGGTCCTGCAAAGCCTAAAGGGCAACTACAAGGTAGGCGACACCTTTCGCTTGCGCGCCCTTTGGGTCAAGCAAGGCGGCATCAAGGATCGCAGCGAATTTAAAGGTCACTGGGACCCTGCTTTCTGGGACCGTCAGATCACGCGGCTCGATTCCGTCTATGATTGCGGTCAGGAGCTCGCCTTCGATCCCAACAACACTTACCTTCTGTTTGATCCTGAGAAACGAGGGGATCGCGCACCGCTTGCCGTTACCGCCGAGGAAATTTTCCAGCCCGAACAGGAC
Organism: Alphaproteobacteria bacterium; assembly: GCA_006226305.1. GTDB lineage: Bacteria > Pseudomonadota > Alphaproteobacteria > M2410 > M2410 > M2410. Next base: position 17,821 of record SBHG01000214.1, on the reverse strand, counting down.
CGCTGGCTGAGTGGTGTTCGTCAATTGATAGACGACCCCACGCTTGAGCACGCCCGGTCAAAATCCGGGATCGAATATTTAAAAAGCCAGCGCTCTGTCGCCCTGGCCGCCGTCGAAAGCTGCAGCGACAAATTGCGCCCGGATGCTCACTATGTCGCCGAGGTTCAGACCCTGTCTGGTGCCGAAATTACCCGTGATCAGCTCGACCCCGAAACCCTTGCCGAGGCTTTGAAGGGCTGCGACGGGTTCACGGTGGTACTTGGCATCTTCTACGGCTCAGACCGCGAAACCGGCCTTCCCATTGATGTCGACCGCAAACCCATGCAGCAATATGTGTTGGTCAAGGACGGCCAGGTGACCTTTACCGACTTTACCAGCGAGATCGGCATTCAGGGCCCCAAGACCTTGCCGCTTGAAGAGCTTGTCGCCGGGCTGTTGCCTGTCGCCGATCAGGACGCGGTTGAGGACTGACCTAAATGGCCGACAACAAAAAAGACAATCCCACTGAACCCTTCAAGCAGGCCGTGACGCTGACGGTGCGCTCTATTGCCGGAGACCCGGAACTGCCGGTGACCTTTGGCACCGAGCCACCAGGCATTCGCGGCGGCCGCGTGCGCCTGCCGCTACCCGCGCGCAATCTACCGCCGGACGAAGTCGCCCTTGTGCGCGGCCACGGCGACGCTTTTGCGCTGCGTCTCGCCCATCATAACGAAAAAGTTCATAACGCCCACATGCCCGCTGGCGAAAATGCCCGCCGCATTTATGACGCCGCCGAACAGGCCCGCGTTGAAGCCATTGGCGCCCGCCAGATGAAAGGCATGGAGAAAAACCTCGCCCGGGTGACGGAGAAGCGTTGCAAAGATCGCGGTCTTGCCAATCTGACGGATATTCACGACGCGCCGCTCGCCGATATTGTCGGCCTCTTCGTCCGCGAAAAACTCACTGGCGCCGAGCCACCAGAAAATGCGCGGGAACTCATGGAGGCCTGGCGCCCTCTCATAGATCAAAAGGCTGGCAAGGACCTCAATCTCTTGCTCGACAACCTGAACGACCAAGACGGCTTTGCCGAGATCACCCGCGACATCATTGCCGATCTTGATTTGGGCGACGAGCTGGGTGATGAGCGCACGGATGAGGACAGCACCTCAGACGAAGCCGCTCCTGAACAGAATGAACAGGGCGAGGAAGGCGATCAGGAACAACCTGATGGCGCCACCACCGAGCAAGTCGAATTTGCCGAAGGAGAAGGCGAAGAAGGCGAAGAGCAGATGGTCGAAATTGATGCCGATCAGTTGCCCGACGACGCGGAAAGCGAAGATTCAGCGGACGGCATGCAGCCCTGGCACCCTGACCAGAACGGCGGCCGCCGTCGTAACGATGCCTACCGGGTTTACACCTCAAGCTATGATGAAACCATCAATGCAGAAGATCTGTGCGATGCGGAAGAGCTGGCGCGGCTCAGACAATATCTCGATCAGCAGCTACAGCAAATGCAGGGCGTGGTCGCGCGCCTGGCCAACCGTTTGCAGCGCCGCTTGCTCGCGAAACAAAACCGCACCTGGGAATTCGATCTGGAAGAAGGCATCCTCGATGCGGCGCGCCTCAGCCGCGTGGTTATCGATCCCACATCGCCGCTTTCTTACAAAATCGAAAAGGATATGAACTTCCGCGACACGGTGGTCACGCTCCTGCTCGACAATTCCGGCTCTATGCGCGGTCGTCCCATCACCGTTGCCGCCATGTGCGCCGACATCCTGGCCCGCACGCTGGAGCGTTGCAATGTGAAGGTCGAAATCCTCGGCTTTACCACCCGCGCCTGGAAAGGCGGACAGTCGCGCGAAGCCTGGCTCGCAGCCGGCAAGCCGGCCGGTCCTGGCCGTCTCAATGACTTGCGCCATATCGTCTATAAGGGCGCAGACGCTCCCTGGCGCCGCGCGCGCCGCAATTTAGGCCTGATGATGCGCGAAGGGCTGCTAAAGGAAAACATTGACGGTGAGGCCCTGCTTTGGGCGCACAACCGCCTGCTTGGCCGCCCTGAACAGCGCCGCATTCTCATGGTCATCTCAGATGGCGCGCCGGTTGACGATTCCACGCTTTCGGTCAACGCCGGAAACTACCTGGAAAAGCACTTGCGCGAAGTTATCGACTATGTCGAAACCAAATCGCCGGTGGAATTGCTCGCGATCGGGATCGGCCATGATGTCACCCGTTACTATCGCCGCGCGGTTACCATCGTGGATGCCGAACAACTGGGCGGCGCCATGACCGACAAATTGGCGGAACTTTTTGATGAGGATACCGGTGCTGCCATTCGCGCCGACGCGCGCCAGCTGCGCGAAGTGGCCGAAGCCACCCGGCCCCCGTCAGGCGCCGACATGAAATCCATGACCCGCGCCGCACTGCAGACCGTCAAAGGGGTCGCGGACCCTAACGCCAAGCCTGTCGGACGCCCCTAGCCCAAATTGTCTTTCAGAAACCGGGTGGTGCGCTCCCAGGCGAGCGCCGCATCCTCTTCGTCATAGCGAGCCGTGGTCGGATTGGCGAAGGCGTGGTCCGCATTATAAGTGTAAATCTCGGCAGATTTACCCGCTTCCGCCAGAGCGGTTTTAAAGCCCGACACCATCTCTTCATTGATATAGGTGTCCTTGGATCCAAAATGTCCCAGCACCGGCCCCTTAAGCGCGGACAGCTCCTCCGCGCTCTTGGCCACATTACCGTAATAGATCACAGTCGCGTCCACAGGCGTTGCCAAACTGGCGTTCAGCGACCACCCGCCGCCAAAGCACCATCCGCAGGTCCCGATTTTACCGGTAGACCCCTCATGGGCCTTCAGCCAATCCGCCCAACCGACAAGGGTCTCGCTGGCTTCCTCTGACTTGACCTGTCCCATGGTATAACCGGCATCAGCCGAGGTTGTGGCCACCACGCCGCCATATAGGTCGCAGGCGAGCGTCAGATATCCCTGTTTCGCGAATTCCGCCGCCATGGTTTTGATCTGGTCATTAAGCCCCCACCACTCGTGAATGATCAACATGGTCGGCGCTGGCCCCGCCTCGGGTCGGGCCAGAGCTCCCGTCACCACCCGTCCAGAGGCCAGCTCCAGACTGACCTCTTCAAGCGAGGCGGCGACTTCCTGAGCGAGGGCAGAAGACCCTAAAAGGGTCGCAAGAGGTAGGGACGCGAGCCCCTTGGAAACCTCTCTGCGGGTGGGCGATACTGCTGAAAGTCTAGGGTTCATGGGGAAACGCACCTTCAATGATAACTTGCCATTGCCACCAATCTAACACAGTTTGGAGCTTTAATGCGGCATTTGGAACGAACAGACAGGTAAACTCATGGTGATCAGCAAGCACCAGCTCCCCCAGGTCGTCACAGTCCTCACAACGCTTTTGCTGGCGTTTCCAGCCTGCGCCCAGGAAAATTCCTCCGGCTACGCGATCCAGTCCTCCTCCACGCCCATACCCTTGTCGAGCGAAGATCCGGACGAAATCCGTGTCGGCGCCTTGACCTACCGGGGCGGTGTGGAAATTCAATCGCCCGATGAGAATTTCGGGGGCCTTTCGGGACTTTTGGTCTCACCCGATCTCGACCGTTTCCTGGCGGTCACTGACAAAGGCGCATGGGTTCGCGGACGGCTTGTCATTGAACAGGGAAAACTCAAGGCGGTGCGCGACCTGGAGCTTGCCTCGATCCAAGACACTGACGGCGATCTTCTGCTTGGCAAAAAGAAAAAGGGCGATGCGGAATCGCTGACCGGCATCTGGTCTGAGGGCGCCGACAACCCTTCAAGGGTTTTCGTTTCCTTCGAACAAAAACATCGCATCGAAGAATATGATTTCGGAGCGCAGGGGTTCAACGCCCGGCCAAAGCCTCGCCTCCTCCCGAAAAAAGTCGACAAAGCCAGCCATAACTCGGGCCTGGAATCGGTGGAATGGGATGGCACTGAGGCAGATAACCTGCTCGCCTTTGTCGAGGAGCCCTTCAAGGGAAAGGACACCATTGCCGGATGGTTTATCGGCAAAGATGATGCCTTCTCTCTAAAACTAGTTCCGCACGGGTCTTACAAGATGACAGATCTGGGACGCCTGCCAAATGGTGACTACCTCACCCTAGAGCGACGGTTCTCGCCGATCGGCGGCGTCGGTGCTGAAATACGTCACCTGCCCGCCGCCAGCATTACCCCCGGCGCGCATCTCGACGGCGAGGTCCTGGCCCAGCTCGCCCCGCCCCACTCTGTTGACAACATGGAGGGCATGTCTGTGCGCCAGGATAAAGAAGGCCGTGTACTGATCTTTATTGTATCAGACGACAACTTTAACCCACTGCAGCGCACAATCCTTTTGATGTTTGAGCTAAAGGACGAAACCCCTTAGGCACCGCCATAACCGGGCAGCGGCTTCACCGACCGGCGCATGAGCTGATAGGGCACCAGCAAGACAATCGCCTCGACCACTTTGATCACGAAATCCATGGTCAGGGTTGGCATCCATTCGCGGCCTAGGCCCCAATTGGCCACCACATGAAAGATCATCACGTAGAAAAAGCTCGCCCAGATCACCGAGATCAGCGGCGCGCCCCACCAGGTGCGGCCGCGTGTTTTATCGAACACGGACACCAACATGATCTGCGCCACACCAAAGGCCCCCAGAAAGGCAACCGACGTCTGCAAGGACGGAAACGGATTGTCGCTTTGCCAATTGCCGAATTTCGCCATGAAGAAAACCGTAAACATGCCAAGCAGCACCCAGGTCACCGCAACCTGAGTATAGGCATAAAGGGCGCCATATTTGCGGTTGGTCAGATTGATGACAAAAAAGGCGAGCGGCAGCATCAAATGGCCAAGCGTGAGCCAATGGCTCGGATTCCACTTAGCCAGCTGCGGCGGGAAGATATCCAGAAAGGTCACCGTGTCCCGGGTCATCAAAAAGGTAAGGATCAGTGTAACAAACAGAGCCGAGACCGGCAGGATCAGCCGCAAAACACCGCGGACAATCCACCAGATCCGCTTGGCCAGTTCTTCCCTTGGAGCTTCAAAAGGCTGCGCAATTACCGAATGCATGTCTTAACTCTCCCACCTCAACGCATGTCTTGAATTTGCGCTCCATCCCTGCAGATGTTGTGCCAGCCCCGGGTGGATCAAAGTAAGACATGGGACCGCCCGCCTGGGCACCAGAACTGGCAGTTCGGGAAAGGTAATTATACCTCAAACCGTGGGCATGGTTAATGCCCAGCGGTGCGTTTGCCATAACCACACAAACAAAAACGCGCCCTTCTCATGAGAAAGACGCGTTTTTTAAAAAAGGAGTTGTGGCAAGAAAGCCCGCTTGAGCCCTTAGGCAGCTGCTTCCGATTTAGCCTTGGCGATCTGCCGCTTGACGCGGCGCGCCTTCAGAGAAAGCTGCTCATCGCGCGCTTTCAGTATGAAAGCGTCCAGACCACCTACATGGTCCACCGAGCGCAGCGCAGAGGCACTCACCTTGAACTTAAACTCACGACCCAGCGCATCACTGATCAAAGTCACGTTGCACAGGTTCGGCCGGAAGGTCCGGCGCGTCCGGTTTTTGGCGTGGCTTACATTATTGCCAGTAACGACGCCTTTGCCTGTCAGGTCACACCGCCGAGCCATCTGTCTATCCTCACAAAATCTTTCAATTATCGGGGAACACGTAAGAAAACGTGTTCCGGGCTTTTTAAGGCCTAAAATGAGCGCGCAGCTATAAGGCCGTGCGCCCAAAAGGTCAAGCGTTCCGGGCCAAAATCCATGAAAATATGCACTCAGGGCCTATCCGGGGCATCCCTTGCGGGGTTGCCTGCCCGATTCCTCAAGGATTTTGCCATATTTCGATCACACTAGCCCTTAATGACTAAGCCATGATATTGGTGACCCCCTAAAGTGGGGTTGGTGGAGTAAAGGGCCAAATATGTTCAGATTATTGGCAAAATTTCTGGGGTTTTCTGCGGTACTCGTCCTTTTGATGAGTTTACCAGCCTCTGCAAAAACCAAGGAAGAGAAGCTGGCGGAGGCCGCCAAGGCCGCCGAACTGGCGGAAGAAATGACCGCGCTCCTTTATGAGCCGGCCTTTCCGCGCGGCCAGGATCCCGACACCACCTTCGATATCGAATATGTGGTCTATTGGGGCGGCTTCCATTTGGCGACCCTTGAATTCATCGGCTCTGTGCGCGGCGGTGAATACCAGATTCGCACCCTTATTGAGACCGAGGGGGTAGCAGATGCTCTCTTGAAATCAAAAGCCGACATCGGCTCCAAGGGCGATCTGGAAGGCAGCCTTGTGCGTCCTGTCCTCTACAATTCCGACATTACCGATTCCAACCGGCGCCAGCTGGTTTCCATGACCTACAGCGACCACGTGCCGGGCGATGTCCTGTCTTTCCCGGAATATAATCTGGAGCGCTTCCCGGTTGAGGCAAAACTCAAGCCAGATACGGTCGATCCGATCAGCGCCATTATGTACATCCTCGCGGGCTCTGCTGTTACCGAGGGCAATCCCTGTGGTGGAAAAATTCCGATTTTCGACGGACGGCGACGCTTTGATATGGCTTTGGAATACATTGAGCACGATACGGTTTCAACCGGCCGCAAAGGCGCCTACAAGGGCGAGGCCCTCAAATGCTGGGTTGGCTACAAAAAGATCGCCGGATTTAAACCCGCCAAAACCGCCCGTCAGGCCAGTAAGGAAGCCGCCGCCAAAAGCAATTGGCCCGACGTTTACATGTGGCTGGTTCCCCATGACAGCTCCCTTCTGGTGCCGGTCCGCATCCAGGCTGAGAACAATCTGGGCGCTTTTATTGCCCGGGCCGTCAAAATGGACATTACCACCCGCACCGAACTGGCCGGTGGCGGCGGTGCGCCCTATGCCCCTCTGCCAGAGGCCGATGTTCGATAATCAGGCGCATTAGGCCGGTTATGTCACGGGCCCATGCGTCTGACACATAGGCACTTGCGCCTCGCCGCAAGAAGGCCACCACATTTTGTGCGTGAACAAAGGGGAAAAATGCGCATTTTAGTGATTCGTTCCCGCTTCAGTCCATTTCTGTTCCGAAGTGTTAACTGGTCGTTGACGCCCGAGCTATGATAGGCAGGTCAAACCCTGACAAAGGCGCGCATGACCCTGCCCGGACAAGATAAAAACTCTCACAATACTGCCAATTTTTGATGACGCCCTCCCGCACCCGCAGCCAGCGCCCTGACCGCAACCAGACCAGCCGCCTGACCGCGGTGCTGGGCCCGACGAACACCGGCAAGACCCACTTGGCGGTCGAGCGCATGATGGGCCATGCCTCCGGCATGATCGGACTGCCCCTCAGGCTCCTGGCCCGCGAGATCTACGACCGGATTAAAAAGGAAAAGGGCGCCCGCGAGGTGGCCCTGATTACCGGCGAGGAAAAGATCCTGCCCGCCAACGCTCGCTACTTTGTCTGCACCGTCGAAGCCATGCCGCTTGAACGTCAGGTGAGCTTCCTGGCCATTGATGAGATCCAGCTTTGCGCCGATCCCGAACGCGGTCATGTTTTCACCGATCGGCTTTTGCACGCGCGCGGCGAGTTTGAAACCATGTTCCTGGGGTCAGAGACCATGCGGGCGCGCCTCAATGCTCTCTTTGACGAGATTACTTTTCTGGAGCGCCCTCGTTTTTCGCATCTGACCTATGCGGGTTCAAAAAAGATTTCCCGCCTGCCCCGCCGCTCCGCCATTGTCGGTTTTTCCACCGACAACGTCTATTCCATCGCCGAGCTCATCCGTCGTCAACGCGGCGGCGCGGCAGTGGTCATGGGCGCCCTGTCGCCGCGCACCCGCAATGCTCAAGTCGAGCTCTATCAGTCCGGCGAGGTGGATTTTATGGTGGCCACAGACGCCATTGGCATGGGGCTCAACATGGATGTGGATCACATCGCTCTCGCGGGCCTGGAAAAATTCGATGGCCGCATTTTTCGCCCCTTGCGCGCGTCAGAGCTCGCCCAGATCGCAGGCCGCGCGGGCCGTTATTTACGCGACGGCACCTTTGGCACCACCGGCGACGCGCCGCTTCTGGATGATGAGATCATCGATAAGATCGAAAATCACATGTTTGAACCGGTGCGTGCGCTGCAGTGGCGTAACCGGATCCTCAACTTCGCCACCCTCGAAAGCCTGATCCGGAGCCTGGAAACCGCCCCCACCCTTAAGGGGCTGACCCGGTCCCGCGACGCCGATGATGTAAAGGCCCTGCGCAGTCTCGCACTCAATCCTGATATTCGAACCCAGGCAGGTGGGCCGGCGGCCATCAAAACCCTGTGGGATGTCTGCCAGGTGCCCGACTTCCGCAAGACCATGCACGACGAACATTCCCGTCTCTTGGGCGAAATATTTCTCCACCTTATGGGCCACCATGGGGTGATCGACGAAGACTGGATTGGCGCCCATGTCGGGCGCCTCGACAAGACAGACGGCGACATTGACACCCTCTCGACCCGCATTTCCCATGTGCGCACCTGGACATTTGTCTCAAATCGACGTGGATGGCTGGGTGATGCTATATATTGGCAGGAGCGCACGCGTGCGATAGAAGACAAGCTCTCGGATGCTCTTCACGAACGTCTGACCCAGAGATTTATTGACCGCCGAACATCCATATTGATGCGGCGCCTGAAGGATGAGGATATTTTGACGACTGAGATTTCCACAAGCGGTGACGTCACCGTTGAAGGAGAATACGTGGGCCGCCTGGCGGGCTTCCGCTTTCAGATGGACCCACGGGTCACCTCATCAAGTGCATTGGAGGGCAAGGCTCTGCGCGCCGCCGCCACCAAGGCGCTGGAGCCGGAGATTGCTGCGCGCGCGGCACGGCTCGCTGATGCGCCGGACGAGGCAGTGGAGCTAAAAAGTGATGGGACACTGTGGTGGGAAGGCGCCCAGATCGCGCGCCTCGGCGCTGGCCATGAGGCAACACGGCCCACCGTCGATCTCATTTGCGATGCGCTGATGCCGGCACCCACCCGCGGCCAGCTCACCGATCGTCTGGCCGCCTGGCTGAAATCACACATCGAAACCACCCTCGCGCCGCTTTTTGATTTGGAGGCGGCCGTCAACGCCAAAGCCGAGGGGGAAGCCCCCTTGTCGGGCCTCGCCCGCGGGATCGGATATCAGCTTTTTGAGGGTCTTGGGTTTTTAAACCGCGCCAATGTGCAAGATGACATCCGCGCCCTCGACCAGGCCGCCCGCAGTCAATTGCGAAAATTAGGCGTGCGCTTCGGCGAATTCTCCGTTTTCATGCCCGCCCTGTTAAAGCCCGCCGCGGCCAAACTGCTGGTTGTCCTGCAGCACATTGCCAACGGCAGCCAGGAAGATGGTCATTTTTGCGAACCTATGCCGGCGGGCCTGACCTCTCAGCCCGCAGATGCCGCCAAGCCGCACAGCTATTACAACGCCGCAGGCTTTCGCCGCTGCGGCAAGCGGGCCGTGCGCATCGACATGCTGGAGCGTCTCGCGCTTTTGATTCGCGAACAAAAAGACACACAAAGTGCCGCCTGGAAAAAAGCCGGCAGCCTCAACAAGCCCTTTTTCACCTTTCCCTATTTCCCCGATAAGGCGCGCCCTTTCTGGCCGCGCGGCGGATTTGAAGTGACACCGGACATGATGTCTTTGGTGGGGTGCTCCGGCGAGGAATTTGAAGAGATCCTACGTTCGCTTAAATACCGCCCGATTACACTGAGAATCAAAGACGGGGACGATCTCTTGCTTTGGCGGATGACCCCGCCTACCGCTCCCGGTCGCAAGTTCCCGCACGGCGACAAACGCACCGTCAAAGGCAAGGGTAAATCCAAAGGCAAACCCAAGGGCAAGCCACAAGAAACCGAAGCGACTCAAAACAAAAGACCCGGCAGGGGGCCCAAGGCCGACCCGCGCCCCAAAAAAGGCCCCTCCCAGCCGCGCAAAAAAGCGCCACAAAAAGTTGATCCGGATTCACCCTTTGCGATTCTGCAAAGCTTGAAGAAGTAATGGCGGCCAAAGAACCTCCCCGCGAGCAACGCGTCGACAAATGGCTGTGGTATATACGCCTCTTTAAGAGCCGCTCGCTTGCCGCAAAATTCGTCGAGGCTGGCAAGCTTCGCTTGACCCGAGGCCCGCGCAAGGATCGCCTGTCCAAACCCAGCCAGACCCTGGAAGCCGGCGATATCCTGACCTTCACCCTGCACCAGCGCGTGCGGGTCTTGGAAGTGCTCTCAACCGGTTTGCGCCGCGGCCCTGCCAGCGAGGCCCAGACCCTTTACAAAGATCTTTCACCACCGCCACCGCCCAAGGAAGAACCGGCAACCGCAAGCGCGCCCTCTCGCGCACCAGGAGAAGGCAGACCCACCAAGAAAGACCGCCGCGCCCTTGACCGATTGAAACAATCGGGCGATGGATAGACTTCATAGCGAATAGGTAAGTGAACTCCCCTGATGTTTGACAAGCTCCGCGCACTTCTGGGTGCCGACAAAGACACCGCCGATGACGGCGACAAGACCGAACCGCACCATCTGGCCGTTGCCGCCCTGCTCATTGAAGCAGCGAGCCTGGACGGTGAGATGGCAGACGAGGAACGGACAACAATTGCCCGCCTGCTTTCTGAAAAATTCGGCTTTGAGAGCGCCGTCACCCAAGAGCTGATTGCTCGCGCCGCTGCCCACCACGCGGATGCCGTTGAAATTTTTAATTTCACCCGCGCCATCAAAGACACCTTTGACGCCCAGGAGCGCATCCAAATGATTGAAATGCTCTGGGAGGTGGTTTATGCCGATAAAGTGCTCCACGACTACGAAGCAAACCTTTTGCGCCGGGTCACAGGGCTTCTTCATGTGCCCGACCGCATTGCCGGAGAAGCAAAAAAGAGAGTTCGAACAAGACTGGGTATTGACGCGCGGTGAAGCCCGAGCATTATACCCCATGAGCCAACCAATTAAGGGGCGCCCGGCGCCTTAAAAATAACTGGGAGTACCAGATGACCTACGTTGTTGTAGACGCCTGCATTAAATGCAAATTCATGGACTGTGTCGAAGTTTGTCCGGTGGATTGCTTCTATGAGGGCGAAAACATGCTCGTGATTCACCCCGACGAATGTATTGATTGCGGCGTCTGCGAACCGGAATGCCCAGTCGAAGCCATCCGCCCGGACACCGAAGACGATCTGGAAAAATGGCTCGAAATCAACCAGAAGTATGCTTCTGAGTGGCCCAACATAACCGTGAAGGGTGACCCGCCGGCCGATAACAAGGATTTCGAGGAAGAAACCGGCAAGTTTGAGAAGTATTTCAGCCCTAATCCAGGCGCCGGCAGCTGATCTTATTGCAGAGCAACATTGGAATCGTTGCTTTTTTGTGATATGGTTAGTTCAACCTGTTAGGGCAAATATGAGGGACGCCGCGGCAAGCAAAATCGCTTGCGGCGTCTTTTTTAGCGGATTTTCCGCTGAAATCCCCCGAAATTTGCCGATCGCCTTGTAGCGCGCCCATGACCAGAGACCCGTAGATAAGGGACCTGGGCACAATGTGGTGACGTTAGTATGGCACCCCTGCCCTAACGCTAGACAGAGTAAAATGCTTATTGGACCCCGCGCCGTGCAGGGCGGGCAAAGCGTTTTAGCGCTTGAGAAAGAGGAAGATAGCCAAAGATGACCAAAAAAACTGCCGCCAAGAAAAAGCTCGACTTCAAGACCAACGATTACGTGGTCTATCCAGCCCACGGCGTCGGCCAGATCGTTGAGGTCGAAGAGCAAGAAGTTGCCGGTATGAAAATTGAGCTCTTTGTCATTAATTTTGACAAGGAAAAAATGACCCTGCGGGTTCCGACCGCTAAGGCCAAAAATATCGGCATGCGCGCCCTATCCTCCAAGGACACGGTGTCGAGCGCCCTGACCACCCTTAAAGGCAAGGCCCGGATCAAGCGCACCATGTGGAGCCGTCGCGCCCAGGAATATGAAGCCAAGATCAATTCAGGGGATCTGATTTCCATCGCCGAGGTGGTTCGTGATCTCTATCGCGGCACCGGCCAGCCTGAGCAAAGCTATTCTGAGCGTCAGCTCTATGAAGCGGCGCTGGATCGCATGGCCCGCGAAGTCGCTGCCGTTGAGAAGGTTGGTGAAGATGCGGCGATCAAGAAGGTCGAAACCGCCCTCTTCAAGCCTTCCGCCAATGACGATGTGGAGCCTGCCGCCGCGACCGCTTAAAAGGCTGCGAGACAAATTTCAGTAAAAAGGCCTTTCTTTCGAGAGGCCTTTTTTGTGCCTGACGTTCAGAGGGGTCACCCCTCCACCACAAGTTTGACCCGAGCGCCGGCCTGAAGCCCCTCGGTTGCGCCCATGCCATTGAGAACCCGGAACCGTTCCTCTCGATGGTCCTCAAAGGCCATCCGCCTGGCCAGCGACGACACCGTATCGCCGCGCTGCACGGTGACCACCTTAATGCGCAGCGGTTTCAAACTGGCCGCCTCCAAAGTGGAGAGCCGCCGGAAACTGCTCTGCAGACTGTCAAGGTCACCCGACACACTGCGCGCCTGGGAAGCGGGTGACAGGATCAGCATCCGGTAAACCTCTGTCGCCGAAACCTGATAGGCAACAAGCCGCACATCCACCGACCCTTGCGAGGTCGCCGCCCGCGCGCGGCCAACCGCCATAGGCACCCCATGCGAGGTGCCGTTCTGAACATTTTGAACATTGACCTTCAGGGAGGGACCCCAAACCTGGGAAATATAACCAGCAAGCGATTGCCCCTGCTTATAAGTGTTCGCCCCATCGAACTGGAACTGAACGCCGCCGGGACCCTGACCAACCACCGCGCTCGGTCCGTTCATGAGCTGATAGCCTTTGGGCGCCTCAAAGGCGATCCTCATCTGACTGTGCAGAAACTTGGTCCCGCGCACAAAGCCTTGCGCCGGGTCATCGCCATAAAGCATGCCATCGATGGCATTCAAAAAGGCGTCGCGTCGCGAAGGCAGCTCACCTCGAGTGAGCCCGTTTTTACCCGCCATTTGATAGGCCCGCGCCGCACGATCCCCTGAATTGGGGTGCGTGGAGAAGAAGTCAACACGATTGGGGTTATAGTCCTGACCGGCAATCTTGGCGCCCAGCGCCTGCTGTGCATTCATCGACGACAAAAAATCCCCCATCTCGAAGGGATCATAACCCGCCGCCCGCATATAACGCACACCATAGGCATCCGATTGGTTTTCCTGGTCACGCGAATAGGAAAGGAGATAAAGCTGGCTACCTTTTTGCACTACATTGGCCAGATCAGAATTCCCGGTTGCCGCACCCACCACCATAGCGCCGACACCCGCCAGAACCTGCTGATTATAACGCTTGGCGGTATGATTGCCGGTAACGTGCCCGATTTCATGACCAATCACCCCCGCAAGTTCCGCCTCGGAATTAGCAAGGGTCAGGATGCCCCGTGTCACATAGACATAGCCGCCCGGCAGGGCAAAAGCGTTGACCACCGGTGAGTCGAGCAATGTGAACGTATAGCGCGCTTTGATGTCTTCGGTAGCGTTCGCCTGCGCAGCCAATGTGCCACCCACCTGCGCCACATAACCATCAAGCCCTTGCTCGGCATAGGTTCCACCATAGGATTTCAGAATTTTGGGATGCTCTTGAGCTCCCAATTGCGCCGCCTGTTCGGTCGACATACAGCCGCCGAGAAACAGACCGAGTAAGGCAAGGGGCGCGAGCCCTTTCAGACGCAGCCTCAATAAATTGCCTGCCAACCCCATATCAAGTCCTCCTTTTACATCACTACCCGACCGCAACCGACCCCTCAGTACACAAGCTCTATCTGCTCTGGATGCGTTAGTTCCATCATAGGACCGCTCCGATATTCGAGCCAGCCTCTCAGACGAATCTTTTTGTGTGCCAGCTTCATCGGATTAAGTCCGGATTTTTCAAATCGCTTGATATCACGCTTGGCAATATGCGCGGAAAAATCTGTACGCCAATTATCTCCGAAGTCGAGATAGATCCCATCCGACTGAACAGCGGCGCGTTTGACCTCGCCCTCCACCAGCTGAAAGCTGTTGATGTCTTTCTTCAGATCATCGCTCACGCGGATGTCATAAAAGGCGTGACCCCACATACCACGCTTTTTGGCCCGAGCCTCCTGCTCAAACCCAAGCAATTCAGGGACACAGGCCCGATTGTCTCTAAAGCTATAGACCCTTGCCATGCCCTCAAGGAGCAGGACCTCGGCAAGCCAGATCCCCTCCATCTTCTGCGTTTCATCCTTCAGGATCAGGACATGCGCCAGCACCCGGCCATGTCGATCTTCGCGCGACCCACCCCACAGGAGACGCACTTTGCGCCCGACCGTCAGCTTTTCAAGTGTTCTCTTGGCATCAACGCCGAGCGGCCAGGCTTTAAAGCCACGCCGCCCCAGCGGAATCTTGGGCGCCTGCAAGCCGACAAGACGCACCTCACGCCCATCGTCCAATACCAAAGTATCTCCATCGATAACCCGGCTAACCGTTTCCACCGGCCCGGCCTTCAGGCCGCAGCCGCGCATCTCTGCAAGGGTACGTGTGGACAAGTTCAGATCGTTCGAAATGGGCTGAGCTCCATCAATCAAATCAAACAAGCCAAAGACTATCACAAGCGCGGTCATGATCATGGCGCTATTTTACCGCCTTCAAGGCTCTTTGCGAAGCCAACAAAAAAGCCCACCGAAATCTCGGCAGGCTCTTTCGCCAAAAATATTCAAAGACGCGTAACTTACTCAGCGGAGGCGGCTGTCGCTTCTTTGAGGTAAGCCATCAGATCTGCCATTTGCTTGTCGCTCTTGATGCCGGCAAATGTCATTTTCGTGCCTGTTACGGTGCCGCGCGGATCTTTCATGAACGGCGGCAAGGTGTCGTCACCCCAAACAACAGCGTAGTCGGTCATTGCCTGAGAGAACTTAAAGCCTTCCAACGTGCCAGCGGTTCGCCCCCACAAGCCATGAAGGTTCGGTCCAATCTTGTTGGCGCCGCCTTCTTCAACGGTGTGGCAGGTCTTGCACTTGTTGAAGACTTTCTCGCCTTTGCTGGCATCGCCAACATAGGCCTCATCATCGGCAAGCGCTGCGCCGCCCAAAAAACCAGCTGTCAGTGCCGCTGCAGCCAGGACTTTTACAGATTTCAAAAACACGGGTTTTTCTCCTGATCAGTTTGCATTCAATCCCCAGTCGGGCGGACTATAGCCAAACAACGGGCAACAGCAAAATGTCCTGTGTCAATTTGCGGAAAATATCCCAAGTCGAGGTGCGACAAAACGTCGCTTTTACGGCCCGATCACCTGATCGGACCCACTGGGAAGCTCAAACAGCATACCGTCACGCCCCAAGACCACACCAGAAGTGCGGACATTGCCCACGCCGCGCAAATAGATCCGCTCCATGACCGGATTGGCGATAGGCGGCACAATGTGCGTGAAGATAAGGAGTTTCACCCCCATCTCATTAGCCAGCTCTGCCGCCTCGACCGGCGATGTATGATAGTCCAGCGTATCGGCCAGCATATCGGACACCCGCTCATTGCCATTCGTGCGTAGTTGATCGGAAATCACTTGCACCAGTTCCCGCGACAAAGCCTCATGCACCAGCACATCCGCTCCCGCCCCGATCCGTTCCAGATTGTTGCTGGGCACCGTATCGCCGCTCACCACCACCGACCGCTTGGCAAAATCAAACCGATAGCCATAGGCAGGACGGATCGGGTCGTGATCAACGTCGATCGGTGTCACCTCAAGGGCGCCAAACTTCAAAAGCGTCAGATCGATCTCCCGGGCCGCCAATTGCAGTCCCCCCGGCGCCATGTGATCGGCTCCGTGGTGCGCCACCCGGTAGCCTTCGTCCATGCGGTAGGCGAGCGCAAAACCAGTGGCCACGTCTTCCACGCCCTCTGGTCCAAAGACCGCAAGAGGACCCTGACGGCCCGCCGCCCAGGACTGCATGGCAATCTCTCCAAGATCACCAATGTGGTCAGAATGAAAATGGGTAAAAAACACGCCCTTAAGCCGCGACATATCAAGACCGGAAGATTGGAGAACCTGCGCCGAACCCGGACCCACATCCACAAGATAAATGTCCCCACCCGCGATGATCGCTGTGCAGGCACTGGCGCGATCAGGATCCGGCATTGGAGAGCCGGACCCACAAATAAAAACGTTTAGAGACCCTTCATGGATTGGCAATGTCAGGTTTGCCATGCGCTTTTCAAGCGCTCTTTGAAAAAGCGCGTCCTGCAACCCTGTTGACATTCGCAGGCCAATAAGGCTGCCGACTGCGATCAAAGCAATCAGTCCGACGAAGCCGAGTATGATCTTCCGCATAGTTTCCCTCACGATCAGCCGAAATATTCAGTGCCTTTGTCGCGCACCATTTTATGTACAAGTCCCCGGTCAAACAAACCTCGCGCGCCCACCCCTTCAAGTAGCGCCGCAACATCTGCCTGCGCCTCGCCCGAGAGATCCTGATAATAGAACATCGGCCGCTGCAGCATGTAATAGGAAAAGTGACGGATGGCCTGATGAACCTGCACGCCGCGGTAAGGCACCACATGACGGCCGAGCCCATTTTTGCCTTCCGGCAAAACCGGCGACCCAGGCCCCATGCTCTCTTCTGAAGCCCGTGCATTGATCGCCTCAATAAGCATTTCCAGTTCCGGCAAATAGTCGCCGATAAACAATTCAATCACTGGCAAGAGGGTTTCAGGGATCACATCATCACCGAGAAGCTCCGGCTCAAGGTCCCAAAACTCAGCAAAGCCATCGTCTGAGGCATTCATGCGCTCCACCCAGCGGTAAACGAAGGGTGCGCGCTTTTTCATCAAGATGGAAGGATAAACATCCCGCGCCAAATGCGCATACATGGGTCCGATCATGCCATAGTCTGCAAGGCAAGGCCGACCGCCCAAAAGATAGGGATGAAACCTGAAGTGCTCGTTGAGCAGGTCAAGCAGCATTTCATAGGAAGCTTCAATTTCCGGGATCGTCTCGTCGTTAATGCCAAGCACGGGCAGATATCCCGACATTTTGTCCGCCACCGGCCGCGCCATTTCGCCCGCTTCATCCATCGGCAGTTGCGGCAAAAAGATCCGGCCAAACTCGCGGAAGATGAAAGGGAAATTATCGTCCGGGAAATTCCACCGGTAATGCATGGCCGGCTTCAGCATGCATTCATCGCCAAACACCTCAAACAGGAGTGCCACCAGGCGCTGTTTAGGAGATGAGGGGTAAGCCGGTTTTTCAGGAAACAAGGGCTCAAGATAATCAATGATATCCGTCGTGTCCTGCACCACCGTTCCATCTGGTGCCTCGAGAATCGGAATTTTACCCTGACCGGAAATCTTCACCACTTCGCGGTAGCGCGGATGTCCCGAAGAACGCTCCACGAAAGGGACCCCTTTTTTGCGCAAATAGGAGCGCGCCTTGGCGGTGTAGTAAGACGGCTCGGCGCCATAAAGAACATAGGATGTGCTCACGAGATGGGATCTTTCTTAGTTGGGCCAATAGATATATTCATCGTCTTCCGCCTCCGGGTCTGCCAAGGTTTTATCAATCGGGATTGGCATCTGAATAAAAGATTGCCACAACGGCTCTGCTTGATCGGCATTATGAGCCTCAAGTTTCGCCCGCAAGTCGGCAACCACCTCGGGCCGCGCGTCGGCCAGATTATTTTGTTCCGTCGGATCGACGCTCAGGTCATAAAGCCAGACTTTTTTCGGGTTTTCTGAAACTTGCATCTTCCAATTGTCTGACATGACTGCCTGATAGAACCCTTCGCGCCAGAATATAGTCCGGGGTTGCGGATTGCTCAGTTG
>SBHG01000083.1 GCA_006226305.1 Alphaproteobacteria bacterium | reverse complement strand
CGTCCATATCGGCCAGCAGAATATCCGTGGCGCGCACGAGCTGGACATTAAAGCAGGTGTCGAGGACGTCCGAAGAGGTCATGCCCTGGTGAACAAACCGGGCCTCGTCGCCCACATGCTCGGCAAGGCTGGTCAAAAAGGCGATGACGTCATGCTTCACCTCGCGCTCGATCTCGTCGATGCGATCGACCTCAAATCCGCCGCGCTCCCAAACCGCTTGGGCGGCCTCCTTAGGGATCACCCCGAGTTCGGCCTGGGCATCGCAGGCATGGGCTTCGATTTCAAACCAGATCTGGAATTTCGTTTGGGGCTCCCAAATTTGCGTCATCTGGGGGCGGGAATAGCGCGGGATCATGAGGGTGTCAGTCCTTCGTCAAGTGAGGAGGTTTAAGGACGGGGGTTTAGTAGACCAGATTCCATCGCTTGTCGATGGTTTGGGCGCTCACAAAACCTTGCGAAGGCCTACAAAAAAGGAGCGCTCCTCGCCGGGGAAATAACGGTCGTTGCCGAAGGCGAAGTCGGCTCGGTCGGCATAGCGCTCATCAGTGAGGTTTTCGATCCGGCCATAGAGGGTCACGGTCTCGGTGACGTCCCAAAAAGCGCGGAGATTAAGGAGATCGTGGCCGTCATAGGAATTGGTGTTGGCGCCATCGGTGAAATATTTGCCCATATGGACCCATTCGAGCTCGGAGCGGAACTGATCCGATGGCGACCAGGCGAGGCGCAAATTGCCGAGCCATTTGGGCGCCGTGTCGATGAGATTGCCTTTCACAATGTCCTCGGTGGAGTTGGCCGCGACGAGATTGTCAAAATCATAGGTGTGCTCGGCGTAGGTGAGGGTGCCAGCGAGGGACAAGGCTTCGCTCAGCGGGGCCTTGCCGGAGACTTCAACGCCCCAATGCTTGGTGCGCCCGTCCGGCACATTGAAGCCATCGGAATCGCGGAAGAAGAAGTTCTTCTTTTTCATGGCAAAGGCTGTGACTTCCCAGGTGACAGCGCCAATGGCGTCTCGGGCGCCCACTTCAATGGAATCGAGCAGCTCGGATTTGATTTCGCCGACCTCCTGCTTGATTTGCAGGCGGTAGAGGTCGGTGGTTTGTGGCGCGCGCTGACCACGGGCGTAGCGGGCGAAGAGATTGACCTCATCGGCGACAGCCTGCGTGATCCCGAGCTTGGGGGTCAAAGTGGTGAAAGTGTCGGAGCGGTCAGCGATACGCTGGAAGCGACCGACGGTGACCACATCCGCCTTGTTGTCATAGTCGTAGCGGGTGACATCAAGGCGGAGGCCTGCCACCAGCTTGGTATCGTCTGAAAGCTGCCATTCGGTGTGAACATAAGGCGAGGCGCTCTTGGCGGTCACATCGTAGTCGTAGTGGAGGCCGTGGGTATAGGAGAAGACCTGCGGGCCCTCCTGATATTCAAAGAGGCTGCCTTTGGTCAGATCGATGTCGAGACCGTAGATGATTTGATGCGCATCAAAAGTCTGGTCGCGGCGAATTTGGAGCCCGAGGCTTTTGTGTTCATTTTCTTCCAGCGGCTGACCGGGCAGGAAATGCATAAGGAAGCGCATGTCAAAGACACGGAAGTAAGGGGTGAGGGTGGTTGTCGTTTCCCCGTGCCAGGCGACAGTCACATAGCCGTGCAGAGACTTGGCATCGCGGAAGGCTTCCGGGTTTGGGTTGGACTTGGCGAGGCTCAAGTCTTCATAGGCCTTGGGACCCTGAATAAAACCGGCTGTCTCCTGATTGAGATTGTTACCCACGAGAACAGCTGTAATCCGGCGGTCCCCCGATTGCTGATCCCAGCGCAGGGTCGCCTTTTGTTGGTCATCGCCGCTGTCGTCGCGCCATCCATCGTCGTGCTTTAAAGTGAGAGCGAGGTTGTAGGCTGAGCTTTCTCCCGGCGATGTATAGAGAAATTTGCCCGCACTCTTCAGATGAGATCCGGACGAGATATCTGCAAAGGCGCTTTTGTCGGCAAGGGGATCGCGGGTGAGGACGTTCACAAGGCCGTGGACCGCGTTGGAGCCATAGAGGGCACTGCCGGGGCCGCGCACGGCTTCCATGCGGGCGGCAAGTTCCCCATGGGCGTCAAAGAGGCCATTGACATTGGCAAAGCCCGGCGCGCGGAGCGGCACGCCATCTTCCAAGTAGAGAAAGGAGCCCGCGCCCGCGCCACCCGTCAGTACTGGTGAGCGGATGGCGGTGAGGTGTTCCTGGCCATTGCCGGGCTGGATGCCGACACCGGGCAGGCGGTTGAGCGCTTCTGAGGGTTGATCAAATGACAGATCGAGAAGATCGTCGCTCGTCAAGCTTGCCGTATTACCGACGAGTGTTTGCAGGGGCGCCGGACGTTTGGTGCCCGTGACAACAATTTCGTCGATCGCGAAGGCAGGAGATGTCAAGGCAAGCAAGAGTGCTGTCGCGGTCCATTTACGCATTACAAAATCCCCAATGATTTAAAGCTGGCGTGCTGACCTTTGCCGATCACCAGATGATCATGCACGGTGATGCCGATGGAGCGGCCGGCCTCGATGATGCGCTTGGTCATTTCGATGTCGGCGCGGGACGGTGTCGGGTCGCCGCTCGGGTGGTTGTGCACGAGGATGATGGAGGAGGAGCCGAGCTCCAGCGCCCGTTTGACCACCTCACGGGGATAGACCGGCGTGTGGTCGATGGTGCCTTCCTGCTGGATCTCATCGGCGATCAGCACATTTTTGCGATCCAGAAAGAGAATGCGGAACTGCTCCGTGGCGTTATAGGCCATGGAGGCGGTGCAATAATCGATGAGCGCCGACCAGGAGGAGATCGCGGGCTTGTTCATGACTTTGGCCTGGGCAAGCTTGACCGCCGTGGCCTCGACGATCTTGAGTTCCTGAGTAACGCGTTCGGAAACGCCGGACATTTCCAAGAGGCGTTCGATCGGCGCGGTCAGCACATTCTGGTAGGAGCCGAATTTTTCAAGCAGGTCCTTGGCAAGCGGCTTGACGTCCCGGCGCGGAATGGCGCGGAACAAAATGAGCTCCAGCATTTCGTAATCGTGGAGGGCCTCGCCGCCGGCTTTCATGAAGCGCTGGCGCAGGCGGTCGCGGTGACCGGTGTGATGTGGTTTGTCGCCCATAGTTTACGCCCCCGGTACCATCATGGCCCGCGCTTCAGGAGGTGTAGGGCGGCTTGGTGAAGCCTTTGGGTGATTGGGTGAAGATCTGGCAGCCGTCGGCTGTTACCCCAAGGGAATGCTCAAACTGAGCCGAGAGGGAGCGGTCGCGAGTGACCGCCGTCCAGCCGTCGCTCTTGATCTTCACGCCGGGCTTGCCTGCATTGACCATGGGCTCGATGGTGAAGAACATGCCTTCCTTCAGCTCAAGGCCGCGGCCCCATTCGCCATAGTGAAGAATGTTGGGGGCGTCGTGGAAGACCCGGCCGATGCCATGGCCGCAGAAGTCGCGCACGACCGAGAAGCGCTGCGCCTCGACATATTCCTGAATGGCGGCGCCGATGTCGCCGGTGGTTTTGCCGGGCTTGACCTGAGCGATGCCGATCTCAAGCGCCTCATAGGTGACCTCGACCAAGCGGCGAGCCTTCAAAGGCACATCGCCGACCAGATACATGCGGCTTGAATCCCCGTGCCAGCCATCCACAATATAGGTGACATCAATGTTGACGATGTCGCCGCTTTTGAGTGGCTTCTCGTTTGGAATGCCGTGGCAGATCACATTGTTGATCGAGGTGCAGATGGTCTTGGTATAGCCGCGATAGTTTTCGCAAGCGGAGATGGCGCCCATGTCCTCGCCGAACTGGCGGCAGAACCGGTCGATCTCATCGGTGGTCACACCCGGTTTAACGATGTCGCCCACCGCATCGAGCGCCATGGCGGCAACGCGGCCCGCCTTGGCCATGCCGTCGAAATCCGCGGGCTCGTGGATCTTGATGAGGCCGGTCGCTCGGGTGGGGGCTTCTTTGGCGGCGATGTAGTTCATGGGATCGATGGTTTCCTGCTTCCTATATTTCGAAGTCTAGGCAATTTGCGCGGGCATTTACAGGGCCAATGGCACGGGTGCGCGCAACGTGATGCCGTAGAGGGAGATATCGCAGTCATAGGCGAGGACTTCAACCCCTGATTTCATAGCCATTTCAAGGGCTTCGGCGTAAGTCTTGTCAATGTCTCCGGCGATGGAGAGCCGGTCGCAGTCCATCCGCT
>SBHG01000003.1 GCA_006226305.1 Alphaproteobacteria bacterium | reverse complement strand
AATGTCGGGGCAACACTTGGTGTATTAAATACGTTTTGTACGTCTTGCCTCATGGAGTGCTTCTCCTTAACTGGCGCTCATCACGCCATCTTTCTTCAAATCAATATCGTCGCAAAAACGATCAATTACTCTGCAGCTTCTACGGCTTCGCTATGCCCGGACAAAAGCTCAACATTAAGGGCCAGCGAACGCATTTCCTTCACAAGCACGTTAAAGCTTTCCGGGATACCTGCCTCGAAGGTGTCGTCGCCACGAACAATGGCTTCATAAACCTTTGTCCGACCGGCCACGTCATCCGACTTGACGGTAAGCATTTCCTGCAGTGTGTAGGCCGCGCCATAGGCTTCCAGCGCCCAGACTTCCATCTCACCAAAACGCTGCCCGCCGAACTGTGCTTTACCGCCCAGCGGCTGCTGGGTGACAAGCGAGTAAGGACCAATTGAACGCGCGTGGATCTTGTCATCAACCAAGTGGTGCAGTTTGAGCATGTAGATGTAGCCAACGGTCACATCCCGAGCGAATTTCTCGCCCGTCCGGCCATCATGCAGGGTCACCTGCCCTGACGTGCTCAGACCTGCCTTCTCAAGCATCCCGTTGATGTCACTTTCCTTGGCGCCATCAAAGACGGGCGTTGCGATGGGCACGCCACGTTGCAGATTGGTCGCAAGCTCTTTCAGCTCGTCCCCATTCATGTCTTTGATGTCCGTGTCAAAGTCGTAGACATCGATCAGTGAGTCTTTGAGCTCCTTAACCTTGCCGCCGCGATTATAGGCAGCAAGCGCAGCTTTCACTTGCTCACCCAGACCACGACAAGACCAACCCAGGTGGGTTTCAAGAATCTGCCCAACATTCATCCGGCTCGGCACCCCGAGTGGATTGAGCACAACGTCAACGGCTGTTCCATCCTCAAGGTAAGGCATATCTTCAACTGGGATAATCCGGGAGATAACCCCCTTGTTCCCGTGACGACCAGCCATTTTGTCACCAGGTTGCAGCTTGCGCTTCACAGCCACAAAGACTTTGACCATCTTCATGACGCCCGGCAACAGCTCATCGCCCCGTTGCAGCTTCTCAACCTTATCTTCAAAGCGTGCCTGCAAACGATCCTTGGCCTGTTCGAAGAGTTGGTTGAGAGACTCAACCTCGCCCATGGCCTTGTCATCATCAATGGCGATTTCCCACCAATTGCGTTGCGGCACTTCAGCCAGCAGTTCTTCAGAAACCGGAGTTCCCTTAGAAACACCTTCCGGACCGGAAACAACCTTCTTGCCATTCAACAAACCTTGCAGACGGCCATAGATGTTGCGCTCCAAAATGGCGAGCTCGTCATTACGGTCTTTCGCAAGCGCTTCGATTTCGTCGCGCTCAATCGCCATAGCCCGCTCATCCTTGTCGATGCCGTGGCGGTTAAAGACCCGCACTTCAACAACCGTACCAGCAACACCAGGCGGCAGCTTCAGTGACGTATCGCGAACATCAGAGGCCTTTTCACCAAAGATCGCGCGCAGAAGTTTCTCTTCCGGCGTCATCGGCGATTCACCTTTCGGTGTGATCTTGCCCACCAGAATGTCTCCAGGGTGCACTTCCGCACCGATGTAAACGATACCGGCTTCGTCCAGATTCTTCAGCGCTTCTTCACCAACATTGGGAATATCCCGGGTGATTTCCTCAGGACCCAGTTTGGTGTCCCGCGCCATCACTTCAAACTCTTCAATGTGAATCGAAGTAAAGACGTCGTCGCGCACAATCCGCTCGGAAATCAAAATCGAGTCTTCGAAGTTGTAACCATTCCAGGGCATGAAGGCCACGAGCACGTTACGCCCAAGCGCCAGTTCCCCGAGATCCGTGGAGGGGCCATCGGCAATAATGTCGCCAGCCTTCACCTTGTCACCAACTCTTACGATCGGACGTTGGTTGATCGCCGTGTTCTGGTTCGAACGTTGGAACTTACGCAGGTTGTAAATATCAACCCCAGACTTGGAAGCATCTCTTTCTTCCGTCGCCCGAACAACGATCCGTGTGGCATCAACCTGATCCACCACACCGGGCCGACGTGCGGCAACCGCCGCACCTGAGTCGCGAGCCACGACTGATTCCATGCCCGTACCGACCAGCGGCGCATCGGCCCGCATCAACGGCACAGCCTGACGCTGCATGTTCGATCCCATGAGCGCGCGGTTGGCGTCATCATTTTCAAGGAACGGAATAAGTGCCGCCGCCACAGAGACGATCTGCTTTGGCGAAACGTCAACAAAATCCACATTTTCAGGCGCGGTCACAATAAAGTCGCCGGCCTGACGCGCCGAAAGCTGCTCACTGGCAAACTTGCCATTCTTGTCGATTGGCACATCCGCCTGGGCAATCGTGTATTTGCCCTCTTCCATAGCAGACAAATAGACCACTTCATTGGTCACCTTGCCGCCCTCAACCTTCCGGTAGGGGCTTTCAATGAAGCCATACTTGTTGACGCGCGCAAAGGTCGCCAGGGAGTTGATCAGACCAATGTTCGGGCCTTCCGGTGTTTCAATCGGACAGATCCGACCATAGTGGGTTGGGTGCACGTCGCGCACCTCAAAGCCCGCCCGCTCACGGGTCAGACCACCCGGGCCAAGCGCCGACAGGCGGCGCTTGTGAGTGATCTCTGAAAGCGGATTGGTTTGGTCCATAAACTGGCTGAGCTGCGATGACCCGAAAAACTCCCGCACAGCGGCAGCAGCCGGCTTGGCATTAATCAAATCATGCGGCATGACCGTATCAATATCGACAGAGCTCATGCGTTCCTTGATCGCGCGCTCCATGCGCAGCAGACCAATGCGATATTGATTTTCCATCAACTCGCCAACCGAACGTACCCGGCGGTTACCAAGGTGGTCGATGTCATCGATTTCACCGCGGCCATCGCGCAGATCCACAAGGGTCTTAATAACAGCCAAAATGTCTTCTTTACGCAGAACACGAACCGTGTCCTCCGCATCAAGAGACAAACGCATGTTCATTTTAACCCGGCCAACGGCCGACAGATCGTAGCGTTCAGAGTCAAAGAACAATCCGCTAAACAGCGCTTCGGCTGTTTCAAGGGTCGGCGGCTCGCCCGGGCGCATCACCCGATAGATGTCGATGAGCGCCTGCTCCCTGTTCTCAGCCTTATCCACCAGCATGGTATTCCGGATAAAGCCACCAATGTTCAAATGGTCGATATCGAGGGTTTCAAGAACCTTGAAACCAGTTTCCACCAGTTCCTCGATCTTCTCGACCGTGAGCTCCTCACCCGCCTCGGCAAAAATCTCTCCGGTTTCAGCATTGACCATGTCGCGGGCAGCGTAGCGGCCAGCCAGTTCTTCTTCGCTAACCAGAAGGTCCTTCAGGCCTTCTTCTTCGAGCTTGCGCGCCAGACGCGGTGTGATCTTACGACCTGCTTCAACCACAACCTTGCCGGTTTTGGCATTGACCAGATCGTGCGTAACTTTAACGCCCTTCAGACGCTCACCATTAAACGGTGTTTGCCACCCGTTTTTGACTTTCTTGTAGGAAACTGTGTCGTAGAAGAAATCCAGGATCTCTTCGCTGTCCATGCCCAAGGCATAAAGCAAAGAGGTCACCGGCAACTTACGACGACGGTCAATCCGTACGTGAACGATGTCTTTCGCGTCGAATTCAAAGTCGAGCCAGGAGCCGCGATAAGGAATAACGCGCGCTGCAAAAAGCAATTTGCCCGAGGAGTGTGTCTTGCCTTTGTCGTGATCGAAGAAAACACCTGGCGAACGGTGCATCTGGCTGACAATAACGCGTTCGGTACCATTAACAACAAAGGTACCGTTCTCGGTCATCAGCGGCATATCGCCCATGTAGACATCTTGTTCTTTGATGTCTTTAACCGACTTGGCGCCCGTATCTTCGTCCACTTCAAATACGATAAGACGCAAAGTCACCTTCAGCGGAGCGGCATAGGTCAGGTCGCGTTGCTGACATTCTTCCACATCAAACTTGGGGTCTTCATATTCATATTTGATGTATTCGAGGGTCGAAGTCTCCGAGAAATCAGAGATCGGGAACACCGACTTGAAAACGGCTTCCAGACCGCTTTCCGTCCGTGTCGCAGAATCGACCTGCAAAAACTCATCATAAGACTTTTTCTGAACCTCAATAAGGTTCGGCATTTCTGTAGCTTCAGTGATGCGACCAAAAGACTTCCGGATTCTCTTTCGACCAGTGAAGGACTGCGCCATTTCTGTTCCTCTCGCGACATCTACTCTGCCCAGA
>SBHG01000116.1 GCA_006226305.1 Alphaproteobacteria bacterium | reverse complement strand
ATCGATCCGAGCCTTGGGGCCTAAGATCAGGTTTTCCGGCGGTTTTGAGTTGCGTGTCAAAGCGCGAGTGCTATAACGACCGCCGGACCCTTAAACCTCTCAATAAAAACAAGGGAAAACGGCCCTTTCGTTCCGATCCGGACCCAAATCCCCAGAAGAGAAATTTCCGATGAATATTCACGAATACCAGGCGAAAGCGGTGCTGCGTGAGTTTGGCGTTTCCGTGCCAAATGGCGGCGTTGCCTTCTCGCCAGAGGAAGCTGTGAAAGCAGCCGAGGCCCTTCCCGGTCCTGTCTATGTTGTCAAAGCGCAGATCCACGCTGGTGGGCGCGGCAAGGGCGGCGGCGTTAAAGTCGTCAAAAGCATTGACGAGGTGAAGGCGGAAGCCACCCGCATGCTGGGCATGACCCTGGTGACACACCAAACGGGCCCCGCCGGCAAGGAAGTTCATCGGGTTTATGTGGAAGATGGCTCCAACATTGACCGGGAACTTTATCTCTCCTGTCTGGTTGACCGGGCAACCTCGCGGGTGTCCTTCATTTGTTCTACCGAAGGCGGCATGGACATCGAGGAAGTGGCGGCCAAGACCCCTGAAAAAATTCACACGCTGGCCATCGACCCCACCAAGGGTGTTGAAGAAGCGGATGCCAAAGCGATTGCCGCCAAGCTCGGCTTGACCGGTGATCTGGAGGCTCAGGCCGTTGATCTTCTGAAAAAGCTCTATGAGGCCTTTACCTCAAAGGACATGTCGCTTCTGGAGATTAACCCACTGGTGGTGACGGGGGAGGGTAACCTCATTTGCCTCGACGCCAAGGTGGGCTTTGATAGCAATGCGCTTTATCGCCACCCGGATATTGTGGAGCTGCGGGACCTCTCAGAAGAAGATCCGGCAGAAGTGGAAGCCTCCAAATATGATCTCAACTACGTCAAGCTGGACGGTGAGATCGGCTGCATGGTGAACGGCGCAGGCCTGGCCATGGCGACCATGGACATTATCAAGCTTTATGGGTCGGAACCGGCCAACTTCTTGGATGTTGGCGGCGGCGCGACCCGGGAGAAAGTCACCGAGGCTTTCAAGATCATCCTGTCAGACCCGAACGTGAAGGGCATTCTGGTCAATATCTTCGGCGGCATCATGCGCTGCGACATTGTCGCGGACGGTGTTGTCCATGCGGCGAAGGACCTGGACCTGAAAGTGCCGTTGGTGGTTCGCCTGGAAGGTACCAATGTGGATCTGGGCAAAAAGATTATGGCTGAGTCAGGACTGGATATTATTCCCGCGGACAATCTGGCCGATGCGGCTGAAAAAGTCGTCAAAGCTGTGAAGGAGGCCGCGTAACCCCATGTCAGTCCTCGTCAATAAAGACACAAAAGTTATCTGCCAGGGTTTCACCGGAAACCAGGGCACCTTCCACTCCGAACAGGCAATTGCCTATGGCACGCAGATGGTTGGCGGCGTTAGCCCCGGCAAGGGCGGCCGTGAGCATTTGGGTCTGCCGGTTTTCGACACGGTGAAGGAAGCGCGCGAAGCCACCGGCGCCAATGCCACCGCGATCTATGTGCCGCCGCCCTTTGCTGCGGCCGCGATCATGGAGGCCATTGAGGCCGAAATCGAACTTGCGGTTTGCATCACCGAGGGCATTCCGGTGCTCGACATGGTGAAGGTGAAGCGCGCCTTGCAAGGCTCCAATACCCGCCTTGTTGGTCCGAACTGCCCGGGTGTTATTACACCGGACGAATGTAAGATTGGCATTATGCCGGGTCATATTCACAAACGCGGTTCGGTTGGCATCGTGTCGCGCTCGGGAACTTTGACATATGAAGCCGTGGCGCAAACCACGGCGGTGGGCCTTGGCCAATCAACCTGCATCGGTATTGGCGGGGATCCGGTTAATGGCACCAATTTTATCGACTGCCTGGAAATGTTCCTAGGCGACGATGAAACCGAATCCATCATCATGATCGGTGAGATTGGCGGGACGGCTGAAGAAGAAGCGGCCGAGTTCATCAAGCAATCGAAGGTGAAAAAGCCGATGGTTGGCTTTATCGCAGGTGTCACGGCACCTCCGGGCCGCCGGATGGGCCACGCGGGCGCCATTATCTCTGGCGGTCAAGGGACCGCTGAGGCTAAGATCGAAGCCATGAAATCGGCGGGTATTGCAGTTTCTCCGTCACCGTCGGCGCTTGGATCGACGATGGCGGAAATTTTAAAAGCTTGAATTTACACTGAACCTAACCCCGTCACAGCGAGGCAGGGAAGCCTCTAAGCTTGGCAGCTGACATGACAGATTCAAAAGCGGGCCGCTCTGAGGCCAATGCTGTTCTAGAAGAAACCTCGTTCCTCTACGGATCCAATGCGGTCTATTTGGAGGAGCTCTACGAGCAGTATTTGCGTAATCCCGATTCTGTGGATGCTTCCTGGGCAGAGATTTTTGAGAGGATGCGAGGCGGGGCGGAAGCTCCCACGCAGCCCTCCTGGGCGCGGCAAGACTGGCCGCCACAAACCAATGGTGAATTGACATCGGCTCTCGACACCAATTGGGGTCCGGATGCGGACGGCCTTTCCAAAAAGGTTGCCAGCAAAATACCCGCTGCCAGCGCGGATCAGATTCGGGTCGCGACAACGGAATCGGTGCGGGCGATTATGATGATCCGCGCCTTCCGGGTGCGGGGCCATCTCGACGCGCAGCTTGACCCTTTGGGTCTTGAAAACAAAGAACCGCATCCGGAGCTGGATCCTCGGACCTATGGGTTCTCAGAAGAAGATCTGGACCGCCCGATCTTTATCGATCATGTGCTGGGGCTTGAGACCGCGACTTTGCGGGAGATCCTCACGATCTTGCGGCGGACCTATTGTTCGACCATCGGTTATGAGTTCATGCATATTACCGATCCGGAAGAAAAATCCTGGCTGCAGGAGCGCATCGAAGGGCCTGGCAAGGAAGTCAGCTTTACCAAGAATGGCAAGCTGGCCATTCTCAATAAGCTGATTGAATCTGAAGGCTTTGAAAAATTCCTGCATGTGAAGTTTACCGGCACCAAACGCTTTGGCCTTGATGGCGGTGAAGCGCTTGTTCCGGCCATGGAACAGATCATCAAACGCGGCGGCAATCTGGGTCTTGAAGAGATTGTCCTGGGCATGCCGCACCGCGGACGTCTTAATGTGCTGGCGGCGGTGATGGGCAAGCCCTACCGCGCGATCATCAATGAATTTCTCGGCGGCTCCGCCCACCCGGAAGATGTGGATGGCTCGGGCGACGTTAAGTATCACCTTGGTGCTTCATCGGACCGGGAATTTGATGGCAACAAAGTTCACTTGTCGCTAACCGCCAACCCGTCTCACCTTGAGGCGGTTAATCCGGTCGTGCTTGGCAAGGTGCGGGCCAAACAAACACAGCGTGATGACGTTGACCGCAACAAAGTAATGCCGGTGCTCTTGCACGGCGATGCGGCCTTTGCCGGACAAGGCATGGTGGCCGAATGCTTTGGCATGTCCGGGCTTAAAGGTCACCGTACCGGGGGCACGATCCATATTATCGTCAACAACCAGATTGGTTTTACGACGAGCCCGCAGTTTTCACGGTCGTCGCCTTATCCCTCTGATGTGGCACTCATGGTGCAGGCACCCATTTTCCATGTGAACGGGGATGACCCGGAAGCGGTGACGTATGTGGCCAAGGTGGCAACCGAGTTTCGCCAGCGCTTTAACAAGGACGTGGTGATCGACATGTTCTGTTATCGGCGCCATGGGCACAACGAAGGCGATGAGCCGATGTTTACCCAGCCGCTGATGTATAAAAAGGTTAAGGGACACGCGACGACCCTCAAAGTCTATGGCGAGAAGCTGGTCGCCGAAGGGGTTTTGACCGCCGAAGAGCTGCAGGATGAGACGGACCGGTTTCAGCAGTTCCTGTCAGAAGAGTTTGAAGCGGCGCAGGCCTATCGCCCTAACAAGGCGGACTGGCTGGAAGGGCGCTGGGTTGGCTTCACCCCTGGCGGTGAAGAGGAAATCGGTAGTCAGACCGATGTGGCAATGGAAATGCTCAAAGAGGTTGGCGGGCAGCTTTGCCGGATCCCGGAAGGCTTTAATATCCACCGCACATTGAAACGCATCATCAGCCAAAAGTCGAAAATGATTGAAACCGGCGAAGGGGTCGACTGGGCTACCGCGGAAGCATTGGCCTTCGGTACGCTGCTCACGGAAGGATATCCGGTGCGCCTGTCGGGACAAGATTCCATGCGGGGTACATTCTCGCACCGACACTCGGGCTGGGTCGATCA
>SBHG01000171.1 GCA_006226305.1 Alphaproteobacteria bacterium | reverse complement strand
GTTCTGGCAGATGTTCTGTCGCCGCTGAGGTTTTTGCAAGACACTCGGGCGCTGGTGGTGAGTGTGGTGGCGGGCAAAGAAATTGCCGCCTACAAGGACCTGTTGGGCGGAGATGTGGCGGTGGTGCGGGCCATGCCCAATACACCAGCCGCCATTGGTCTCGGGATGACCGTCGCCAAGGCGAGCGAGGAGGTGAGCGCTGAGCAGCGGGCGCTGACCACGCAGCTTCTTCAGGCCGTGGGCAAAGTGGCCTGGGTCGAACGAGAAGATGACCTTAATGCGGTGACGGCGGTTTCGGGGAGTGGGCCGGCCTATGTTTTCCTGATGATTGAGGCCCTGGCCGCCGCTGGCAAGGCGCAGGGGCTCTCTGATGAGCTTGCCATGACGCTCGCGGTTGAAACCGTGCGCGGAGCGGGGGCGCTTGCCGCTGTGTCAGAGGACGATGCGGCCATGCTCCGGCAAAAGGTGACAAGCCCGGGCGGGACTACCGCCGCCGCCCTGGATGTGCTCATGGGCGAGGGTGGTCTGTCAGAATTGATGGCCAAGGCCGTGAAGGCTGCGTCCGATCGGGCTCGAGAGCTCGGGTAAGACATTTTTTCGCTCACGCCGAGTGGCCTTTGGCCACCGGCTCCGCGGGGGCGCCCGAAAGGGCGGGCCGCAGTCGCAGCCTTTGCATTTTGTGTTTTCAAGGTGCCAGGTACACTTGAAAACTAAAATGATAGGTGTTCCCGCGCCGGCAGGAACCCAGGGCTGCATAGCATACCGGCTCTGCCCCTCACTTTTTCCGCAATGACAGTCATTAGATTCTCACGTCGGCAGTGAAATGGTCGCCTTCAATCCGCCGCTTGCCGCTTCACCAAGCGTGATTTCACCGCCATGGGCGCGGGCCGCATCGCGGGCGATGGCAAGGCCAAGACCCGAGCCGCCGCTGTCAAGATTGCGCCCCACATCCAAACGGTGAAAGGGCAAGAACGCCTCTTCGCGGCGGGCTTCGGGAATGCCGGGACCATTGTCGCTGACCTCGATCTCCACCCAATTGTTGGGCTGTTCGGTCACGCGCACGGAGGCACGGGTGCCGTAGGTGCAGGCGTTGTTGACCAGGTTGGTGATGCAGCGTTTCATGGCGAGGCGCCTGAGCGGCATCACAAATTGATCGGGCCCGCGCACTTCGACTTTTTGATCCTTGCGCGCCGCGTCTGACTGTATCTCCGACAAGAGTTCCATCAGATCCGTTTCCTGGCTGGTCTCGCTTGACTGGCTGGTGTCGCTTTGGGCAAAGGCAAGATACTCGTCCAGCATATATTCCATTTCGGCGAGGTCGCTCTTGAGATCCTCAATGGCTTCATCGTTTCCCATCATGGCGAGTTGCAGCTTCATCCGGGTGATGGGGGTGCGCAGGTCATGAGAAACACCGGCGAGCATTTCTGTACGCTGGGTGACATAACTGTTGAGGCGGTTCTTCATATCAATGAAGGCGATGGCGGCGCCGCGCACTTCGGTGGCGCCAGAGGGGCGGAAGTCGGGAACATCGCGCCCCTTGCCAAAGCCTTCCGCCGCGATGGCGAGGCGCTGGATGGGCCGGATCTGATTTTTTAGAAACAGGATCGAGATGGTGAGAAAGATGACCGAAAAGAATCCAAGCCAAACAAGGAAGATGTGCCAGTTGGTGGCAAGGATGCGGCTGCGGCGTACCTTGACTACCATGACATCTTCACCAAGTTGTACCTGGATTTCCACATGGCTTGGATATTTGGTGGTGTCGTACCAAAGCGGATAGTCAATCTGGCTGCGCAATTCGCTACCCACCGTGTCGCTCAGCAGGGAGAAGAGCAAGAAAGGCGGGCTCGATGGAATGGAGGTGTTGCTTTCGAAAGAAATTTCCAGGCCCTGATTTTCTTTCATCAAGTCCATCACACGCTGCTGGTCCAAGGCGGTGGTGGCCTCGCCGATAAGGGTAATGGCATTGGCAAGTTCGCCCGCGACCGCTGCTGACAGACGCCGGGTTACCAGTTCAGAGTAACGCTCCATATAGATATAGGTGGTGACCACCTGCATGAGGACGACCGGCAGGACCAGGATCAATATGGAGCGACCGAAGAGGGTGCGCGGGAAGTAAGGTTTGAGCCATTGAAAAAAGGCACGCCAGCGCCGCCGTATGGTTCGGTAAATGAGGTTGCGGTTAAGGGCGCGGCTGACGGTCTGGAACATGGGGCTGTGCTCAATCAGGAATGAGAACGTAACCCACCGAGCGCACGGTCTGGAGATAGAGCGGCATCTTGGGGTCGTTTTCTATTTTTCGGCGCAGCCTCGTAACTTGAACGTCAATGGAGCGCTCTTGAGCCACCCCGGTCTTTTCGGCCAGATCGGCGCGGGAAAAGGTCTCACCAGGGCTGGCGGCGAAGACATGGAGAAGGGTCTGTTCGGCACTGGTCAGTTTGATCTGTTTGTCGCCGCGCCAAAGCTCCCCTCGCTCCGAATTGAAACGACACTCGCCGAGTGAGATATCCTTGGGCTGCTCAAGAATGGGTTCTTGCGAGCGGCGTAAGATCGAGCGCACCCGCAAAACCAGCTCGCGCGGTTCAAAGGGCTTCATTAGATAGTCGTCGGCGCCGGATTCCAGGCCCTCGATGCGGTTTTCGGTGGTGCCGCGAGCAGTGAGCAGGAGGATTGGCACCTCGGATATTTCGCGCAGGGAGCTGGTTAGCTCCAGCCCGCTTTCGCCGGGCATCATGATATCGAGAACGATGAGATCGAAGGTAAGACCTTCAAGAAAGGCGCGCGCCTCAGCAGCATCCGCGGCAACGGTAATGCGAAAGCCGTTGTCCATCAGGTATTTCTTCAGGAGGCTGCGGATGCGCCGGTCATCGTCAACAACAAGGATATGCGGCAGTTGGTCAGTATCTGCCTGCTGCTCTGCCGGATGGCGCTCGGCCATGAGATCTCCCCAAATCAATTAAGATCGGGTTATCTTATCAAGAATGGCGCGGCGTTCATCCTCATTTATCAGGCCTTCGAGGACTTTACGGAAGCCCGCCACTGCTTCGGGACCGGCCTCACGATAGGCGCGGGCAAAACGTTGGCGCTGCGGCTCGGACAGAATGCGCTCCAGCTCTTCACCTTTGTCGGTAAGGGTCAGAAGGCGTTGGCGCCGATCCTCGGTAGAAACCCGCTGATTTATGATGTCTTCGTCGACGAGTTGCTTCAGGACGCGGCCAAGGCTTTGCTTGGTGATCCGCAAAATCTTTAAAAGTTCCGCCACATTGATATTGGGGTTGCGGCCCACGAAATGGATCACGCGGTGATGGGCACGGCCAAAGCCCTGCTTTCTGAGAATATTGTCCGGGTCGGAAACATGGTCGCGGTAGGCGTAGAACAAGAGTTCAACCCCCTCCCGAATCTCTTCATCGCGCAGGAAGAGGGGATTGGAGCCAGTTCGCCGATCTGTAAATTTTATGTCAGACATGTTGACGTATATTACTTAGAATGTTACAAATTGCAAGACCTAAACGAAATGATATTTCTGGCGGGTGGCTGTATGACGGCAGGGGTTCTTTGGTGAATTTCTGCCGATTTTGATCAGATGCATTAGATGGAGTGAGCAATGGATCAGCGTCCTTTTGATCAACGCGATGGGTTTATCTGGATGAACGGGGAGTTGGTGCCCTGGACAGAAGCCCGACTGCACGTGCTTTCTCACGCCTTGCATTATGCTTCCAGTGTATTTGAGGGGCAGCGCGCCTATGGCGGCAAGATCTTCAAGTTGCGCGAACATACAGAGCGGCTTTTTGAGTCTGCGAAAATTCTGGGCTTTGAAATTCCCTACACGATGGATGAGATCGACGTAGCGAACTATGCGGCGCTTGAGGCGCAGGGCCTGCAGGACGGCTATGTCCGACCTGTCGCCTGGCGCGGCTCTGAAATGATGGGGGTCTCGGCGCAAAGCAGCAAAATCAATGTGGCGGTGGCTGTTTGGGAATGGCCCTCTTATTTCGACCCTGCGGAACGGCTCAAGGGCATTCGCATGAATATTTCCGATTGGCGCCGCCCGGCGCCGGACACGATCCCTTGCAAGGCCAAGGCGGCGGGGCTCTACATGATCTGCACGCTTTCCAAGCACAAGGCGGAGAATCAAGGCTT
The DNA here is from genome assembly GCA_006226305.1 of Alphaproteobacteria bacterium. Classification (GTDB taxonomy): domain Bacteria; phylum Pseudomonadota; class Alphaproteobacteria; order M2410; family M2410; genus M2410. The sequence continues at coordinate 16,847 of SBHG01000171.1, read as the reverse complement.
TAACGATTCCATGATGCTCGATTACCGAGGGCTTGTGGCCGAGGCGACCGGGGCCAATGTTTTCTTCCGTCAGGGCGAGACCCTGCATACGCCGACACCCGATTGCTTTTTGGATGGCATCACCCGCCGCACGGTGATTGATCTTGCCAAGGCGCGGCAGATCGAGGTGGTAGAGCGGGCGATCAAACCGGAAGAGATGGCGGATTTTGAAGAATGCTTCATTACCGGTACCGCGGCGGAAGTAACCCCGGTTTCTCAAATTGGTCCATATACTTTTACGCCAGGTGCCTTGTCGGAAGCCCTGATGAATGATTATTCGACTCTGGTGAATTCTTAATTTCGCGCACGGCCTACGCGGGGGCGGGCTTCCGCCCGAGGTCCAGTTGGGCCTAGGTCATTTTAAACGTCCCAAACTCACACTGGTGTCATTCCGCGACTTGATCGCGGAATCCAGGGATCAACAGTTTGGCCTTGCCAGATTACTCCTGGATCCCGTGGTCAAGCCACGGGATGACGAATTGGGGCGTCGAAACTACTTCCCCCATTTGTCCGAAGCGGCATCGTCTTCGGCTTTCGCCTCAACCCAGGTCTCGCCCACGCCTGTTTCTTCGACTTTCCAGAATGGGGCTTTGGTTTTGAGCCAATCCATCAAGAAGCTGGCGGCCTCAAAGGCCGCCTGGCGGTGCGCGGAGCAGGTGATGACAAGAACGATGTCGTCGCCCGGTTCAAGGCGGCCATAGCGGTGAATGATGCGGCTCGCCTGGAGTGGCCAACGGGCCTGCGCCTCTGTTTCAATCTTTTCAAGTTGCCGCTCCGTCATGCCGGGGTAGTGCTCCAGGGTCATGGCCGTGAGCGTTTTCTCACCCAGATCCCGCACGCGTCCTGTGAAGGTAACAATGGCGCCGATGTCGGTACGGCCTTCTGTGAGTAAGGCGAGTTCGTGAGTCACATCAAAGGGTTCGGCCTGAACGCTGATCATCTGAATCACCCTCCTGTGACGGGCGGGAAGAATGCGATCTCATCGCCCTCCGCGATCGGGCTCGTAAAATCGGCATAGTCCTGATTGATGGCGACCTTGATCACGGCGGGGTTCTGAAAGGCTGCCGCATAGCCGGGGCCTTTGGCTTTCAGATGGGCGATCAGATCCGCGACAGTCGCTATGTCATCGGATTTTGCGAGGTTTTCCTCGCCGGTTCCAATTCGCTGACGCATCCAGGCAAAATATAAAAGCTTCATTGGGGGGTCTCACGTGTTGGCTCGAAAATGACCGTAGATGCGTTCGGCCATGGACTTTGAAATGCCCTCGACGGCTTCCAGGTCCGCGAGCGCGGCATTGGAGACGGCGCGGGCGGAGCCGAAATGGTTGAGGAGGGCGCGCTTGCGTTTGCCGCCGATACCCGGGATTTCGTCGAGCGGCGAGGTCCCCATGGCTTTTTTGCGGCGGGCCCGGTGAGAGCCGATGGCAAAGCGGTGGGCCTCGTCGCGCAGGCGCTGGAGATAATAGAGTACGGGGCTCTTGGGATCGATCATGAAGGGCGCGCGGCCGGGCATGTGGAATTTTTCCAGACCCGCATCGCGGTCCGGACCTTTGGCGATGGAGACCAGTGTGACATTTTCGAGCCCAAGATCATTGAACACCTCTTCGGCGACAGAGAGCTGACCGGCACCGCCATCGATCAGCACCAGATCGGGCCAGTTGGCAGGACGCTCGTCGCTTTCACTGGAGGCGGTCTCCTTTAAAAGCCGCGAGAACCGTCGGGTCAAAACCTCGTGCATCATGGCGTAGTCATCGCCGGGTGTGATGTCCGGGTCCTTGATGTTGAATTTGCGGTACTGGTTCTTGATGAACCCCTCGGGACCCGCAACCACCATACCGCCGAGGGCGTTTGTACCCTGGATGTGGGAGTTGTCGTAGACCTCGATGCGCTCGGGTGGTGCTTCCATGTCAAAAATTTCCGCGACCCCTTCCAGGAGTTGGCGCTGGGTGGCGCTTTCAGCCATGCGGCGCTCAAGGGCCTCGCGGGCATTGGCGATGGCGTGCTCGACCAGCTGGCGTTTTTCGCCGCGCTGGGGCACGAGGATCTCAATCTTGCGCTCGGACCGGAGCGTGAAGGCCTCGGCCATGAGATCCATGTCTTCAATCGCTTCGGAGAGGATGATCTGTCGGGGCAGAGGTTTGTTGTCATAGAACTGACTAACGAAGGCGGAGAGGACTTCTGCAGTCGAATGACCTTTGTCGTGGCGGGGGAAATAGGCTCGATTGCCCCAATTCTGTCCTGAGCGGAAGAAGAAGACTTGAACACAGGTGGTCGCCCCTTCCGCGTGAGCCGCAATCACGTCTGCCTCGCTCACGGTGCTCGGGTTGATCCCCTGCTGGAGGTGAATGTGGCTAAGCGCCTTGACCCGGTCGCGATAGGTGGCGGCGGTTTCGAAGTCGAGCGCCTCGGCGGCGGCTTCCATACGGCGCGTCATTTCATCGTGGATCTTGCGATCCTTGCCTTTTAAGAAGTCTTCGGCCTGATCAACCAGCTCGTTGTAGGCCTCGACGGAAATCTCGCCGGTGCATGGCGCGCTGCATCGCTTGATCTGGTAGAGCAGGCAGGGGCGGGTTCGGCTCTCATAGGTACTGTCAGAACAGGTGCGCAACAGAAAGCCGCGCTGGAGCACGTTCAGGGTTCGGGTGACAGAGCCCGCCGAGGCAAAGGGGCCGTAGTAGTCGCCTTTGATAGAACGGGCGCCGCGGTGCTTAAGGATTTGCGGTACCGGGTGGTCGCGCCGTACCAGAATGTACGGAAAGCTTTTGTCGTCGCGCAAAAGCACGTTGTAGCGCGGCCTGAATTTCTTGATCAGATTTGCTTCCAGAAGCAGGGCTTCGGTTTCAGATCGAGTGGTGACAAACTCCATGGAGGTGGTCAGGGAGATCATCTTGGCGATGCGATTGGTGTGGCCGCCGGACTTGGTGTAGTTGCTGACGCGTTTTTTCAAGTTCCGGGCCTTGCCGACGTAAAGTACCTCGCCCTTGGCATCGAGCATGCGGTAGACGCCTGGGCCGGGCGGCAGGGTTTTGACGAAATTGGCAATCACCTGCGGTCCGCTGATGGGGGCGGCTTTGTCTTGTGATTTGCTGTCTTCCTTGCTCATTCGTCCGTATACGTCCTAAAATTAAGCCTATCCAATCAGGTGTTTATACCAGAGCCATGGAAAGGGTGCACGGGCAGGCTTTGTCTGAAATTGGTCATGGTTTTAGCGTTACAACCAGTTGTCCACCATTTCTGTGGATAAGTCTGTGGGCAAATGCCGCGCGGATTCACCAGATTCAACTAAAACCTAGGTTTTGTGTAAATTGCCCAAAAATTGTGCAATGAGTAACGTTTTGAAATTGCTGACAAATTTCAGGTAATTCACCAGGGTGCCCGTGTATGGCGAAAAATCGCATGGTTAACCAAACCTTAACAGCCGAAAATGGCTGGTGTGCAAAACTCACCTGACCGAGCGGACAGGAATGCGTCTGAGTTCAACTTCTGATGCGTTCGATTTCGACGCCGACGCTTGAGGCTTCCGGAATGGGGGTGAGCTTTTCGACCCGCACCCGAGCAACCTTTACGCGCTCATCCATAAGGCAGTTTTCGGCGATCTGTTCAGCCAGGGTTTCCACCAGATGGATGTGTCCGGCTCCAATGATTGCCTTTACCTTTTTGACAACCGCTTCATAACAAACAACATTCTGAATGTTATCCCCAAGATCGGTGGCGGCCTCGAGCACTGTCAGGTCGATATTGATGCGCACGGGCTGAGCCCCCTCGCGCTCGTGGTCATAAATGCCAATGCTGGCGTCCAGGGTCAGATCCCGGACAAAGACATGCCGCAATGACTGGGCCGCGCTGGCGATCTTGAGTGGGTGAACGTTTCCGGTCATGACCCCGTTTCCTTTTTGTTTGCCTGCTTCATACCCAAAACCAGCTTTGAAAGCCAGTGTCAGATGTTTATTCGGTGAGGCCCACCACGTCGGGGGTCTGCCAGATCAGATGCTGGCCACCATCGAGGGCGATCATCTGCCCGGTCAGGGAGGGGCTCGCCAGAATGAAGCGCACGCCAGCGCTAATTTCTTCCGGCGTGGCGCCGCGCTGCAAGGGCGTTGCGGCGACCTGCCTGGCAAAATCGGCCTCTGACTGGCGTTGGTTTTTCAAGGTCGGGCCAGGGCCGATGGCATTGACCCGGATTTTGGGTCCGAGCGCCTGCGCCAGGGTCTGGGTCAGGGTCCAGAGGGCGGTTTTGGACACGGTATAGGTGAGGAATTGAGGCGTCAGTTTCCAGACCCTTTGATCGAGCATGTTGACGATATTGCCTTTTTCTCCTTCCGGGAGCTGCTTGGCAAAGCTCTGCGCCAAAACCAGCGGCGCGCGCAGGTTGGTCTCTATATGGAGATCCCAGGAGGCGCGGGTCATGGTCTCCAGGGTGTCATTTTCAAAAGCGGAGGCGTTGTTGACAAGGCAGGTGAGGGGGCCGAGCGCCGCGCGGGCCTTTTGGGTCAGGGCTGTGACATCGGCTTCCTTGCTAAGGTCGGCTTGAAGCGCGATGGCCGTAACGCCTTTTGAGGAGAGTTCTGCCGCCAATTCCTCAGCCGCCTCACGAGAGCGCCCATAGTGGAGGACCAGGTTCCAGCCGTCTTCGGCCAACCCTTTGGCGATGGCACGGCCAAGCCGGGCGGCGGCGCCGGTGATCAGTGCATTTTTGATGGGTGTGGCCATTAAATTCTCGCCGTTAGGGGCCGGTGACGTCGAAGATCAATACGATATAGGCCAGATAGAGCAGGAGGAAGACAAAACCCCAGGCCCTGGTAATGGGCCGGTGGCGGAACGCAAAGGGCACCAAGACCATGGCGGCGCCCAGCATAACCCAGAAGTCAAAATCGATCAGATGGCGGTCCACCTCGATCCCGCGCTCACCGGCAACCAGGGTGGTTACCCCCATGACACCAAAGAGGTTAAAGAGGTTGGAGCCGATGACATTGCCAATGGCCAGGCCCGAATGTCGCCGCATGGCGGCAACAACAGTCGTCGCCAGCTCCGGCAGCGAGGTGCCGACGGCGATCAGGGTCAAACCGATGAGCGCTTCGTCGACCTGCAGATATTCGGCGATGGACACGCCGCCATCGACCATCAATTTGGCGCCCAGAGGCAGTCCGATCAGGCCAAGGCCGACGAACGCCAACATGGCCAGGCCGGATTTGGGCAGGCCGTCAATGCCGTCGATATCGGTCAATTCATCGGCCAGCGGATCCATACCTGGCTTTTTGGCGGTGTGATTGGCCCAATAGCCCAGATAGGCGAGCAGGAGGATCAACATGGTGACGCCGTTGGCAAAAGACAGATGGGCATCGCGGGCCATGTAGATAAACATCAAGGTCGCGCCGATCATGATGACCGTATTGCGCCGGATCGCAGGTTGTTTGCAGATCGTCGGGTAGATCATGGAGGGGATGCCGAGGACGAGCAGCACATTGGCGATGTTAGAGCCCACCACATTGCCAAGGGCGATGCCGACATTGCCGGAAAAGACCGATTGAACGCCGATGAAGAGTTCAGGGGCGGAGGTGCCAAAGGCGACAATGGTCAGGCCGATCACCATGGGCGGGATTTGAAACTTCAGGGCCAGGGCGACCGAGCCGCGTACCAGCAGGTCACCGGCAAAAAGGAGGAGTCCGAGGCCAAAAACCACGGCCAGGCCGGCTACGGCCAGGTTATCCATCGGTAAGTCGAGCATTCGGTCCCCTCAAGCTCCCGCGCGTCCCGACGAGCGACGCCGGGGTTCTTGCTCTCTTATATAAGCAGCGATTCACTTTTCCAAAGCCGGAAATCGCGATTTTCCGCCGAAATATTAATCGTTTTGCGAAAAGTTTGAAGAATACCGTTAGCGGTAATTTCAGCCTTTGTCGCTAATTTGGTGTCAGAGGCTATTTTAAGGGTGTGAAGCCATGACAATGTTGACCCCCGAAGACAAGGTACGGGTGAATGTAACCGAGCGCCGCTTGGTGCGCCGGATTCTGCAATATTGGCTTGATAAGGCCGGTGAGCAGGCGTTTCCGGCTCTATCGGATATTGATCCGAAAGAGCTGCGGGGCGATTGGCACTGGTGTTTTGTCATTGACCAGCTGCGCGATCACCCCTTCCCGATCTTTTCCTATATGGGCGCGGAAGTGGGCAAATATTCCCGTATCCTCTTGTCGGGCCACGACGACTGGTCGAAATCCGTGCTCGACAAAGCGACCATTCATTATGGTCAGGTTCTGGAGCGCCGCGATGCGGTTCTGATCGAAGAAAAGCTCTTGCGCTTTGATGGTAAGGAAATCGCGTTCCGGGCCGTGCTTTTGCCGCTATCCGATGACGGCGAAAATATTACTCAGATCCTGGGTGCCGCGAACGGCAAGATCCTGGGCGAGGAAACATCCGGCAACGCGGTCTGATCAGCCGCACCTATCGAGCGCGTAAAACACGTAAGTGTACTCACCGCCGAATTTCCGGAAGGTCTCGATTTCCCGTTCTGACTCGGCCAGCACGCGCCTTGCCGCAAGATCGGTGGGCGCGAACTCTTTCTTCATCTCTTTAATCACCTTTTCCATGGGGCCATAGTAGCTTTCCTCCCATGTGGCCGGCGGCATTATGTGGGTGCCGAGGCAGGTGTAGCCAGCCGCTTGCGCGCGCGCGATGTTGCCGGCGATGGTTTGCGCGCCCGGATAATTCTCGCGCCAGAAGGCGCTCGCGCCGGGGGAAGGGGTGTCGGTGAGCCAGGTCCACTCGGACACCACCATACGGCCGCTGGGGCCTAAATGTTTTTTCCAGATTTCAAGACCGCGCTGAAAGCCGAGCACGTAGATCGCGCCTTCGGACCACAGAAGGTCGAAGGTTTCTCCTTGAAGGTCGAGCTCCTCAAAGTCTCCGTGCTCTATGGCCAGGCGGTTTTCTGATATGCCCAGATCTTCCGCGCGGTGCACCAGCTTGTGGAGGGCTTGCGGCATGAGGTCGATAGCGGTCAGACGTGTTTTGGATTTTTCTGTCAGCGCCAGCAAGTCAAAGGTCTGCGCACCGGTCCCGCAGCCAAGATCAAGGATCGAGGTGCGCTTTTTAAGCGCTGGTAGGAGATTGAGCGCGGCCTCAGTGTCGGCACGGCTGCCTGGCCCCTGTCGGGGCAGGCGCAGATGGAGATCGATAAAAACGAGGTAAGGATCGGTGGTCATTCGATTGAGGTTTGAGTGGCTCTGTCGTCGTGCCACTTAGCGTCCCTCCGCCAACTTTCCGCAATCGATCTTAAAAGCCTTGCTGTTTTGGGCCATTCCGTTTTGCAGATTTCAGCCCAGTTATCATACTGAGTTGCTAAATCTCTTTCTTGAGTGCCACCATCATAAGGATCGCGCCACGTAACACCTCTCATGTTTTGTCGTTCTGTGTTGATACCCTGCAGGATGTTTTTCGTGGAGTGAGTCTCAATGAAATTCCTAATCTCTTTTTGCGGCCATGCGCCATCGTCTTTGTCATCCATTGCATGCGCAAGTATATGTCCAACGTAAAGTTCGGCTACTTCAGATCGGTCCTCGTGTTTTGCAGAGTCCAACACATCCGAAACCCATTTTTCCAGGATTTCTTCCGAGATATCGCCTCTCTTTGTGGTGCCTGGTACGATGTGCATGCTGGATAGAATCTTGTATGCATTACTTGCTCGAGCTTGTTGCTCCTCACCGACATTAAACTCTTCTTCCTTGTCTCGATTGTGAGGGAGAAATGCATCACATAGGATTTCAACAAAAAAAGTTGGGTCGTTTGCCATCATTTCGTGGATAGTAAGTTTTCCAAACTCGATATAACCCATTACAGGTAGTGCTCGGTACTCGCGTTTGGCGATTTCAATTGGCTCGACGCCTTCCATCTCGCGGAATTTCTCAAAGAATGCCTTCAGATTATGCAGGTAATGTGAAATTTTCCGAACCTCTTCGTCTGATCTGGTTCTGGCTAATTCGTCAAAGGTTGTGTCGAAGACTTTCATGTACGTGTCAGACCCTAGGTCTGCGTCTAGGTGGGGAAGAAAATCTAGAAGTTCCGGCGCGCGGCCGTGTGCTAGCAATTGATCGATCTGAAATTGCCTCTCTTGGGCGTCACTGACCAATGGATGGATGTAAACATGCTCCCAGTAGTAGTCTGCGACATCACTTCCCATATCTCGAGCAAGAGACCAGATTGCCAAGTCCGGGGGAAGAGATATCAAACACCATGCAAAAGCCTCAGATGACATATCGGAATGATTGGCGACTATTTTCTTTAGTGATTTCAACCAGTCGTCATCTTCATTCAAGTATGCCATGCGCGATAGCTGACCAATGAACTCTTGTAACTGCGCACTTTGTTCAAGGGAAGCCAAAATCAGTTCTTCCGCAAATTGAATACTGGAATTCACCTTAATAGCTGCAGTTGCAAGATGGCTTTGAAGCTTGATCTTTTTTGCAAAGCCAATAATGCCGGCGATTCCCTTCTGATCGAGAATTTGTCGACAAGTTTCTATTCGCTGAAGGTCAAGCTCTTTCTCTGCGGTTCTCCAGTCTCCGCCCATTCGAAATCGAATGGGAATCCATTCTTGGAACAGCCATGCACTCCTGATTAAAAGATCGTTGGGTGTTAATTTATCCGCAATTCTCGCCAAATCATCGAACGTTTCTTTTCCGGAAGCTGCGATTTCGCGTGGGTTGTCGCCTCTCAAGCCAATGTAATCTAATATAGTGCCCTTAAGTGTGACGATATCATCGTCCGATTTCAATTTTTCAGAATCTCTGGAGAGAGCCGACAGAACAGTTTTTCGTGTTTCCGGTGCAATATATGGCAGTGCTTGCAACAAGACATCCCAGCGACTTAGGCTTTCGTGTCGAAGTTCCAATGCCAACTCTAGGAGCTGCCGTTCGTAATCCCATTTATCCCGGTTGAAGAATTTACTTCTGTCTGGATCTTCGAATTCTTTCCATTTGGGCTTTTGCGTTGCATGCGAAATATTATTCCTACCGGTTGGAATTACTAATTCCAGTAATTGCCAACAAACCTGTGGCTCTTGAAATGCGAGAGATTGCAACGCTGATATACGTTGTTCTGCGGTAGCATTGGTTCCAGGACCCCAAGATAGAAATATTTCTCTTAAGGCATGGATCGGTCGATTTAGCCAGTTACCGCCAGGATCTCCTTTGGCGAGTGCAGCTAATATCTGTATGCTTCTATTAAAATATCCGGACAACCAGGACGTTCTTTCAAGGCCCCAGATCAGGCCAGTGGAAAGTGGGCCGTGACCGAGCCCGGATGAGTCTTCTTCAAATAGAATTGCCGCGCCTTCCGGATCTGCCTCGAGGAGTGCCTCGAGGCTATCGAGCAAAGGGTCAGGGCTCGCCTCCATCAAGTTTGGGCTTTGGTCTACAATTGAAGCGAGCTTGCTCCATCCACCTTGGAGAAATTCTATTTCTGAGCAGATTTGATCAGCGAGTTCTTGCCCCATCGGTACAACAGTCATGCGAGCTGAGGACCCACGTTCAGCGATCAGTAACAGCGTGTTGGAGAGACCTTTTCGGAGCCAACCGGAGCCAAGCTCTTGATCTGAAGTTGTGTCAAATATCCATTCATTTGGGGGTAAGTCGAGTCTAGGGTCAACGCTGTTGAATATTTCTGCAAAGCATTTGGTGAATCGTTCGACGAGCGTGTTATCGATAAATCTAGCCATCAATTGAAAGCAATCCAACGGAGATCTTACTATCCAAACAGAACCAACACGCTCAATTGGGGCGTCATCCATTGATAAATATCTCTGAAGATTGCTCTCAACAACTGAGTATTCGTCTCTTCCAAACAAGGTTGTCAGAATTTCGCGATCCCTTGAGTTTTTGGAATCCCAGTGTCCCGCTAGTAGTGCAGGGCAAATGAGTGCTGCGTTTTCAACGTTCGCCCATTCCGGTAAGACTTGGCCAGCATGGGCATTAAGTCTTCGAAAAACCGTAAGGTGTGAATTACATTCAGCGGTCAGCTTTGAAGCTTTTTCTGGTGTTTCGCCGCCTATTCTCAATGCGTCTTCAAAGTCTCTTCGGTTTTGCCTTGAGAGAGTGATCGTGTTTTTTGCACCGTAGGATTCAATACCAGTTGGAACGACTGTATGGGTGCCTCTTATCGCGTGGTTGTTGGAGACTTGTCCGTTCGTGCCTTTCAAGACTATGATTTGTTTCCTGCTATTGGATAGTTGAACAGCCACTTCTTGGTTCTTTGCGCAAACTGTACGTCTGACGAGCGAGTTTCGAAGTTCCTCTGGTTCGGCTGTTCTCAATGCCGCGATGCAAAAACCCAAAGATTCATTGGGAGAATCGCCTTGTATTGAGAGCACATTTGCGGTTTCTTGGAGCGCGCGGATGAGATCCTGAGATTCGGAAGATCGTCCGGCAAGGATCAGGCCTTCCGAAATTGCGGGGTTTGTTTGGGTAGACCATTCTTCCCACAATTGATCGACGGTTTGCAAACCGGCCGGAGGAACAAGCCCTAATTCGGCAGCCACAATGAGGGAAACCGCAGGATTCAAATCAAACCAATTAGCCAGTCGATTGCCGTCAATTACTCGAACATCTTTCCAAATGTTTTTGGCAACTTGTTCCCTAATCCACTGGTCTTTCTCCCTCCAGAGATGAGGTGTGACGAAAACAAATGTTACTTCTGATCTCTCTAATTCACCTGGCAATTTTGCGGCAACAGCGAGTTCCTCTCCAAGATTGCTCCTTTTGTCAAAATCGTCTCTCGCCTTTCCTGCTTTGTCTTCGTTAGTACCACATTCCCAAATGGAAAGACCGTCCGGAACGAATTCACTGGAGCTTTTGACATCTACAATGCCGTCGGCGCCCGGCAACCAAACGGCATCTCCCTCTGGGATGAACAGATAATTGGCCTCTTCGACTGAGGAAACGATGAGTTCACGAATGTAACCCGGCAAATTCTGCTGTGCGGCCCGTGACCGCGACCAATTTTCCAAATCTGTAGTTGTAATCAGCAATGTAATTCTCTCTTCTCAGGAAATTAGAGAGAATAATAATTGAAAGAAAGCTATAATGCACGCATTATGTGCATATCATAGCCCTTTTCGTTTGCTGGGTTTGCGCGGGCGGCGGGGTGTGTCGCCGCCGGTTTCAGCCGCGATGGCGCTTTGGCGGGCGAAGGGGTCGTCGGCGATGGCAAGTTCGGTGGCTTGCAGGCGCTTGACCTCGTCGCGCAGGCGGGCGGCTTCCTCGAACTCCAAATCGGCCGCGGCTTCGCGCATCTGGTTTTCCAGCTCGGCGATGTGGGCCTGCAAATTGTGGCCAATGAGCGCGCGTTTGCCCGTGCCTTTCCCTTTACCCGTGCCGGTATCGGCGTCGACGATGACATGATCGCGTTCGTAGACGCTGTCCAGAATGTCGCCAATATTCTTGCGCACTGATTCCGGTGTAATGCCATGTTCCAGATTGTAAGCATCCTGCTTTTCGCGGCGGCGATTGGTTTCGGCGATGGCGCGGTCGAGGCTGCCCGTCATTTTGTCCGCATAAAGAAGAACGCGGCCGTCCACATGACGCGCCGCGCGGCCAATGGTCTGCACCAGCGAGGTTTCCGAGCGCAGGAAGCCTTCCTTGTCGGCGTCGAGAATGGCAACAAGCGAACATTCGGGAATGTCGAGACCTTCGCGCAGCAGGTTGATGCCGACCAGAACGTCAAAGGCGCCAAGGCGAAGATCACGAATGATTTCGATGCGCTCGAGGGTATCGATATCGGAATGCATATAGCGAACGCGAATGCCTTGCTCATGGAGGTATTCCGTGAGGTCTTCGGCCATGCGTTTGGTGAGGGTGGTCACCAGCACGCGCTGGCCCTTGGCCGCGACCTCGCGGCATTCAGCCAAAAGGTCGTCGACCTGGTCTTTGGCAGGGCGCACAAAGATGTCCGGATCGGTGAGGCCGGTTGGGCGAATGACCTGTTCGACAAAGACGCCGCCGGTCTGATCAAGCTCCCACCCACCCGGGGTGGCCGAGACCGCCACGGTCTGCGGGCGCATCGCGTCCCACTCCTCAAATTTCAGGGGCCGGTTGTCCATACAGCTGGGCAGACGGAAGCCATATTCAGCCAGGGTCGACTTGCGGCGGAAGTCGCCGCGATACATGGCGCCGATCTGGGGGATCGAGACGTGGCTCTCGTCGCAGAAGATGAGCGCGTTCTCCGGCAAATATTCAAAGAGGGTGGGCGGGGGCTCGCCGGGCTGGCGACCGGTGAGGTAGCGCGAATAGTTTTCAATACCGGCGCAGGAGCCGGTTGCTTCCATCATTTCGAGATCAAAATTGGTGCGCTGTTCAAGGCGCTGCGCTTCAAGCAGCTTACCTTGAGCGGTGAGAGCGTCGAGCCGCTGGCGCAGTTCAACCTTGATGCCCTTGATCGCCTGCTGCAGGGTCGGGCGCGGCGTTACGTAGTGTGAATTGGCATAGACCTTGATCTGTTCCAGCGTGCCGCTTTTCTGACCGGTTAAGGGGTCGAACTCGGTGATCTCCTCGACCTCGTCACCGAAGAGCGAGATCCGCCAGGCGCGGTCTTCAAGGTGGGCCGGGAAGATTTCAACCACATCACCGCGCACCCGGAAGGTGCCGCGGTGGAAGTCGGTGTCGTTGCGCTGATATTGCAGGGCGACCAGATCGCGCAGGAGATCACCCCGTTCGATGCGGTCGCCAGCTTTCACCGAAAAGGTCATGGCGGTGTAGGTTTCAACCGAGCCAATGCCGTAGATGCAGGAAACCGACGCCACGATGATGACGTCGTCGCGCTCCAGCACGGCGCGGGTGGCGGCATGGCGCATCCGGTCGATCTGTTCGTTGATGGAGCTTTCCTTCTCGATAAAGGTGTCTGTGCGCGGCACATAGGCTTCGGGCTGGTAGTAGTCGTAGTAAGAGACGAAATATTCCACCGAGTTATTGGGGAAGAAGCTCTTGAACTCGCCATAAAGCTGGGCGGCCAGGGTCTTGTTGGGGGCAAGGATAAGGGCGGGGCGTTGGCAGGTCTCAATAACCTTGGCCATGGTGAAGGTCTTACCCGAACCGGTGACACCGAGGAGCACCTGATCGCGCTCATCAGATTTGATCCCGGCAACTAGTTCCTTGATGGCCTCGGGCTGATCGCCCGCCGGCTCAAATTCCGAAACCAGCTCAAAGCGCTTGCCGCCTTCGCTCTTTTCCGGCGCCACGGGGCGGTGGGGCACGAACTCGGCGGCGGGCGCTTCGGAAAAGCCGCCGTCAGAGGGCGTCTCGGCGGGGCTATATTTGATGTCGGAGGTCATAGAGCTCCTATATAGGCCCCCGGCGGTGCCTTCGCAAAGGGGTGGATGACCATCTTCCCCAGATTTCCGCCGAAATCCGGTGTCCGGCATGGGGATTGCACCACATGGAATAACCCTGTTTCGGCCTCAAACATGTCTCATTCCGGAGCAATATTGAGATTTGAGGAAAGGATATTTAGTATGGCGTTTCTGGATAAAGATAAATCAAAAGGCAAATCGATTAACTCAGAGCTTATGATCGCGCTGGCGTTCAATCTGGCGGCCTGGCTGGTGGCGGCCGTGATTGCCTTCGCGCTTATTCACTAGGATTGCCGGGCGCTAAAATCGCCGGGGGGTGCCCCCCAAGTTACAGCCGCATAAGTTACAGCCGCAAAAGTAAAAGCCCCACCTGAGAGATCAGGCGGGGCTTTTTGCTGTTACTGGTACTTTTTGGGGGCTCCCATCAGGGGAGGATGTCGCTGGGGACCTGGAGAGGGTTGGCAAGGGCAAGGCCCGCCATCAACCCGATGACCAGTCCGAGCGCCAGGACTCCAAGGAGAAAGACAAGAACAAAGCGCAAGGGCTGTAACGCCAGGGGTTGTACGCAGGGGACCATGATTTACCTCTTGCCAATGTGTGGCCCCCAACGACGCTTATAAAGATAAGCGGTCAATGTGTCGGCGCTTCGGCGGCTTTGCGGCGGGGCAAGGTCTTTTCTGGGCGATTTGGTGGCAGTTTTTTCGGTCCTACACCAGGTGAGCAATTGCGTCATTGCGCTAATCATCGTATGGGGAGGGCCAACGATAATCCCAACAAGGGAACTCCTCAAAATGGCCTTTCTGTCTGATACTTTATCCCGTGTAAAACCATCGCCGACCATGGCGGTGACCCAAAAGGCGCGCGAGCTGAAAGCCGCCGGGGTCGATGTGATCGGCCTGGGGGCCGGTGAGCCGGATTTTGATACGCCCGATAATGTCAAACAGGCGGCCATTGACGCGATCCGGCGCGGTGAGACCAAATATACCGCTGTTGACGGGATCCCGGAGCTGAAGGAAGCGATCTGCGCCAAGTTCAAGCGCGACAATGGGCTTGACTACAAACCTGCCCAAGTCTCCGTGGCGCCCGGCGGCAAGCCGATCATATTTAATGCCATGATGGCGACCCTCAATCCGGGGGACGAGGTGATCATTCCGCGGCCCTATTGGGTATCCTATCCGGACATGGTGCTGATCGCGGGCGGCACGCCGGTCTTTGTCGATACCACGCTGGAAAACCGGTTCCGGGTGCAGCCGGAAGACCTGGAAGCGGCCATCACCGATAAGACCAAATGGATCATCTTTAATTCGCCGTCAAACCCGTCCGGCGCGGCCTATACCCGCGAGGACCTTAAGAAACTGACGGATGTGCTGATGCGTCACCCGCATGTCTGGGTGCTGACCGACGATATGTATGAGCACATCGTCTATGACGATTTTGAATTTGTGACCCCGGCTGAGGTTGAGCCCGGCCTTTATGATCGCACGCTCACGGTGAACGGCGCCTCCAAGGCCTATGCCATGACCGGCTGGCGGATCGGCTATGCGGCGGGGCCGGAAGCGCTCATCAAAGCCATGGCCAAGGTGATGTCGCAGTCGACCTCCAACCCGACCTCCATTTCGCAGTGGGCGACGGTGGAAGCCTTGAACGGCCCGCAGGATTTTCTCATTGAACGCAACCGCGTGTTTAAGGAGCGCCGCGACCTGGTGGTCTCCATGCTTAACCAGGCGAAGGGACTTTCCTGCCCGACACCGGAAGGGGCTTTTTATGTGTTCCCGAGCTGCGCCGGCTGCATCGGCAAATCGACGCCGGAAGGCAAAGTGATCGAGACCGATGGCGATTTCGCTGAAGCGCTCCTGGAAGCAGAAGGCGTGGCTGTGGTGCAAGGGGAAGCCTTTGGCCTCTCGCCGTTCTTCCGGGTTTCCTATGCCACCTCGACCGAGGCGCTGGAGGAAGCCTGCACGCGCATTCAAAGGTTCTGCGGAAGTCTTTCGTAGCGCTCACGGAAATATGATGGACCTCTCCCTCGGGGAGAGCTCGAAAGCGCACCAAAATTTTTTTGGAGCGGTTTCGGGTGAGGGGTCGACCCCTCATCCACCAAACCCGTCAACAAGTTGACGGCTTTGGTCCCCCTTCTCCCCAAGGGAGAAGGTGATTTAGTCCCACACGCTTTTGCCGCTACCGGGCAGGCCGAGCTTGGACCATATCGCATCGACTTTGCGGATGACGTCCGCGACCATGGCGATCTTGCGGCCCCACTCGCGGTGGGTTTCGCTGTCCGCGTTGAGCCTTCTACAATTTCACTCGCTTAAACTTCGTTTCTTGAACCCAAGATTTGAGTCCCACATGTCCGGATCATCAAATTCTTTGGTCAGATATAGCTGATCCTTAAAACCAATGATGCGCATTTCTACAATTTCATGCGTTCCTGCCGTGTTTGGCGCTTCTAGAATGATTGAGAAATCGGTTGCGCGATACCACGTTGCAACATTTGAGTGGAAGTCTAGTTTTCTTTGGTTGGACTTGCTCAATTCGAGAGTGGCCGAAAGGTCGTCATGAAGGGTAATCACCGAATTGCCATCCAGCCAAGTGCCTTGCAATTCCTCATCCGTAACACGAGGGTTCATATCCAAGTATGTTGCGCTGAATACTTCGGCAGTGGCTAAGAGGCCCGACATTGCAAGCAACAAAATAGATCCCAAAGCGAGCGAAAGTCGATGCTTGCGCCGAAAGAATGCGGCAATCGTTCCAATTATGCCGGCGAAGGTGATCGACAACCAGAATATAGATAGGAATAAGAATCCGAACGGTATTGCGGAAGTCGCGTGAAAGAGTTGAAAGATTGTTTCTTCCATTGGCGATTACTCCCACACGCTTTTGCCGCTACCGGGCAGGCCGAGCTTTGGCCAAATCTCATCGACCTTGCGGATGACGTCCGCGTCCATGGCGATCTTGCGGCCCCATTCGCGAGTGGTTTCGCTGCCCATTTTGTTGGTGGCGTCAAGGCCGATCTTGGAGCCGAGGCCACTTTCGGGGGAGGCGAAATCCAGATAATCAATCGGGGTGTTTTCGATGAGGGTAATGTCGCGGGCCGGGTCCATCCGTGTGCTGACGGCCCACATGACATCCTTCCAGTCGCGGGCGTTGATGTCGTCGTCTACCACAATGATCCATTTGGTGTACATGAATTGGCGCAGGAACGACCAGGCGCCCATCATCACCCGCTTGGCGTGACCGGCGAAAGCCTTCTTCATGGAAATGACCGCGATGCGGTAGGAGCAGCCTTCCGGCGGCAGCCAGAAGTCCACGATCTCCGGGAACTGCTGTTGCAGGAGCGGAATGAAGACCTCGTTGAGGGCTTCGCCGAGAACGCTGGGCTCATCTGGCGGGCGGCCGGTGTAGGTGGAAAGATAGATCGGATTTTGCCGCCGGGTGATGGCGGTGACGGTAAAGACCGGGAAGGGCTCGACGGAATTGTAATA
>SBHG01000128.1 GCA_006226305.1 Alphaproteobacteria bacterium | reverse complement strand
GTATGGCGAAGAAGTCGTCTTCCAGGCTCCGCGCTCGGTTCGTTTCTCAGTGTTGTGGGAATTCTAAGCATCACTTAGAACAAAGAATCTCGGTTAGAAGGGCCGCACCGGAAGGTGTGGCCCTTTTTTTACGCTTTAGGCGCGCAGGTTGGAAAGGTATATTGAATCGGAATGGACATATCCGTGCACATGGGAAACTAGAGTGACAAAAGAGATCAAAAGGATTGTTATCGTTGGAGGCGGCACGGCTGGCTGGTTATCCGCTGCGCATTTAGCTAAACACTTTCGTATACAAGAAGCAGGCACACCTGAGATTGTTTTGATAGAGTCGGAGGAGATTGGACGAATTGGGGTGGGCGAGGCAACATTGCCCACCATCCGGTATGCGCTTCAATATCTTGGCATCGATGAATTTGAATTCATGAGAGCGACATCGGCGACCTTCAAACAAGCTATTAGATTTGAGAACTGGGCCTACAATCCGGGAACAGCCCAACCCAACGCCTTTTATCACACGTTTCAGCTACCCTTTAGGGTGCGTAATGCGTCACCGCTGGCGTATTGGATCAAGTCCAGCCGAGAAAGCGAGGAGAGTTATGTTGATTTCGCTGTTCCGCAAGGAAAGATTTGCGACGCAGGATTGGCGCCATTTCAATATAATCCCAGGAGCAAACCCAACGGATTGATGTTTGCTTACCATTTTGACGCAAATCAGTTTGCCTTTTTTCTAAAGGAATATTCTATTTCTCGAGGTGTCAAACACCATCTAGGTAGTGTGACGGAGGTAACGACCGATCCAAATGGTGATATTTTTTCCCTGAAGGTAAAAGACCAACCAGATCTGAAAGGTGACCTATTTGTTGATTGCACAGGATTTTCGGCTCACCTAATCGAGAGGAAACTGGGCTCAAAGTTTAAATCTGCCAATCCTATTCTTTTCTGCGACAAGGCGGTTACCTTACAAGTGCCATATGATCGACCAGATGAACCAATCCGCCCATTTACTCTGACGACGGCTCAGGAGAATGGCTGGACCTGGGATATTGGTCTGACGAACCGTAGAGGAATTGGTTATGTTTATTCCAGTCGGCACTCAACGCCTGATCGAGCGGAAGAAGTATTGCGTCAGTATATCGGAACGTCTGCATTGGGCCTGACACCCCGCCACTTAGATATGCGGGTGGGCTACCGCGATCAGCAGTGGGTGAAAAATTGTATCGCAATCGGGCTGTCCGCTGGTTTTTTAGAACCACTTGAGTCGACGGGCATTGCTCAGGTGACCTTGGCGCTGAACAGGCTCGTAAATAGCCTGAATTTGCGTGGGCACAACGAGTTTGCTCGAACAAACTTCAATAACAATATGTCTCAGTGGTTTTCTCATGTCATAGAGTTCATTAAGATGCACTATTGCCTTACGAAACGTACGGACTCGGCATTTTGGACTGAGAACACTCATCCGGACTCTATTCCAGATCGTCTGAAGGAGTTGTTAGATGCGTTGAGATGGCGCCCGATGAATGTTTTCGACCAAAGCCTACGGCATGCTGGATTCGGTGAGGATAGTTACGAGCAGATTCTCGTTGGTATGGGATGTGTACCGGATATCTCAGGTGAAGAACACTTGTATCCCTATGATGCAATCGCTGGTGTCAAGCACACTCAGGTCGGAAAGCAAGTGCGGCTGGCACTCTCAGCTTTACCGACGCACCGTGAGGTAATCGATAGGATCAATTCCACTTAAGTGAGGCGCCACTCAAATTTCTAAGTCGGCCAACTGTTTATTGCAATACAGCTGGTTAGGAGGCGGTGAAAAAGGCCTGCATCCATTTGTGGTAGGGTCGGGAGGCGCCAATGGAGAGCTTGCTGAGCGGTCGGCGAACTTGGGCGACACTGGCGGTTAACACGGCGCGGTCGGTCTCATAAAAGCGTTCAACGCCGGATTCCATTGGCAAAAAGCAATGCTCAAGCACCCGCGGGATCCAGGTGTCGGGGTGGCTCACAAGTTCTTCATAAGGCACGCGCAGGACCTTGTCGCCCAAGACGTTTTGCCAATGCTCCATGAGGGCGCGCTCAAGCCGGAAATACTGGCCAATCTCGTCAAAGGACCAACTCCAAGGCAGTCCCTGATTAAAATAAGTATGGAAGCAGGACCAGGCCGCATCTGCCGGGTTTCGATCCATCCAAATAATCGGTGCATTGGGCTGCGTCAGATAAATGGAACCGAGAAAGCGCGCATTATTGAGGCTTTTGTCAACGAGAACGCTGTGGGAGCCAAATTTCTGTTTGAGCATATAGGCGTAGGTTGCGCTGATGCGCTGCCAGGCGAGCTCGGGGGCCTCAAAATGAGAGGCAAAACTTGAGAGCGCTTCATGAGATAGTCCGCCAACTTCTAGGTGCGCTTGACCGAACAGATTGAGCTCGCCGCCATCACTGACCCGGCTGTGACTTGTCAGAATTTGTTCAAGGAGCGTGGTTCCCGATCGCGGCCAACCCAGGACAAATATGGTTGACGATCCCTGATCATAATTGGGTTTCAGGGCCTCAAGGGCCGGCCTGTCAAGGCTGGATATAATCTCCTGCACCTGGCGGGCCTCAGCCCCAAACTGAAAAGGAGCACCCTGTTTTTTCCGCAGCTTGGCCCCCTTGGCATAGGCTTCATAGGCCCCCGGAAAATCTCCAATATCTGAGCGTGCCTTGCCCAGAGCATAAAGATAGGGTGCCCGATTGGCAGGTTCCCGAGCGGCCATTTGGACGTAGAGTTCCTCAAGTTCCACATACTCAGGGTCTTCGTCTGTAAAGGTCTTGAGGGCTGCCAGTGTCAACCATGTGGGCCCCAGCAGGGGTTCGATATCTAGCGCGCGCCTAAGATAATCGAGGGCCTCATCCAACTGCCCAAACTGGGAATAAGCGGTGCCGCAGAAATGAAGGAGGATCGGATCTTCGCCAATTGTCTCAAGCAAAGGCTCCACCCAAGCAAGCGCCTCTTTGAGGTTTCCGACCTCGGCCAAAAAGCCGGCTCGGGCCACAATTCTCTGCGGATCCTGCGTATCGACCCAACCGAAAGCATCCGCCGCCTGTAAGGCCAGGTCTCTCTCACCGATCTGCACCGCGAGCTTTGCCACAAGGAGCCACTGGTCGCCGAGAGGTGCGTTGCGCACCAGAAGCTCTCGGATGTGAGAAGCTGCCAGCCCGCGGTTTCTCTCCTGCAAGGCCTGGATGATTTGTTGGATGGATTGGTTTTGTGTCACGAGAAATTCAGAAAAGGAAGAAAGGCGCCAAAATCTTGACTGCAACGCCTCTACGGATTGAAAAGCTTAATCACTAGATAGCACAGGCCAAGAAAACTGCAACGTCCAGCCTTCAATATTTAATGGCAACCTGCACCGATGTGCTCGTCATAAATCAAAACAGACAAAGAAAAAGGGCGGCGCAAATAGCACCGCCCTCAATCAGATCTCTAGGTTCTGAATTAGAACTTGAACTTGAGGCCAACAAGAATTTCTTGGGACTCGTAAGAGAACGGGCGAGTCTGGCCATTTATGTCAAATTCTGCGTCCGGAACTTCAAAGAAACGAGCTTCAACGCTAAGTGACATGTTTTCAGATACGTCAAAGGCAACGCCTGCAGCCGCCTGCCATGCAAAGCCATTGTAGCTTTCATCAATTGGTCCAACGTCAAGGCTCACTTCAGCAAAACCAACACCGCCACCAATGTAGGGGTGGAAGGTTTGATCCGGGCAGAACTCATACCAAACGTTTGCCATGATGGAGAACGCAGTCAAGTCTCCAGAGTCAACTTTAGTAAAAGGACCCGAAGAATTAAACGTATGATAAGTAACTGACCGGAGGCTAGACGATGTAACCGTCGGTGTGCCGAAGTAAATATAACCGGTACCAGCGGGGTTATACATTGTGTCCATTGTAGACACTGCAGCGCTGCTGGTCGGTGTTACCGTATAAGTCCCAGTCGGATTTGTTGTACTCTTGGAGACCGTCAGGCCCCAGGTGTAAGTGTAATGATACAACTTGCCTTGGTGCTTCCAGAAATAGGTTGCTTTGGCGTCGACATCGTTCTTACGGTAAGCGATTTCACCTTCGATACTCAGTCCGCCACCGAGATCTTTACCAGCTGCGGCACCAATAACGTACCCATTGTCGGTAGAAAACTCGACATCCGTCGCATTGTAAGTATCGGTCCAGCCGAAGATATTATAATGCGGCAAGTTAAGAACTGAACCAGAATTTGTCAGCGAAACCATGGTGGCCGAGGCGGAATAAGATCCTGTGGCCGGTACGGTCAGCTGAGTAGTACCAGTTGGTGTAAAGCTGAAGGTCGTGTGACCGCCAACCACAATACAATAGCCCGCCCAAGGAATATATGCACAAGACGGGTATTGATTGTGCTCTTCAAAATGAAGTTTGTTGTCAGACAGTTCGTTGATACCGCCGAACAATTTGACATATCCGCTCGCATGAACAGGTGCCGTCATAGCAAGCACGGCGCCAGCAGCGGTCGTAGTAATTAAGTGCTTCTTCAAGATGCCCTCCCGATCCGCGATCTGCGGATCATACTAGAAAGTTAAACCTAGAATCTCGGTTAGCTTGGAGTTTAGCTAAGGGAGGATCGTTCGCAAGCAATTTTGCGGGTTTTGATCATTCGACAGCACATTGTGGCCATTACGCAACAAAAGAGGGCGCGCCTGGAAAGGTCCTGTTAACGATACTTGAGATATCCCCCTAAATCGTTGGGATCTCGGCATTTTTATGCTACATCCATCCGCTGAAATTGCACGCCTGTTGTTACAGATTGTGCTGGGGAGATATTTTACAACTTTTAAGAGAGATTTCATGGTATCCAACAAAGGACCAAAGGCCAAAGGGGGCACAAAGCCGTTCCTTCCTGGACTTGGCGGTGCCCGACTGCAAGAGCAGTTCAAGGGCATGCAGACCGGTCCGGTGAGCAAGCCGGACCATATGGATCTGTTCAAGATCCAGAGTCAGCTGGAAAAGGCGATGGATTACCATCGTCGGGGGCAGCTGGAGGTTGCGGCGTCAATTTATCAGGACATCTTAGTGCAGAAACCAGATCAGCCGGACGCCATGAACCTGTTGGGCGTCGTCAATTTGGCCCGCGGCAATAAGCATCTCGGCATTGAGCAAATATCCAGTGCTGTACGATTACGCCCTAAAGACCCTACGATTTTAAATAATTTGGGCAATGCACTTTTGGGCGAACGCCGCTGGGAAGAGGCAATCGAGGCTTTGGAGCACGCAATCGCTTTAAAGCCAGATTTCGTAGAGGCCCTCAACAATCTAGCGCGTGCCTACCGGAGTTCGGACAGGTCTGAAGATTCTGAATATTGTTACGAGCAAGTGCTCAAATTAAAACCTGATGCTGCAAGCGCAAAGGTTGGGCTGGCTCGTCTTTACCATGACCGCGGGCAAAGTGAAATGGCCGAAAATCTCCTGAAAGAGGCCTTGTCGCAAAAGGTCAATAAGGCAGGCGCACTGACCCTTTTCGCCCAGACCCGCAAATTCAAGGAAGAACCGGCAGAAATGGCGGAAATGCTTGAGATTGTGGGTCAGTCCCGTCGTCCAGCGCCCGAAATCACCAATCTCTATTACGCTCTGGGTAAGATTTGTGATGACCTGGGGCGCTATGACGATGCTTTCGGCTATTACGCCAAAGGCAACGAGCTGCGCGGTCTTGAGCACGACCCGGAGGATTTTGTCAAAGAAGTCGACATTCTGATTGAGACCTTCGATAAGAAATTCTTCGAGGAACGTAAGGACTTCGGGACGGATTCTCACCGTCCGATCTTCATTGTCGGCATGCCGCGCTCCGGGACCACCCTTCGCGAGCAGATCATCTCCTCGCACTCGAAGGTGTTCGGTGCAGGCGAATTGGAGCACGTCAAACGCCTGCAAATGCAGTCCATGGGCATGGCGCCTGGCAACATGATGTGGCCGAAAAATGTGCCTAATCTGACGAAAGAGGGGGCCACGATCCTCGGGCGTCGTTATCTGCGGTCTTTGGAGCGCCATTCCTCGACCCACGAATATGTCACCGATAAGATGCCCCACAACTTCCTGTCATTGGGGCTCATGGCGGTCATGTTCAAGAACGCCAAGTTCATTCACGCCAAACGGAACGCCATCGACACCAGTCTGTCGTGCTATTTCCACAACTTCAACGATGCGCACTCCTATAACCGGAACCTGACCCACATGGGCCTCTACTATCGGCAATATGTGCGCATGATGAACCATTGGCATGAAGTCTTGGGCGACCGCCTCTATTTCTCTGACTATGAAGAGCTGGTAAACAACCAGGAAGAGGAAACCCGCAAGCTGATCGACTTCTGTGGGCTCGAGTGGGAAGACGCCTGTATGCAGTTCCACAAGTCCAAGCGTGCGGTTCTCACCCCGAGTAACTGGCAGGTGCGCCAGCCCATGTACAAGCGCTCGGCCGAGCGTTGGCGCCGCTACGAGGATCATCTGGGGCCGCTGATCGAGGCACTCGGTGATATTGCGCCGGTCTAGAGCATCAGGCGCCACTC
The DNA here is from genome assembly GCA_006226305.1 of Alphaproteobacteria bacterium. Lineage (GTDB taxonomy): Bacteria > Pseudomonadota > Alphaproteobacteria > M2410 > M2410 > M2410. The sequence continues at coordinate 14,565 of SBHG01000128.1, read as the reverse complement.
AATAAATGAAAAGCCCCTCAGAAAGTCTGAGGGGCTTTTTTAATATTTGAAAACGCTCGCGGGCTACTCTTCAGAGGCAGCCGAGTTTTCTTCAATCCAAACAAAGCGGGTAGGGTGCTTGTCCGTCACATTGGGTGACCAGCCCTTCACATATTTATGCACCAGATTCCGCGAGGTTTCGTAATAGACCGGTGCCAGCGGCTGGTCGCGCATGATGATCTTTTCGGCCTCGTAGAGAATATCCGCGCGTTTGTTGATATCGAGCTCCTTATTGGCCTGATCCATCAACCCATCGAATTCAGCATTGGAATAACGGCCATAGTTCATCGGTCCGCTTGACGTCTGCAGCAGATAGAGGAAGTTCTGCCCGTCGTTGTAATCCGCGATCCAGCCGGCATCTCCGACCGTGAAGTTGCCGGTTCTCAGGTTGTCGTAGAGCGTTTTAGTCTCTTCGTGCAGCAAATCCGCATGTACACCGATATCCTGCCACATAGCGCGGATGGCCACGGCTGTGCGGCGCCCATCGACGCCTTCCCGGAATTTATAGGTGAAATTCAGAGGGTTGCTTTCATCATAACCCGCTTCCGCCAAGAGTGCCTTGGCCTTGGCGATCCGCTCATCCCGCGGCATGTCCTTATAAGGCAACTCGGCGCCGAATTTAAAATTGTTGATCCCGGGAGGGACAAGGGAATAGGCGGGCTGAAAACCACCGACCATGATTTTGCTTGTGATGACCTCGCGCTCAATCGCCATGGACAAGGCATTGCGCACGCGGACATCGTCAAAGGGGGAAGCCTCCGCGTTAAAAATCACATAGGTCAATCCCATGTAAGGATAGATGATGGTTTCATCCTTCATGTATTTGAACAGCCAGTCGATTTGCTGAAGCGGCAGCCGGGAGTTCATATCAAGTTCACCGGCGCGAAATTGCTTAAGAGCTGCTGTCCGGTCCACCGTTGGGTAATAGTAGACCTCTTCGATTTTCAGCGTGTCCGCATCGAAATAGAGATCATTTTTGACAAGCCTGATATAGCTTTGCGGCACATATTCGACCAGCTTGTAAGGCCCGTTCACCTGGACATTGTCGGGTCGAATCCAGTCTTTGCCGTGCTTTTCCACCACATGCGCCGGGATCGGATACATGGTCTGGTGTGTCGTCATTTCAATGAAATAGGGCGCCGGATTGGTCAGTGTAATTTCCAGGGTCTTGTCATCGATGGCGCGCGCGGCAATCGCCTCGCCTGTTGCCTGCGCCGTATTGACCTCATAGGCGCCTTTTATGATGTAAAGCAAAGAGGCATATTGCGACGCGGTTGCCGGATCCATGATGCGCCTCAGACTGTAAACGAAATCATGGGCGGTGACAGGAACGCCGTCCGACCAAACCATGTCGTCGCGCAGCTTGAAGGTATAGATCAGGCCGTCGTCGCTGGTCGTATAGCTGGCCGCAGCGCCCGGTACGGCGTTTCCAAGCTCATCTTCCGTATAAAGACCAAAGATCATATCGCGCAGGATTGAGCTTTCCCAGGTCCCCGTGGCCTTGTTGGGGTCGAGGGTGTCGGGCTCCGAGGTGTTTCCCTTGTGAAGAACCGTCGGACTATGGGCCAGCTTCGTTGGGACATAGGCTTCTTCTGAGCTACCACCCTCACTGCCGCTCTCCTGACCGCAGGCGGCGAGTGCCAGGCTCATCAAAGCTGCGGCGAAAATGCCGCGTGAAAATTGGCTTTGCATGGGTAACAACTCCCTCAGTCTGGAAAATGACAAGCTACAAAATGTCCGCCGTGGGCGGCATCATCAGTGAGTTTCGGAATATCGCGCGCGCATTTCTCCTGTGCCTTGGGGCAGCGGGTACGAAACACGCAGCCCGATGGCGGGTCAATGGGCGAGGGCAGGTCCCCTTCGATCATGAGACGCGACTTTGATCGCTCAAGGGATGGATCCGGGATCGGCGCCGCGCTGATCAGCGCTTGGGTGTAGGGGTGGCGCGGTTGTTCATAGAGGGCGGTGCGGTCAGCGATCTCCATGACATTACCAAGATAGAGAACGAGCACGCGGTGTGAGATGTGGCGCACGACGGAGAGATCATGGCTGATAAAGATCAGGGAGAGGCCAAACTCCTTTTGGAGATCTTTCAGAAGGTTGATGATCTGCGCCTGAATGGAGACATCCAGCGCGCTTACAGGCTCATCGCAGATAATAAGTTTCGGTTGCAAAATCATCGCTCGGGCAATGCCGATGCGTTGGCATTGACCCCCACTGAATTCATGGGGATAGCGATTGATCATTTGCGGCAACAGGCCCACTTTATCCATCATGTCCTGAACCTTGGCCTTGCGTTCGCGCTTGGACATGTTTGGGAAAAAGCTTTGCAAAGGTTCGGCGATGATATCCCCAATGGTCATGCGCGGATTGAGGCTCGCGAGCGGGTCCTGAAAGACAATCTGGAAGTCTTGCCGCACCGCCCGCAACTTACGTTTGTTAAGCTTGGTCAGCTCTTGCCCCAGGAAAACCACATTACCGTCTGTCGGTGGAATGAGCTGCAGGATGGCGCGTCCCAGCGTAGATTTGCCGCAGCCGCTCTCGCCGACGACCCCAAGGGTCTCTCCGGCCTCGATGTCGAAGGAGACACCATCTACCGCCTTAAGCTTGAGTGGATGGCGGCCCAACAAGTCGCCAGAGGGGATGTCGAAATAGACCTTCAGGTCTTTGACAGACAGAAGTGTGTCGCTCATGACGCGGCTCCTTTCTGGCTATTGTCAAATCCCTGATAGAAACAGGCCTTGCAGCGGCCGGGTGAAAATTCTTCTAGCGGAGGGTCGGTTTGCCAACATGGATCGAAGGCAAAAGTGCAGCGCTCCTGAAAATTACAGCCCGCTGGCAGGTTTTGCAGATTAGGCGGCTGGCCCGGGATTGCCGTTAAATGCTCATCACGAATCTGGTCCAGGCGCGGCATCGATCCAAGCAGTCCGCGCGTATAGGGGTGCTGCGGATCGTAAAAAATTTCCTGAACAGTGCCGGTCTCCACAAACTGCCCCGCATACATCACATTCACCCGGTCACAAATACCGGCCACAACACCCAGGTCATGGGTGATCATGATAATGGCGGTGCCTGTTTCTCTTTTGAGTTCATTGAGGAGGTCGATGATCTGCGCTTGCACTGTAACATCAAGAGCCGTAGAGGGCTCATCAGCAATGAGCAACTCCGGCTCACACAGCAGACCCATGGCGATCATCACCCGTTGGCGCATCCCACCGGAAAATTCATGCGGATACATATCGATCCGATTGGCCGCTTCGGGAATACGCACCATGTCGAGAAGTTCCAGAGCGCGTTTGCGCGCATTGGCCTCGCTGGCGCCTTTGTGAAACTTAAGGACCTCCGTCAGCTGCTTGGCGATGGTCAGGTGCGGCGTCAGACAGGTCATTGGATCCTGGAAGATCATCGACATGCGATCACCGCGAATTTTATTAAGCTTGCGGCGCGGGAGTTTTAACAGGTCATCACCTTGAAACTTCGCTGTGCCATCTACCTGGCCATTGTCTGCCAGCAGTCCCATAATGGAGATAAATAGCTGGCTCTTGCCTGAGCCGCTTTCGCCGACAATGCCGAGGCATTCGCCCTTGTTGATATCTAGAGAAACATCACTAACGGCTTTAACCTCGCCTTCAGGCGTTGAAAAGCGGACGGACAAATCTCTGATCGATAGGATAGACGTCATGTGCTTTGCTCCTACCGGTCTTTCGGGTCGAGCGCGTCACGCAGCCCGTCACCGATGAAGTTGAAGCAAAAAAGCGTGACCGCCATAAAGGCCGCCGGAAAGATGAGCATCCACGGAGCGGTTTCAAGCTCATTGGCGCCTTCCGCGATCAGGGAGCCCCAGGAGGTGAGGGGCTCTTGCACCCCAAGGCCAAGGAAGCTCAGAAAGCTCTCAGCCAGGATCACTGCTGGAATAGTCAAAGTCACATAGACAAGGATAGGGCCGACCACATTCGGCACCACATGACGCAAGATCATGCGTGGACGCGAAACCCCGGCTGCCTCTGCCGCTTCAATAAACTCCCGCTTGCGAATGGTCAGCGTTTGCCCGCGGACAATGCGCGCCATGGTCAGCCATTCCACGGCGCCAATGGCAAAGAACATCAGGAAGATATTCCGTCCGAACATTGCCATCAGCACGATGACGAAGAACATGAAAGGCATGGTGTAGAGAATATCGACAAAGCGCATCATGGCGTTATCGACCCGCCCACCGACAAAACCCGCCGTTGCGCCATAAAGAACGCCGATGGTGAGCGCGACCGTGGTGGCGATGACGCCGACAGCCATTGAAACCCGGGCGCCATAAAGGGTGCGAATAAACAGATCGCGGCCAACTCCGTCTGTTCCAAAAATATGAAACCCTTGCCAGGTGGGCGGCGCGGTCATCAGGTCCCAATCAATTTCTTCATAGGAATAGGGACTCAGGAAGTCTGCCAGGACAGCCATGAGAATGATAAGGCCGAGGATAACCATCGAGGTGACGGCCGCCCGGTTGGCAAAGAGGCGTCGCCGCGCATCGGTCCACAGGCTGCGGCCTTTAACTTCAGAAAGTTCGTCGCCCAGCTTACGCTTTTCGTGAGGAGTTATCGGAATAGCCATCAGTTGAGCTTCACTTTCGGATCGAGGACGGAGTAGATGACATCCGAAATAAGATTAAGCGTGATGATCAACGCCGAGTAGAGAATGATCACACCCATCACCAAGGTATAGTCGCGTTGCAAGGCGCCAATGACGAAATATCGTCCAATTCCGGGCAGATTAAAGATCTGCTCAATCACCACGGATCCGGTGACAATACCGGCAAGGGCGGGCGCCAGATAAGAGACCAGTGGCATGAGGCCAGCCCGCATGGCGTGGCGCCGCACCACAACGCTTTCGGGAAGGCCTTTAGCGCGTGCGGTACGCACATAATTGGATCGTAAAACCTCAATCATGCCGCCCCGGGTGAGGCGTGAAATATAGGCAATATAGGGTAGCGACAGGGCGGTCACAGGTAGGATCATGTTTGGCAGGGCCCCATCGTTCCAACCGGCCACGGGCAAAAGCTTCCAATAGACCCCGAAGAAAAGCGTTAAAAGCGGGGCGACCACAAAGGGCGGCACGGTAATCCCCACCATGGCCACCGCCATCACCGAATAGTCCGTTGGTTGGTTTTGTCTGAGGGCCGCTAATGTCCCTAAGGGAATGCCGATGCATAGGGCAAGCGTCATGGCCCATAGACCCAGTTTCAGGCTCACCGGGGCACCGCGCGCGATAAGTTCGTTGACCGTAAAATCCTTATATTTAAAGGAAGGCCCGAAGTCCCCGCGCACCACCTTGCTCACATAGATGATGAATTGCTCGGGTAGAGATTTATCGAGGTCGTAAGCGGCGCGAATATTGGCTTCGACCTCTGGGGGAAGCTTGCGCTCGCTGGTGAAGGGTCCGCCCGGCGCTGCACGCATCAGGAAAAAGGCCAGTGCGATGATGACGAACATAATCGGGATCGCCATCAGCACCCGTTTAAGAATAAATACAAACATATCTTGGCTTTTTAGACCCCGCCGCCTCGATGATTTATGTGACCCTGAGTGAAGCCAAACACTCACTTTTTGTTACATAAATGTCAACTGATCAGTCCAGTTGAGCCGGACTTGCAAGGTTGTGTCCGGGAGGGGGCGCCTCCCGGCAACAATAGTGCGCGTTTCGCCTAGATATCGAACTTAATCCCCTGGGCGAGCGGCAGGGCTGAGGAGTAATTGACCGTATTGGTTTGGCGCCGCATATAGCCTTTCCAGGCATCGGAACCTGATTCCCGGCCGCCCCCGGTTTCTTTTTCACCCCCAAAAGCACCCCCGATTTCAGCGCCGGAGGGCCCGATGTTCACATTGGCAATGCCGCAGTCGCTGCCGCCAGAGGAAAGAAAGGTTTCCGCTTCCCGCAGGTCGGTAGTGAAGATACAGGACGAGAGCCCCTGTGGTACGCCGTTTTGCAGGGCAATAGCCTCTCCCAGATCCTTGTAGGTGAGGACGTACAGAATGGGCGCAAAAGTCTCATGGCAAACCACATCGCTTTGCGCGGGCATCTCGACGATGGCTGGGCGCACATAAAAGCCACCGTCATTGACATTCAGACGCTCTCCGCCATGCACAGTGCCACCTTCGGTTTTGGCTTGTGCAAGCGCTGATTGCATATTGTTAAAGCTGTCTTCGTCGATCAAGGGCCCGACAAGGTGCTTTTCATCCAGCGGGTTACCAACCGGAATGCTCGCATAGGCCGCTTTCAGCTTCGGCAGAAGGGCATCCTTGACCGATTCATGCACCAGGATGCGGCGCAGCGACGTGCAGCGCTGACCGGCTGTTCCCACCGCTGAGAAGACGATGGCCCGCAAGGCCATTTCAAGATCCGCCGACGGTGCTACGATCATGGCATTATTGCCGCCCAGTTCGAGGATGGTCTTGCCAAAACGTTCCGCAACGCGTGGGCCAACCTGACGGCCCATACGTGTCGAACCTGTGGCCGAAATTACCGGTACTCGCGTGTCGTCAACCAATTGTTCGCCAATCTCACGCTCACCCAGGATAACGCAGGAAAGCCCTTCAGGAGCATCGCCGAACTTGGCCATGGCTCGCTCCAGGATTTTCTGGCAGACAAGCGCTGTCAGCGGCGTTTTCTCAGAAGGCTTCCAGAGCACACTGTCACCGCACACGAGTGCGAGCGCAGCATTCCAAGACCAAACGGCAACGGGGAAATTGAACGCGGAGATAATTCCAACCGGGCCAATCGGATGCCAGGTTTCAGCCATGCGGTGGCCCGGCCGTTCAGAGGCGATGGTCAACCCGAAAAGCTGGCGCGACAGACCCACCGCATAATCACAGATGTCGATCATTTCCTGAACTTCGCCAAGGCCCTCTTGATAAATCTTGCCGCATTCCATCGACACTAGAGCGCCAAGGGCCTCTTTATAGGTTCTCAGTTCTTCCCCCAGCAACCGAACGAGTTCACCGCGCCGTGGAGCAGGCACCATGCGCCACGCCTTAAAGGCCTCCGCGCTTTTGGCGATCTTTGCCTCGACACTCGCTTTGTTGTCCATTGCCACGCGAAAGAGTTCGCCTCCGTCAATTGGAGAGGTCACGGAATAATCGCCCTGTGGCAGATCATTTGCGGAAAGATCGAGTTTTTTCAGGATGTCATCAAAAGTCATTCGGTCTCGGCTCCTGGCTGTTCATGAAAAAGAGGAAGGGCGATGCGTTAGGCAGCGCGGCTTTCCGGTTGGTTCTGGGCGTAAGCCTTGCCGAAGCGATTGGCAAGGAAGTCAGCAAGCTTGACGTCTTCCTGACGGACAAAGCCTTTTTGAGGAAGCTTGCCTTCTGCCATCAAATCCAGAACGGCGCAAATGCCGGCCGCTGTGGTAATTTGAATCGCGCTCCAAACCTTACCGCCGATTTCGCGGGCATAGATCTTATTGGCGTAGTTTTCTTGCATCAGCCGTCCACCTTTCCAGCCGCTGACGCTGACAAAGGTAATGACAACATCTTGCATGGTCGCGGGGATCGAGTTTTCAAGGACATCTTTAAAGACATCCCGACGCTCGCCAAGACGCAAGTCTTCGATGAGGGTCTTCATCACATCCCGGTGTCCCGGATAGCGAATAGTACGGTAGTTCAGGTTTTCAACACGCCCTGCATAGGTTTCGCACAAAGTGCCAAGTCCGCCAGAGGTGTTAAAGGCTTCGTATTTGATGCCATCCAGGGAGAAGGTTTCCATCCCCGAAAGCGCTTCGGTTTCGATAAGACGGCCGTCCACGATCGCTTCGCAGGGCTCGCAATACTCGTTGATCACCCCGTCTGTCGACCATGTCAGATTATAAGAAATCGAATTGGTTGGATATTGCGGCAGGGCTCCAACGCGCAAGTGAAGGTTTTGAACCTTGTCGAAGGTTTGCGCGATATCATGGGCAATGATGGAAATAAAGCCCGGCGCCAGTCCGCACTGCGGCATGAAGGCGGTCTCGGCGTCTTTAGCCAGATCCTTCACAAGGCGGGTACAGGCCACATCTTCTGTCAGGTCAAAATAGTTGACCTTCTCGGCCTTGGCGGCCTTGGCGATATAAGGGGTGATATTGTAGGGCAGGGCGCAAAGGACAGCGTATTTGCCGCGTAGCGTTTCACGAAGCGCGTCCTCGTTCGACACGTCAACAACCTGAGTTGTTACATTGGCGTGTTTGGGCATCCGGTCGAGGTTTTCCTGCGAAAAATCACCCACGGTGACCTTGTAGTCCCCGCAAGTCGCCAGCATCTCGACAATCATTTCGCCGATCTTGCCGGCGCCCAGAAGAATGATATCCCGCATTGCATATTCTCCATCAAATCATGTGAAGAATCGAATTTGCCTGGATTTTTCGTCGATTTGAAGGTATCAATATTGCAAATCAACGAAGAAATAATGACAAAATGACGAGTAAATTAGACAAAATGACGATATGGCTGAGATTTTAGACCCAAAGGACCGAGAACTCATTGCCCTCCTAAGGGCCAATGGTCGCGAACCCACGTCCTCCTTGGCGCGTAAGCTCGGCATTTCCCGGTCAACCGTGCAAAGCCGGATTGCCCGCCTCGAGCAAAAGCGGGTCATTGGCGGGTTCACGGTTCGCCTGACCGAAGATTTCGAAAGCCAGCGGGTCAAGGCCCACGTCATGTTGACGGTTGCGCCCAAGCTAACCCCACGCATCGCCAAGGACCTTGAAAAAATGCCCGAGGTCACCTCGCTCTATTCCATTTCAGGCAGCTACGACATGATTGCCATTGTGACCACTCAGAATACGGCCGAAATGGACCAAGTTATTGATGAGATTGGAAAAATTCAGGGCATCGAACGGACAACCACGTCGATAATTCTGTCGACGAAATTTGAGCGTTGACCGGCAATCTGCTTGTTCCGCCTCGCGATCGTGCTACATTAGAGACAACTAGATGTTTTGGGCCCTCAACCCATACCCCTTGTGCGCGACAGCATATCGCAGCACGGGGAAAAAAGGGCCCCACGGAGATTAAAAGTGTCAGAAATGGACTCTGCCAGCGCGGGAAAACCGTCTGGCGAAGCGGCAAGCGGCTCTCCCGGGCCGCGCAAGCGCCGCAGAAAGCGCCAGCGTCGATCCAAGGGACCGCGTTCCAAGGATCAGGCGGCCACCTATAATGCCCTTGAAAACAAAGTGGCGACTGCCGACGCTCCTCAGACGGGCGCCGAAGACTCCCGTCACGGGGATGCCGACAAGAGAGCTAAACGATCTCCGGGTCGGCGACGGGCCAAAAAGCGGGCCGGGGCGACAGATAACCAACAAAAACAAAATCAGCGAAATCCCAATCAGCGTCCGGGCCGTTGGCGCCATATCTATGCCGCCCTGGATCTGGGCACGAACAACTGTCGGCTCTTGGTCGCCCGACCGGTTGAAGACGGCTTCAAGGTGATCGATGCTTTTTCGAGGACTGTCCGTCTGGGAGAAGGGCTGTCCAGCCAGGGGGCGCTTTCCGACGAGGCTATGGACCGGGCAATAGAGGCGCTCAAGGTCTGTGCCCAGAAAATGCAGCGCCGCCGGGTATCGCGGGCCCATTGCATTGCAACGGAAGCCTGTCGCACCGCCAAAAACGGGCTGCAATTTATTGCCCGGGCCGAAAAAGAAACCGGCCTGACCTTTGAAATTATCTCTACCGCCCAGGAGGCGTGCTTTGCCGCCGCCGGATGCGCGCCTCTGCTCGACCGCGATTGCGATAAGGCGCTGGTGTTTGACATCGGCGGGGGCAGCACAGAGCTCATATGGCTTGACCTCACCCCCATTCGAGAGGGCAAAACCGATCCGGATATTATTGCCTGGACCAGCGTGCCTTATGGGGTGGTAACCCTCGCCGAAGCCTATGCGCAAAAGGCAAACTACAATGGCCGCGATGAATTCGATGTCTACACTGACATGGTCGAAGAAGTTCGCGAGAGCATCTTGAGTTTTGTTGAGGCGGATCCACATAAGAATGACTTTGAGGAAGGACGCGCCCATCTCATCGGCAATTCGGGCACTGTGACCACCCTCGCCGCGGTGCAGCTGGGGCTTCGGCGCTACGACCGCAGCCGGGTTGACGGAGTGTGGATTGACAGTCAGGACATGCGCGACCTGGTGGACGGCCTGAGCCGTATCGGGATCGAGGGGCGGGCGGAAAATTCCTGTATTGGATTTGATCGCGCCGATCTCTTGTTGCCGGGGTGCGCGATCCTAACCGCGATCCAGGATACCTGGCCATCGGGGCGCATGCGTGTGGCCGATAGGGGGCTGCGCGAGGGCATTCTTCTGGCGCTCATGGAAAAAGCCGACATGGAAGAAGACCACAAAGGGCAGCGCAAGCGTCGCCGCCGGGGCGGGCGAAAAAACCGAAAGAACAGGAACACCAAGCCAGACGCTGAGGCCGCCCAATGACCAAGAAAAAATCCACCGGCGGGCGCGGCACCCGTCAAATGCATGTGCGCGTAAAGACCGCCAAGGGTCGGCGTCTGTCATCAACCAAATGGCTGCAGCGTCAGCTCAATGATCCCTACGTCATCATGGCTCAGGAGCAAGGCTATCGCTCACGCGCCGCTTTTAAACTTTCTGAACTGGATGACAGGTTTAAGTTCATCAAACGCGGCGCCAAGGTGCTCGACCTCGGCTGCGCTCCCGGTGGCTGGTGCCAGGTGGCCGTGGCACGGGTCGGTGAAAGCGGCCGAGTGGTGGGCGTTGATCTCCAGGAAGTTGAGCCGATCCCGGGCGCTGAGCTCTTGCAGCTTGATTTTATGGAAGAAGATGCCGAAAACAAAATTGAAACTTTGCTGGGCGGCAAAGTTGATGTGGTTTTGTCGGATATGGCAGCGCCGTCAACCGGCCACAAACAGACAGATCATTTAAGGATCATGGCGCTTTGTGAAGCGGCGCTTGATTTTGCCTACGAAGTATTAGAGCCCGGCGGTACCTTCTGCGCCAAGGTGCTGCAAGGCGGCACCGAGCACGAACTTCTAAACGCGATGAAACAGCGATTTGCGACGGTGCGCCACGCCAAACCCAAAGCCTCGCGTTCTGATTCCTCAGAAATGTATGTGCTGGCGACAGGCTTTAAGGGATAGATTTAACCCAAAACCGCTGGCCAATTGGCATCGGCTTTCACGATAAAACCTTCAATGTCCTCAAGCCATTGGTCCTGAATTTTCTGGTTGTAGTTCAGGTAAAGCTTGCCCTCGTGGATCGTCCAGTATCGGCCATCGCCCTTGGCGAGGTCTCCATTGGCCATGGCCCAGGCGCAATAGCCGCCATATTGGGGGGCATAAGCCTCAGGGTTCGCCAGAAACATGTCCAGATGCTCCTGCGAGGAAAACCGCCAATCGGCACCTTTATAGGTCGTTTGAAATTCCTTAGAGCCCTTGGTCGCTTCGCCATCCGTGAAATAGGCAACCGTGTCATATCCGGTCACGGCTATATTTGAAAAGGTGCCCGTATAGATCTCCGGTTTTGCCGCGAGAGCGGGGGTGGCTACTAGGCCCAAAAGAATCACAAAGGCGCTCAGAAATCTTAGTGGGGTCATTTTACTGTCCGGAAGTGGCGTTTATTTGTCCAAAAGTCTAACAATCCTGCGTTTTTTCCGCCAGTCACAACTTCGCGAGCCCTTGCCGCTTTACAAGGGCCCGGATTGGGTGTACGTGAACGCGCCAACTCAGTAAGGAGATTGGCCCCATGACGATCCGTAAGGCACTGACCTTCGACGACGTTCTTTTACTTCCCAAAGCATCCGATGTTTTGCCTGCTGGCGCGGATACGTCCACCCAGCTGACCAAGTCGATTCGATTGAATATTCCGCTGCTTTCAGCCGCCATGGACACGGTGACGGAGTTCCCCCTCGCCATCGCTATGGCTCAGGCCGGCGGCATGGGCGTCCTCCACCGCAATATGGACATCGACGTTCAGGTCGATCAGGTCCGCAAGGTCAAAAAATTCGAATCCGGCGTTGTTTATGAGCCGGTGACCATCGGTCCGGATGCAACCTTGGCAGATGTCATGCAGCTGAAAGGCGAGCACCATATTTCCGGGATCCCGGTCACCCAAAAGGACGGTACTCTGGTCGGCATCCTCACAAACCGGGATGTGCGTTTTGCCACCAACATGAACCAGCCGGTGCGCGAGCTCATGACCACCGATCCGCTCATCACGGTCAAGGAAGACGTGGAGATGGAGGAGGCCAAACGCCTGCTGCATGCTCACAAGATTGAGCGTCTGCTGGTGGTCGATGACGATTTTAAATGCGTGGGCCTGATCACTGTCAAAGACATGGAAAAGGCGGAGCTTCACCCCTCTGCCGCAAAAGACCCGCAAGGGCGCTTGCGGGTGGCAGCCGCCTCCACAGTTGGCGATGCAGGCTATGAGCGCTCCATGGCGCTGGTCGATGCGGGGGTCGATGCGGTTGTGGTCGACACGGCGCACGGCCATTCCTCTCATGTGATCGATGCTGTCTCCCGGATCAAGCGGGCGTCAAATTCAGTTCAGGTTTTGGCAGGCAATGTCGCCACAGCAGAAGCCACGAAAGCCCTGATTGGCGCTGGCGCCGACTGCATCAAGGTGGGCATTGGGCCCGGTTCCATCTGTACGACCCGCATGGTGGCCGGCGTAGGTGTGCCCCAGCTTTCAGCAATCATGGACTGTGTGGAAGTGGCGAACAAGGCCGGTGTCTCGGTCATCGCCGATGGCGGCGTTAAATATTCCGGCGATCTGGCTAAGGCAATCGCGGCGGGGGCGAGCGCGGTCATGGTGGGCTCGCTTCTGGCCGGGACAGATGAGTCTCCCGGTGAAGTCTTCCTCTATCAGGGCCGCTCCTATAAGGCCTATCGCGGCATGGGCTCTGTCGGCGCCATGGCGCGCGGCTCAGCGGACCGCTACTTCCAGAAGGAAGTAACCGATGCCCTGAAACTGGTGCCCGAAGGGGTCGAGGGACAGGTGCCCTACAAAGGACCGGCCGCCAATGTGTTGCACCAGCTTGTCGGCGGTCTGCGCGCGGCCATGGGCTATACCGGGTCCGCGACCATCAAGGATCTCCATGAGCGGGCTGAATTTGTCGAGATTTCCAATGCGGGTCTTGCGGAAAGCCATGTGCATGATGTTTCGATCACGCGCGAGTCGCCCAATTACAAAAAACTGACCTGATCTGTTATGCGCCCAGGTCCAAGGGTTCAGACCGCAATCGATTTATTGATCGAGCTTGCCGAGGGTGACCGTCCGGCCGAGCAGCTCTTACGAAACTGGGCTCGCAAGAACCGCTATGCGGGGTCAAAAGACCGCGCCGCCATTGGTGATCTGGTGTTTGAGATTTCCCGCCACAAAGGCCGGTATGCTTTTCTGATGGGGTCCTGGGAGCCACGCGCGCTCATGCTGGCCCATCTTGCCGAGCAGGGCCCCGCAGACTGGCGCAGTTGGTTTGATGGCACCGCTCATGCGCCTCTCCCGGTGACGGATTTGGAAGAAGAGCAGCTTCAAAACCGACCAACACAGTTGCCTGGCTTCGCCATGTTTTCCGTGCCTGAGGACTGGATGAACGAGATTGAGGCGACCTTCGGCGAAGAGACCGATGTGGAGCTGGAAGCCATGCTCTCCCGTGCGCCCATTGACCTTCGGGTCAATACCTTGAAGTCAGCCCGCAAGCCGGCGCGGGTCCATCTGGCAAGAGAGGGCATTGAGACCCAACCTCTTGAGCTTTCCGCTCATGCGCTGCGCATTGAGGCAACCGCTGAAATTGCGCCGCGCCAAATCACGAGCAGTGAGACTTTCAAGAAGGGCGAGGTAGAGCTTCAGGACCTTGGCTCCATCTGGATCGTCGACCGGTTGACGGTCAAACCGGGAGACACGGTGGTCGATCTGTGCGCGGGCGGCGGCGGCAAGACCCTTGGACTGGCGGCCGCCATGAAAAACAAGGGAAGCCTCATTGCTTGTGACATCAGCCCGGAGCGGCTCGCCAATATCAAGCCGCGCCTGAAACGCGCAGGCGCAACCAATGTGGACTTGCGGCTCATTTCAGCCTTTACGACCAGCGACGACACTCCGGACCCTGTGCTGGGTGACCTGAGCGGGAAGGCAGATCTCGTGTTGGTGGATGCGCCCTGCAGCGGTACGGGCACATGGCGCCGCCATCCGGATGCCAAATGGCGCCTGACCCCTGAGGCCTTGGACCGATATCTGAAAACCCAGAGCGAACTTCTCGATCGCGCCGCTAAGCTGGTGCGCCCTGGAGGCTCACTCGCCTATGTCACTTGCTCTATTCTCAATTGCGAGAATGAGGCTCAGATTGCTCAATTCTTGGAAGCGCACAATAATTTCAAGCCGCGAGAGATCGATAGTAACGCAGCCGTGCGTAAATCTTCCCGCGGCTATCAACTCAGCCCCAATACCACTGGATGTGATGGATTCTATGTCGCCTTTCTGAAGCGAGCGGGCTAGGCTTTAAAAAAAACGGGAGGAGGAACCCCATGGATTTTGAGAACAAAGTC
>SBHG01000001.1 GCA_006226305.1 Alphaproteobacteria bacterium | reverse complement strand
TATGGAGCCGACATTGTTTTCTTTGATCGGTACACAGAGGATCGTGAAAAGATCGGGTACGACATTGCCGACCGAACGGGCAGCGCCATCATCCCCTCTTATGACGACAAAGACATCATCGCCGGACAAGGCACCATCGGACTGGAGATCGCCGAGGACCTTGCCCGGGCCGGCGAAACACCCGATGAGGTCATCCTGCCTTGTGGCGGCGGCGGCCTATCGTCCGGTTCCGGCCTTGCCCTGCGCGCGACATTCCCGCAAGCAGGTCTCACCCTTGTCGAGCCGGAAAACTACGATGATTTTGGAAAATCCCTCGTCTCCGGCAAGCCAGAAAGGGTCGACGTCACCCAAAAGAGCCTTTGTGACGCACTCCTCACCCCTATACCGGGCAAATTGACCCTTGCCCTCAACCATGCGCTGGGCGCGCGGGCGGTGACGGTCAGCGACCGCGAGGTGACCCGCGCCATGCAGACCGCCTTTTCTGAGCTGAAATTGGTTGTAGAACCAGGGGGATCGGTTCCGCTGGCCGCTCTCTTGGCCAGCAAAATTGAGGCCCCTTCCCGCACCTTGGTTCTGGTGCTCAGCGGCGGCAATGTCGATCCCCGCCTCTTTCAGCAACTCCTCATCGAATCATAATTGCAACAGAGAGTCTCTTCCGCCGCGATCTCAGCCGAAGGAGGGATATTTGGTCAGTTTTGCGCAATTTAGTTGCGCGGGAGGACTTGCCCGAAAGCTGCTTATGACAAGGTCCGTGGCCCTGCAGCAACACACTGTTCAAAAAAACCTAGAATTTTAAAGGTCTCCATGTGCTGCGACCTGCACTAATGATACCTTTTAAAGGCACATGAATCTCACAAACCATTATTGTGCACCGCAGTAACCTTTTCAAACTGCGCGGTTTTGCACCGCAAAGGGGAGAAAATCAAAATGAAAAAGACCTTGTTTAAGGCCCGTCTTTTCGGCACTGCAGCATTAACCGCTGCTGCTGTTACGACCAGCCTGAGCATCCCATCGTGGGCCGCGATCGACGAAATCGTCGTGACCTCGGAACGCCGGGAAGCCTCGATTCAGTCGGTTCCGATCGCCGTGACGGCTTTCGATGCTGATGCTCTTCGGGACCAACAGATTGAAGGTTTCTCTGATCTTCAGCTCAACGCTCCGAACACCAACTACACGAAATCCAACTTCACGGGCACAAACTTCCTGATCCGCGGGATCGGGACAAACGTGATCGCGACCTCGGCTGACGCCGGTGTGGGCGTTCACGTGAATGACGCACCTGGTGGTCGGACCTTCGAAGTTAACTACTACGACGTAGAACGCGTGGAAATTCTGCGTGGCCCACAAGGCACTCTCTACGGCCGGAACTCAACCGGTGGCGCCGTGAACTTCATCACCAACAAACCGGTGATGGACGAAACCCTTGGCAACCTTCAGGTCACCTACGGTAACTTTGACCAAAAACAAGTTACCGCGATGTACAATGCACCGCTCGGCGACAACTTCGCCATCCGGCTGGCTGGTGACAAGATGGAGCGTGATGGTTTCACCAAAAACCTTTACACCGGCAACAAAATTGATGGTCGCGATCAGTGGTCAGGCCGTTTCTCTGTGCGCTATACACCATCAGAGGACACAACGATTGACCTGATGGCAGAGCAGTATGAAGAAGATTCAAACCGCTCACGTGCCCAGAAGCAGCTTTGCTCGAAGGACATGACAAATCCGAACGTAGTTGCTCTCGGCTGTACGCCGGAAGCGCTCGGTTTTGATCAGCCCTACAGTTCTGCAACAGCCTTCCAGATTCTGGGGTCGGCAGAGCTGGCCACATTCCTGGACAGTGGTTCCGGTGCCATCAGCTCGTTCTCCACGGGCTCGCTGCTGGTTGACGCAAATGCTGGCGTATCCACACCAAAGGATATGCGGACGGTCAATCTTGATTTCGAACCAGAATATCGTGCCAACCAAACTTTGGCGCGGTTCCAAATCCAACATGATTTTGATCAGCACACCCTGACGTTGCTGACAGGTTATGCGAAGGACAAAACCTGGTCTCGCCAAGACTACGACTACGTTGTAGGCGGCCCCTTGACCATGTTTGGCGATGGCCCAGGCATTTATGATGCCTTCATCGACGGCGCAGGCTGCCCTGGTGGTCTCGGCCTTCCTTTTGACTGCTTCGATTTGGATTCAACCTTTGGCGTTGACAACGGCATAACCACTCCAACTGAAGCAGCCATCATGTTGGAACAGCTGATGAACTTTACGGTTACCGGTGATCCGCTTGGCACACCTGGCCCGTTCACGAACACCTACTCTCAGGGCCTGTATCCGATCTCGGCTCCGAACCCGGGTGGCAACGACACGGGTATGTTCGGTGGCTCCATCCTTGGTTTCTTTGACCACGCAGTGGCCTACGACCAGTCAGACGCTTACAACGATAGCTTCACGCAAGAAATTCGGATCAACTCAAACTTTGACGGTCCGTTCAATTACATTCTTGGTGGCTTCTACTTGCGTCAGGAAAGCAGCGGCTCATACTACGTGCTGCAAACCGCCCTTGACCACTTGGCTGCGTCCTTTAGTGCCGCAACCAATATCGGGGCTGCTTTGACAAATAATCCAGCTGCTATCTGGCAACTGTCTTCCCCATATTTCCGGACAGATACAGGCAAATATGACCTGAAATCCTGGGCGGTCTTTGGTGAAGGTTACTACGACATCAACGAGGATCTGAAATTCACCGTTGGTTTGCGCTACACAGAAGATGACAAGTCAATCCGCAGCCGGAATCCGCTATTCGCGACACTTTCTGAATGTCCGACTGGCGTATCTTCTGATTGCCCGGCCTATTTGCACCAGGAAAACAAATGGGGTGAAATGACAGGCCGTATTGGTTTGGACTGGAATGCTGATCTAAGCTGGACCGACCAAACCTTGATCTACGGCTTCTTCTCTCGTGGCTACAAGGGTGGTGGCTTCAACCCACCGTTTACCGCCGCACAGGCCGTATTGGCAGGTGAAAATCCGGCTGTAACCTTTGAGCCTGAGTTCATCAAATCGATCGAAATCGGTATGAAGAACACACTTCTGGACGGCACATTGCAGCTCAACCTGACTGGCTTCCATTATGATTATGAAGGCATGCAGGTTACCAACATCATCCTCAACAACTCTGTGAACGAAAACACAGATGCGACCCTTTGGGGTCTTGAGGCTGAGTGGATTTGGGCACCAAATGACAACTTCATGTTGAACGGTAACGTTTCTTACCTGAATTCTGAAGCAGAAGGCGCCTTCCTTGACCCAGCCAACCCGACCGGTGCTCTGGATGCCGACCCGGCTTCCGCCAATACCGAGGTGGCCTTGTTTAAGGACGTCAACCTCCAGACTTCTGGTGGTAACTGCGTGCTGATCAACGAGGGCATGGCCGATGCAGTCTTTGATGCAACGGTCGCAGCGATCCAAGCTGGCTTCATTCCAGGTCAACCGTTCACGGCTTGCCCGGATTTGAAAACTGCAGTTGATGGCGGTGCCTTTGGCCCGGATGTCAGCTTTGCTCTTGGTGTTGACTCTATCATCGACGGCAATCAGCTGCCGATGTCTCCGGAACTTTCCTTCAAAATTGGCGCCCAATATACGCACCATATGGCGAACGAAGGTAAAATCTCCGGCCGCGTCGATTACTACTGGCAGGATGACATGTACGCGCGTCTCTTCAACGGCCCAACCGACAAGATCGAATCTTGGGACGTTTGGAACGCTTCACTCGGTTATGAAGCGCCTGATGGCAAATGGTATGCACGTGCTTACGTTCAAAACATTGCCGACGACGACAACGTAACCGGTTCGTACAAAACCAGCCCATCTACGGGTCTGTTCACCAACCTCTTTACGTTGGATCCACGGACCTATGGTCTGACCATTGGGGTCAACTTCTAGGGCCTTTGGGGGATAGAGGTGGGCTCCGGCCCACCTCCATACTAGGGCGAACCCCGGTCTCGGTGACGAGGCCGGGGTTTTTCTATGGCCAAACTGTCCCATTTCAGGTCAGACAGATAAGCGCCAGACGCTGGCCGAGTAAGCCCGGGCTGTGCTACCATGGCCTCTGAACACAAACTGAAGTGAGGCCCCCAATGAACCTGACATCTGTTCTTTTTGCCGGCGCGGCATTTGTTGCGCTGAGTACTGCCCCCGCCCTAGCCAATACTGAAAAACAGGACACGGCTGCCCTTGAGCAGCAAATGGCGGGCGATCATTTGCCGGACCTCATCAAGGACCGCGTCTTCACCGATGATGAAAAGCGCATCATTGAGGACTATTATCGCGGGACCCGCGGCGGCGAAGATGACGAC
>SBHG01000198.1 GCA_006226305.1 Alphaproteobacteria bacterium | reverse complement strand
CGGCTTGAGGCCACGACAACGGCAAAGCCAATCAGCCAGTTGCGCGCTGCGGGAAAAACGAGTGCCAAAGGGATCATGACCGCCCAAATGGTCTGGCTGTGACCAGAGGGAAAAGAGTTCAGCTTTCGGTCAAAGGCGAGAAGGTCAAACCCGAAAATATCATCGCGCAGGAGGAGGCTTGGCCGCGCCCGTCCCATTGAAATTTTCAAGATGTGAATGAGCGCGCCGGAAAGCGCCAGGCTTGCGATTACAAAGGCGCCGAGGCGGGAGAGGGCGCGGTAGAACGGCGCGATGGTCATGTCTTTATAGAATCGGGCCAGGCCAAAACCGATGCCCCAGGCCAGGAGCCCTGCGATGACATAGCCCTCCGCCTTGCCGAGATCCGTGATGAAGTTGAAGACAGCTTTCCACTCATTGGAAATGTGGCCCGGTACCCAAAGAGCGACAAATTTATCGATGAAGAATATGGAGAGGGTGCAAAGAAGGGCTACTAACAGGGTAAGTCCGCTGACCCGGAGCCAGCCCCGTGCGGATTTGAACAAGAAAGGCTCTTGAGGTTGTTTCATGCAACTAGCGGTCCCGCACGGCGTTAAGACGATAGAGAATTAAAGAGACTTCTTGTCCCTTGGAATAGTTTGTGCCGCGAATGCGTTCCACAGGGATCGCGGTCTGTCCTTTTTGGGCCAAGGCGCTCAGGAAGCTGTCCTGTTCGCGAGCCTCGACAATGGCAAGGCCGGAGGGGTTTTCCATCAAGAATGTTGCGGCGGCTTTGCCATTGCCCAGAAGGATGTCAGTGCGGGTTAAGAAGACGAGACTGGGCTCGGTATACCCGGCTGATGTGAGGGGACTGCCAGGGGGTGCCTTGGCGATGGCAGCCGCAATTTTTGGACTGACAAAAAGATCCGGGATTTCCCGGGCAACGCCTTCCAGCAAGGTCCAGGTGAGGAGCAGTCCGGTCAGTGTGCAGCCGATCACTGTCGCCGACCACCGCGTTTTCCAGAGGCTCCATAGGGTTGCCATGGCGCAAAGGGCAATCAAGGCCACACCGGCGGCGAGGCCGCCATTGATCGCGCCACCATACTCCCCGGGGGCTTTGATGATGAGCGCGAGAAGGGCTGTCGTGACCAAGGTCCAAAGCGCGGCCGAGACCCAAAGGGCAATCTGGTTCGGTTTTTCGTGTTTGCGCTGCCATTGCTCCAAGGCGAAGGCGATGATGAGGATTAGAGCCGGATAGATCGGCAGGATGTAGTGGGGGAGCTTGGTGGGGACCAGCTCGAAGATCAGCCAGCTCGGAAGCGCCCAGGCCGCGACAAATCGCACAAGCGGCGCTGTGCGGTGAGACCAGACGGTCGTCAAGGAAGGCCAGAGCAAGAGAGCCGCAGGCCAAAGAGTGGCCGAGACAAGCATCAGGAAATAGCCGGGCGGCGCGCCGTGGGACTCTTGGCCCGATACCAGCTTGGGTCCGAAATCCTTGCCGAGCGCTTCGGCAAAAAAGGCGCCGTCTGTGGCGCTCCAGACAGCAATCCCCCAAGGCACGACGATCAAAAGAAAGAGGAGGAAGCCGACAAGCGGCTTCAGCGCCAAAAGCCAGGTCGCGCGTCGTTCCCAAAGGATAAGGGTTAGGACGGTGAGGCCGATCACCATCAAAATCACCGGTCCCTTGATTAGGGTGCCGATGCCCAGTGCGATCCAGAAGAGGAAAGCGTTGCCGTTGGCAGAGAATGCGCCGCCGTGATTGCCAGGCCCGCCCGGATGCCAGGCCCGCCAAAGGGCAAATTGGGCCGCTGTGACGGCGGCCAGCAAGGCCGCATCGGTTTTGGCAATATTGGCTTCGCCGACCAAAAGGAGTGTTGCACTCATCAAGGCCCCGGCGGTGAGCGCCCCGCGTGCACTTAAGGCCCTTGCCGCAAGGGCATGGGTAAAGAGGACGACGAGCACGGCGCTGATCAGGGAGGGGAGACGGTAGGCGGCGATATCTGCTTTTTGCGCGCCCCCAAAGAGTGATGCGCTGGCCGCCTGCAGCCAGTAAACGCCGACCGGCTTTTTGTTGCGCCCCTGGTCCTGAAATTTGATTTCGACGAAGTCGCCGGTTTCCAGCATCTGCTTGGAGGCCTGGACATAGCGACTTTCGTCGCGATCAAGGGGAGGCAGGGCGGTGATGCCGGGTAAGAAGAAAAGCAGGCTGAGCAACACCAGAAAGGCCCGGGGAGAGCGGTCGGCAAATTGCACGGCGCGTGCCAGGGATTGGCCCCAGTAGCCGTGTCCTGTTGGTCTGACCATTTTGCTCTCTTCCTTGCCCCAAATGCGTCGGTCTTCTGTCTAACATTGTCCGGCGAGGCCGGGAAGTGCGAACTCCTTTCAGATTTTGCGTTAAGAATCAAAGCGCTTAAACCTTGCCCCGGTTCGGGAGCTGTGAGAAAAGGGGCCTGAGGCTCCGGGGCTTTTCCGGGGCATTCTTGTAAGATGACTGCGAAGAGAGGCGAAATACGCCCCATGACCATTGACGTTTCTGTTGTGGTGCCGGTGATGGACGAGCAGGACAATGTAGAGATCCTGCTGAATGAAATCGTCACAGCGCTTGAAGGGGAAGCCTTTGAAGTGCTGTTTGTCGATGACCTGAGCCGTGACCGGACCGTTGAGGTGCTCATGGAAGCCAAGCTGGCCACGCCGCAGCTCAGGGTTTTGTGTCACAAAGAAAATTGCGGGCAATCCACGGCCGTGCGGACCGGTGTTTTGAACGCTAGAGGCGATCTTGTGGTGGTGCTTGATGGGGACGGCCAAAACGATCCCGCCGATATCCCGGCACTCCTCAAGACCTTCCGCCGCGACGATCAACCCGCCAATCTGGGCATGGTTGGGGGACTTCGTCAGGGGCGGCAGGATTCGCTCAACAAAAAACTTACCTCGAAATTCGGCAATGCCATTCGGCGCAAGCTTTTGAAAGATCGCACGACCGATGCCGGGTGCGGGTTAAAGGTTCTCACCCGCCAGGCCTTTCTGGAGATCCCCCACTTTGATCATATGCACCGCTATATGTCGGCGCTGATGTTGCGGGAAGGCTATGAAGTGGACTTTATCCCGGTCAACCACAGGGCGCGTGAGCACGGGCGGTCCAAATATGGCTTTCTGGACCGGGCTTTGGTCAGCCTGTCTGATATCTTCGGTGTGATGTGGCTGAGACGCCGGGCGCGGCGGCCCTCTGGCGTTGATGAAGTCTGAGTTTAAGTCCTCTAACTATCTGTTTTTATTGAGAAAATGAGTTAATTGTCACGAGAATTGTCAGGCAAGCTCTTCTCGTTGCTTTTCTCTTTGACAGAATTATCTATAGTAAGGGCTTGGGGAACCAAGAGGGGACCAATTTACGGGGGGCCTCTCCTGATTTAATTGAAGAGGGTGTTATGAAATTCATTATGTTTCCGCTGATCTTCCTGCTCATCATCGTCTATGCGGCCATGGCGGTCATCATCGGCGATATGGCAGGTGTGCTCGACAAGGTCGTGATTACCATCAATCTGATGTCGGGTGCCGAGTGGAACCTGACAGGCTCCACAATCTTTATCGTGGTGGGTCTGTTCCTGCTTTTTATCGAAATCTTGAAAGCCACCAAAATTGACTCCGCATCGATGGTCAACAATGGCCTTTCGATGGGCGTGTTTGTTATTGCTCTGGTGCTTTTCATCGTTCTGCCGGACTATGGCAATTCGACGTTTTTCATCATTACCATGATGGCACTCCTGGACGCGATTGCCGGCTTTACCATTACGGCCGTGACCGCGCGCCGTGACATTGGATTTGGCTGATCGATTTTGAAAGATGAATAATGCAAAAGGGCCCTGGAGGATTTCGGGGCCCTTTTTGTTTTGTTCTATCTATTTCTTGAACTGGCGTTTCTTCCACTGTCGCCGGGCCTCGCGAAATTTGCGGATCGCGAAGCGTTTGGTTTCCCCCCATCCGGTGGGGGGGATGCCGTGGGGGTGCTCAGGGGTTGGCAAAAGAGCATCCTCGCGAATGTCTTCGGCCATATAGTCCTCATAGATTTCCGACAGGCGGGTGATCGGCCGCGCATGCATATCTACGCGCAGATCAAGGAGCGGGTACGGGTCTTCGCCGACAATTTGCAGGCCGGCACAGGTCAGCGGCAGGCCGGGGCCGCTTAAACTGTCTTCGAGCGCGCCTAAGGTTTCCATCAGGCGATCACTGAGAAGGGCTGCCTTGAAATCGTTTGTCTTGAGCAAGTGGAGGGCGTGTTCGGCGGTTTCCCTTTTGGGAAGGCCCAGGGCGATTACCGCCCGGTTATCGTCACAGAGGTGACCGGTCCAGCCGTGCCGTGCTGCGGCTTTAACTCGCTCACCGGTGTGGCCTGCTGTCCGGCCATCGGTGGCGAGAGCCAGGATCTGGCGTTGTGCGGGTTCGGGGATTTGCGACAGCACTTCCTGGAGCGCTTCTTCCGGGGTGAGATGCTTTGCCATGAGGGCCAGGGTCCGGCGATTGAGTTCAGCCTGGGGACTGGCGATCTGCAGGCATTGTCCGGCAAGGGCATTGGTCTGGAAGGATACCGCCTGGCCTGGTGGATCGGTGGAAACAAAGGCAAGACCGAAATGGCCGGTCAAGGGGCAGCGGACAGAAAGGGCGAGGGTGGTGGAGCGGCGCATGAAATGTGGGAAGCTCAGCTCGTCAGGCGGCGCGCGTGCGTCTTGTGTTTTGCGGTTCGCTCATCGCTTCGGGCGGGTTTTGTTCCTGCCACTTGAGGGCGCGGTCGAGCAGGTGGCGCAAATCAAGAATGGGGGTTGGGCCGGCATCGACCCTGAGATCAAAAAGCATTTGCCCATTGCCGCCCAGGACCTTCAGGCAGGCCGATTGCGCTTCGCCGCGCATGGGCAGACCATCAAGCTTGGCCGCTTCCAGGGCTCCCAGTAGACGCGACCCCAAAGGAATATCGGAATGTCGCGGGTCTTCCAGGAAAGTATGGGCCGCGCTAACCGGTTCCAGGTAGGGCATGCCGGACCCGCCGAGGACAAAATTGGGGCCGCTGGCGGTCGCGGCGCGTTTGGGCCGCTTAGATCCCTCATGAATGTCGGTCTCACCGCTCGCGCTTAACAGCAGGATCTGGCGGTGCTCTGAGAATTTGTCCTTGAGGCAAGAGCTGATCAGCGCCTCGCGCGGTGTGATTCCCAGCGCCAGCAAATCAAGCGCCCATTTCTCATGTCGGGGATTAAAAGCCCCTTGCGCAGCGCAGACACCCACTCCTGGGCGGAGCCGTCCTTGCCGTCCGGCAATGGCGCGCCGATCAGCATAGGTGGCCAGGCCAAGCTGGCCACTGCGTTGGCATCTTGCGAGAATGGTCAGGAGCGCCATGGGGGTCCGTGGGGCTAGAGCGTTGCCCGAAGCGGGCGGTGAGTCTCTAATCTAACGGGTTTCGGCAGCGGGCAAAAGTGGCAAAAGTCAGAGACAGAGCCAGAAGTAGGCAACGGTCCCGGCAATCGCCACGTCGATGACGCGGCTCAGGCGCGGCAAGCGCACGATAAGGCGAACGCTCATGGGCACCTCCGGCCATTCAACAGCCAGATGGCGAAAGCAGTATCGGTTAACGTCTCCCGCAAGAATTGCCTGCAGCCCATTCCTTTGCCAGGTCCCCACGCGTTGGTTCATGTCCTACCCCTTCTGTTTGCCCTAAGAGAACGCAAAGAGCGTGCCGGGTTGAAGGGGGATGGGCCCCGAGGGAGGTGGCGTATTCTGGAACAGATTTTGGCTAGCTGCGCCAGCGCAGAACCGTATCCTTAACCGGATTGGTGAATGGGCGGCCTTCCTGTCTCGATTCGGACCACTCCTTTTTGAGGCGATGGTACCATTTGGCCTGCTGGTCCGCGTCATCAATGAGCATGAGGCGCGGGTTGAATTTCAACCCCTTCTGTTGCTCATTCACGGCATCGCGGTCTTGTTTGAGGAAAATCCGCATGGGCATCCGCAGGATCGGATTGAGAAGGCCGAGCCAGCCGATGTTCCAGTAGAAGGTCTGGGTCACTTCGGTCTCGGTCTCGTCAATGGGTGTTACCGTGGTCAGGCCGATCACTGTGTAGCGACCTGCCTTGACGTGCTCGATGCGGATGCCGGGGATCTGAAAGCTGATTTCAGTGGTGACATCGCCGCCGAGGAATTTGTAAAGGCTCGAATTGGACGAGGGCTTGTGCGTCTTCATGGCAAAGCCGCGCGGGGTTGGTCCGAAAGCCTTGGCCTTTTCATGCATCGACTTGGAAGAGCGCCACCACCAGGAGCCGTGAACGAAGGGGCCATGGGCCGGGTCCATGAGGCCGATTACCGCGTGATCAATGGGGCAGGAGAAGGTCGCGCTGTCATAAAGTCGGGGCTGGGCATTTTCAATGTCCGGCATTTGGGGAGGCTCACAAACCGGTTCGGGGGCCATTTTGGGGTCTGAGGCAAAATAGATCCAGATGTTGCCGTTAATCTCGCGGCAGGGGAAGGCGCGGTTACTGATGCGCGTCGGGTCCAGGTTCTGGTCGGGCACCAGGGACGGGATATGGCGGCAGCCGCCATCAGGCCCAAACTGCCAACCGTGATAGGGGCATTCGACCCGGCTTTCGCCATTGTCGCTCTTGAGCATTTTCCCGGCGGATAAAAGGATACCGCGGTGGGGGCATGTATCGATAAAGGCAAAGACCTGACCGTCATGAGCGCGGCCAATCAGCACAGGTTCGCCCAAGAGGACCTTGTGACGGTGCTGGCCAGGCTTCAATTTTTCGCCGTGCATGGCGAAATACCATAGATCTTTCAAGAACATGAGAGTTGCTCCCCTTTTTCAAGAAGGGCGACTATGCCCTTTTCAGTATCGATTTGCCAAGGGGTGAGACAACTTGCCTCAGGGAGCCGGGGTGACTAGGTTCGGCAGAGCAGGTTTTCGCGGCAAAAATTCTGAGGGAGCGCCTGAATGGCCCTGTTTTTTGATCAGGTCTGGTTTGATGAACGGCTCAAGGCGCTTGGGCTCTCCCATGAGGCTCTGGCGGCAGAGATGGGTCTGCCCCTTGGTGAACTGGCCGCCATTTGGAAAGATCAGCGAGAGCTGACCCCGGAAGACGTGGCGGTTATGGCCGATGTGCTTTTGGCGGAAGCATCGGAAGTGGCCAAACGGGCGGGGGTTTCAACGCCGTCCGGGGGCCCTCCGGCGGCGGCGCACCCGGGTGATCTGGCGGCGCGGGTCGCGGCGCTTGAGGCCCGGGTCGCGGAACTGGAAAAACAATGGGCTGAGAAATCGGCTGAAAAACCCTAAAACAGAAAAGGTTCAAAGCCCCCCTATGCGCGACATTCAATTGCCTGGCCGCTCTGTTGTTTATGGCACCAAAGGCGTTGCGGCGACGTCGCAGCCCCTTGCGACCCAGGCGGCGCTTAAGATTTTGCAAGAGGGGGGTAATGCGGTCGATGCGGCCATTGCCGCCAGCGCCATGCTTTGTGTGGTGGAGCCGTTTTCAACGGGCATTGGCGGGGACTGTTTTGCCATTCTGTCCAAAGGCGGGAGCGGGAACTTTATCGGGCTTAACGGGTCCGGGCGTGCGCCAGCAGGGCTGAACCTTGAGGCCCTGCAGGCTCAGGGGATCTGCGAAATCGACCACTCGTCGCCCCATGCGGTGACAGTGCCCGGCGCGATTGATGCCTGGGCACGGCTGATGGCTGATCACGGACGGCTAGGGCTCGATCATGTACTGCAGAGCGCAATTGAGGCGGCTGAGAACGGTTATGCCGTCACCCCTGTTATTGCCCGGTCCTGGCAGGGGCTCGTGCCCAAGCTTGATGCGTCGGAGGGTGCGCGGCGACACTTTACACTTGAAGGCCGCGCGCCTGCAGCGGGCGAGCGGTTCGCTGTGCCGGCGCTGGGGCGCACGCTCAGGGCCGTCGCCAAAGAAGGCGCGCGGGGGTTTTACGAGGGTGCGGTTGGCGAGGACATGGTGTCCTATCTCTCCGGACTTGGCGGGTTTCATACCCTTGAAGACTTCAAACAGGTTCGATGTGATTATGTCGACCTTGTCTCAACGGATTACGGCGCGGTGGATGTCTGTGAAATCCCGCCCAATGGGCAAGGCATTACGGCGCTGATTATGCTCAACATACTCTCGCATTTTGATATTGCGGCCATGGCGCCCAATGGCGCGGAGCGCATCCATGTGCAAGTTGAGGCGCAGCGGCTTGCCTTTGAGCTGCGCGATCGTTTTGTCGCGGACCCGAATTTTGCCGAAGTGCCGGTCGAGGCGTTGCTGTCAAAACAAACAGCGGCGCGGCTGGCGGCGCGTATTGATCCCAAGCGCGCGCTTGACGATGTTCGCGGGGCACCACGGGACCTTGATCGCGACACGGTTTATCTCAGTGTGATCGATGAGGACCTCAATGTCTGTTCCTTTATCAATTCGCTCTATTATGGTTTCGGCGGCGGCCTGGCTGCGCCCAACAGCGCGGTGATGTTTCAAAATCGCGGGCTTGGATTTTCAATGACCCCTGGTCATCCAAATGTTGTGGCCGGTGGCAAACGGCCCAAACATACGATTATCCCAGGCATGTTGCGGCAACGTGGCGGCGCTTTCGATGGTAAGGCCTTGGGGGCTTTTGGGGTGATGGGGGGTGACTATCAGCCGATGGGACACACTCAGGTGGTCTTGGATATGCAGGCGCTTGGCATGGACGCGCAGGAGGCGCTTGATGCGCCGCGCTATTTCTTTGAGGGCGGCGTGCTTTCGGTGGAAACCGGTGTCGGTGAGGATGTGGTTGAGGCTTTGCGGGCGAAGGGGCACTGCGTTGAGCGTGCGCCCGGCCCATTTGGTGGTGGTCAAATCGCTTTGATTGATTGGCAGCGCGGCTCTCTTCTGGCGGCCTCTGAACCCCGCAAGGATGGTTTGGCCGGGGCGCTCTAGCGGCTCCGTTGTTAGCAATTTGTTTAATCTCTTTAATGCCGGATTAACAATCTGTGTGCGAACTGTTTCATCTTGGAACGACTAAAATTCGAACTTTGTTGGAAACTTCTTTAACCCTTCTTGCGTAGTTTAGAGACGTTAAAAGCGCCGGGGTGGCGTGGGGTTAAATGGGTTGTTTGAGTTCTATGAGTATTGCGTCGTCTCATCCATCAGCAGATCGCCTGAAAGAAGTTTCTGAGCTGGATCGGTTGCGCCTGGCCTTGGCCAGCGCTGGCGAGATCGTTTATGACTCATTGGTTGCTTCCGAAGAGATTGTCTGGGCGGAAAATGCGCAGGCAGAATTTGCTCGTCACGGATTAACACCTTTTCGCTCACGACGTGATTTTTTTTCGCTGATTACGCCGGAAGGTGCGGCCGCGCTGGCGGCGGCGATTGATCGCTCTATCAAACAAGACGAGCCCTACCGGGTCTCCTATCAGGTGAGATTGCCGCAAGGGGGAAGCTGCTGGATCGAAGACTGCGGCTCATGTGTTTGTGACAAGACCGGACGCCTGACACGTGTTGTGGGTGTTGTGCGATTTGTGACCGAGGAAAAGGAGCGTGAATCGCGCCTGACCTATCTTGCGTCCTATGATGATTTGACCGGGCTTGTGAACCGCGGGCGACTGCGCTCTGAACTTTCACGCATGTTGGAACGGTGTTGGAGCGAAGGGGAGTCCGGGGGATATCTTGTGCTCGGCATCGACAATCTGGCCATGTTCAATGAAAGCCTCGGGTATGATGTGGCTGACGATCTCATTGTTGAAGTGGGCAAACGGCTCAAAGATGTGATCTCGGCTCAGGATATCGTGGGCAGACTGTCCGGCAATAAATTCGGGGTGGTCCTGAAGGATTGTTCAAACGACTATGTGACAAAGGTCGTTCAGAAATTGCGCGCGGCGGTTCAGGAATCAGTGATCTATACAAAGGCGGGGCCTGTCTCTGTCACGGTTTCCACGGGCTTTGTGCTGATGCCGGGCAATGCGCGCACGGCGCTTGAAGCTATGGCGCGCGGCGAAGAGTCGCTTGGACATGCCAAATCACACGGTCGCGACAAGGTTCATTGTTATCAATCCAATCAGGAGTCTGAATCCAGTCGCCGAGCCAAGATGAAGGTGGCGGACCAGATCATGTCGGCTATCAACAGCGGAACGGTTTTGTTGCACTATCAACCGATTGTCGATTCAGGGACGGAAGAGGCCTCACACTTTGAATGTCTCGTTCGCATTGCCGATCATGACGGGGAGCTCATTCCGGCCTATCAGTTTATTCCGGTGGCGGAGGAGTTTGGGCTTGTACGTGCGCTTGATAAGCGGGTGCTGGAAATGGCGGTGATGCGATTGGAGAGCGTGCCGGGCCTGAATCTCACGCTCAATGCTTCCGGGATGACGACGACGGACGTCACCTGGGTGCAAAAAGCGATTGAGCTACTGGAGGGGCGACGGTCTCTGGCTGAACGGCTTACGATTGAAATCACCGAAACAGTGGCGCTGACTGATTTGGACGAGCTGAAAAACTTTGTCGCGATCCTTCGGGAAATGGGTTGCCAAGTGGCGATCGACGATTTTGGGGCGGGATATACATCCTATCGGAACCTGCAAACGCTTGATGTGGACATGGTCAAAATCGACGGCGTTTTCGTCCGCGATCTGGTAACCTCGCCGGACAATCAGTTTTATGTTCGGGCCTTGGCCGAGCTGGCTCATCATTTCGGTCTGAAATGTGTGGCAGAATGCGTCGAGACAGCGGAAGAGGCAGCGCTTTTGCGCGACATCGGGGTTGATTATCTGCAGGGCTACTATTATTCCAAGCCGATTGAAGCGCCTGTGTGGCGGCGCTCAGAGCTTGATAAAAGCGCTTAGTTTTTATCCGACATTTTGCTGAGTTGTTCGCGGATATCTTTAAGCTGCGCCTTCAGCTCGTCCAGTTCCGCGGTATCGGCAGATTCTTTTGGATCTGACTTTTCACCCTCGCCTTCGGTTCCCAGATTGGAGAACGGCGTAAACATGCGCATGGTTTCCTGAAACATCGCGATGTTTTTGGTGATCTGATCTTCAAAACGTTTGTAGGCCTGATTGGAACCAAAGGTGTCTTCCAGGCGCGTGCGCATTTCTTCCTGTTTCTCAGCAAAGGAGTCCATGCTCATTTCCAGATAAGACGGCACAAAGGCCTGCATGCTGTCGCCGTAAAAGCGAATGACCTGGCGGAGAAACTGGATCGGCAAAAGGTTTTGCCCCTTGGCCTCTTCCTCAAAGATGATCTGGGTGAGAACAGACTTGGTGATGTCCTCTCCTGATTTGGCGTCAAAGACCTGAAACTCGACGCCTTCCTTGACCATTTGGGACAATGTATCGAGGGTCACATAGGAGCTGGTCGCTGTGTTGTAGAGCCGTCGGTTGGCGTATTTTTTAATGGTGATCGGCTCTGAGCCATCATTTTTTTGTTTTGCCACAGTGCTGTTCCAGTTTTTGGTCGGTGCCTGATCTTGTGTGTTTCCAGACGACCGCTCGTGACGCGTGAGGCTAGTTTGCCCTCGCGAGTGCCACTTCTGCAAGTAATTCTTCGGCACTGCGGCATGAAGAATGGCGCAAAATTCAGCAAATTCTGTTCGAATTACTGGGCAGCGCACAATTTTCTGGAAAGGGCGGAGTGTTTCGGGCATGGTGCGAAAGTTCCAAAAAATACCCCCAATACTTGCCAATTATTTCAAAACTCAGAAAGGGCAAGGTAACAAGAGGGGTCGTCGAGAAGGAGGCGAAAAATGACAAATGTGGTTATTGCATCGGCTGCGCGAACGGCAGTGGGTACTTTCAATGGTTCGCTGGCCACGGTGCCGGCGCATGAGCTGGGCGCTATAGCGATCAAAGAGGCCCTTGCGCGCGCAAGTGTGGCAGGCGAGGACGTTTCGGAAGTGATTATGGGCCAGGTGCTGGCCGCCGGACAGGGTCAAAACCCGGCGCGCCAGGCGTCGATTGCCGCGGGTGTTCCAATTGCCAGCCCGGCCTGGATCGTCAATCAGGTATGCGGTTCGGGGCTGCGGTCTGTCGCACTGGGCGCACAGGCCATCCGCAATGGCGATTCCTCGATTGTTGTTTCCGGCGGCCAGGAAAACATGAGCCTCTCGCCGCATGTGGCGCATCTGCGCCCCGGTGTGAAAATGGGGGATTCCTCGTTTATCGATTCCATGATCCGGGATGGTCTGTGGGATGCCTTTAATGGCTATCATATGGGGCAGACGGCGGAGAACGTCGCTGAGAAATGGCAGATTTCCCGCGAGCAGCAGGACGCCTTTGCAGCCCATTCGCAAAACAAGGCCGAGGCCGCGCAGGCTGCTGGTAAATTCAAAGATGAAATCGTTCCGGTGACGATCAAAACCCGCAAAGGGGATATCGTCTTTGAGGACGATGAATTTATCCGCAAAGGCGTGACCGCGGACAGTATTTCAGGTTTGCGTCCTGCCTTCCAACGCGATGGCGGTACGGTGACGGCGGCGAATGCCAGTGGCATCAACGACGGTGCGGCGGCAACGGTTTTGATGTCGGCGGCGGAAGCTGAAAAGCGCGGCATTGAGCCCTTGGCGCGTATCGTCTCCTGGGCGCAGGCCGGGGTCGATCCGGCACTTATGGGATCCGGTCCCATTCCGGCGAGCCGCCTGGCTCTCGAGAAGGCGGGTTGGTCGGCAGAGGATCTTGATCTTGTTGAGGCTAATGAGGCGTTTGCGGCACAGGCCTGCGCGGTTAATAAGGATCTGGGCTGGGATACCGCCAAGGTAAACGTCAATGGCGGCGCTATTGCCATCGGCCATCCGATCGGCGCCTCCGGCAACCGTATTCTGGTGACCCTGTTGCACGAAATGAAGCGTAGCGGCGCCAAAAGAGGCCTTGCGACCCTTTGCATCGGAGGCGGGATGGGCATCGCGGCCTGTTTTGAGCGCGACTAACCAATCAAAAAAACAACAAAAATATTGGGAGTGATAAATGTCTAGAGTAGCTGTGGTAACGGGTGGAACCCGTGGTATTGGACGCGCAATTTCCATTGCGCTGAAAGATGCCGGTTATACGGTCGCGGCAAACTTTGGTGGTAATGAAGCCGCTGCGGAAGAGTTCAAGAAAGAAACCGGCATTGCAGTGTTCAAATTCGACGTCGGTAATTTTGCCGAGTGCGAAAAAGGAATTGCTGTGATCGAAGCTGAGCTGGGCCCGGTGGATGTATTGGTCAACAATGCTGGTGTGACCCGGGATGGCATGCTGCACAAGCTGACACCAGAAGCCTGGGATGATGTAATCCGGATCGACCTGACGTCCTGTTTTAACATGAGCCGTCTAGTGATTGATGGGATGCGGGAGCGCAATTATGGCCGGATCGTTTCGATCAGT
Organism: Alphaproteobacteria bacterium; assembly: GCA_006226305.1. Taxonomy (GTDB): domain Bacteria; phylum Pseudomonadota; class Alphaproteobacteria; order M2410; family M2410; genus M2410. Next base: position 8,118 of record SBHG01000198.1, on the reverse strand, counting down.
TCGATCAATGGTCAGAAGGGTCAGATGGGTCAGACAAACTATTCGGCCGCCAAGGCTGGTGTCATTGGTTTTACCAAGGCACTGGCGCAGGAAACCGCTCGCAAGGGCATTACGGTGAATTGCATCGCGCCTGGCTATATCGACACAGATATGGTGGCGGCGGTGCCGGCAAAGGTGCTGGAAGGCATCATTGCCACGATCCCCGTGGGCCGTCTTGGCAAGGCCGAGGAAATCGCTCATTGCGTGACTTTCCTGGCCGATGACAAAGCGGGCTTTATTACCGGCGCGACGATTACCGCCAATGGCGCGCAATATATCGCCGGATAACTGCGGGATTTCGTGAGATAACCAGGGGTTGAGAGGTGGGGCGCTGGCCCTGCCTCTTTCCCACCCCGAGGCGTCTGTGCGGCCTTGCCGAGAGGCCCAAAACCCCTATACTTTCTCAGTATATGGGGTCTTATCTTCATCTTATTCTGGCCACAACTGAGGGCTATAAGACGACCATGAAATGGTCTGATCGTGCTCGGTGGCTTAGCCTTTTGGTTGCCGCGTCCCTTGCTGGCGCGCTGGCGGCGGCGCCGTCTGTGTTTGCACAGGAGCTGGAGGAAGAGGTTGACCCCCGCATCGGTCTTTATTCTTCTGAGCGGGGCGAAAATGAGTTTGTGCTGGATCGCACTTCTGACTTTGCCCGCATGAAATTTGTCGGCGAGACGGAGATCCTTCAGCTGCAGGTGGTTCCCGGTCCGCGCGGTGATACTTTTTTCAAAGATGATTGTGGCCGTACCGTGCTGCGGTTGACGCCTTTTGGCGGGGCGACGCTTTATAACGATGAGAGCGATCAGGGGGAGGCTTTTGGCCGTGCGGCAGAGGCTGAACCGCTGCGACTTGCGGCAGTCTCATCCAGCGATGCTGAACGAATGGCGGCCAAAACCTTTGGCGAATTCGAAGAAGACTATGGTTATGGCATGGCGGTGGAGGTCGATTACTTTGCGGGCTCCAGTCGGACGGACACGCAGGCAGCCCCCCTTATCAGCGCAATTGACAATACCATCACGGCGCTGCGACGTATTTCGCGGGACGAAGTGGGACGTGAGGTGGTCAAAGAGCGGCTCCGGCACATCTCATTTGTTTCGGCGACTGACAAGACGCTGACCCTGGAGGGACCCCATCTTGTGGTGCGATATAAATGGGGCGGCGATATCTCGGGGGTGCCGTCATCGGCGGCTATCCTCTGTTATTTGGAAAATAACCTTTAAAAACAATTTGTTAACCCTATTTTGCGTATTGCCCGCCGCGCCCCAAATTTGCCCCAATTCTTCCCTAGCCTCTGACCCCAGTTAGGGGAACCGCTTTTTCATGGGTTCGATTGTGACAATTCGCCAACCAATATTGAGCGCAGCTGCGCGTTTGGCCAGCTGCGTTTTCCTCGTGGGATTTCTTGCGGGAACGGCGTTTGCGGAGCCTTCCGGGACCCTATTGGACGAAAGGGTCAAGCGTGACCAGTCCCGATCTTTTTCAAATGAAGCGCGCTATACCAGCGAGGTTTGTGACACCACGATTACGGCCTCAATTCACTGGGAAAGTTTTGAGGCGCGCGATGGAAATCTGACCCGTTCATATGACCGGGACTGCGACAATGCGCTGTCGGCAATTGAGCGCATTTGCCGCGAAGGTAAGTGGGAAGAAGTGGCGGCCAATATCAAGCGGGTGCGCTGCGGGGCCGGTAAAGAAAATCGGGCGGTGCTTGAAAATGGCACCTTGCTCTTTGCCGTTTCGAGGAACCCAAACGAAGCCCACCAAAAAGTTTACGACTACCTGAACAAAAAACTCTAGGCGCCGTTCTTCAGAAATTATCCTTTAACCTGCGCGTCTCGGCAAACACTTCTACGATGGGGGCGCCCAGCTTGTTGATGTTGGCCTGCAAATCCTTGCTAGTTGGCCGCAAGAAAGGATTGGTGGCCTTTTCGAGCGCCAAGGTGGAGGGCACGGTTGGTTTGCCTGCCGCGCGCAATTCATCGATTTGCCGGGACCGGGAAACGAGTGCGTCATTTTGCGGTTCTACCGAAAGCGCGAAGGCCGCATTGGACTGAGTGTACTCGTGGGCGCAATAGAGAATTGTGTCATCTGGCATGGCCATGAGTTTTTGCAAGGAGGCCCACATCTGCTCGGGCGTGCCTTCGAAGATGCGCCCGCAACCAAGGGCAAACAGGGTGTCGCCAACAAAGGCGATTCCGGCTTCTTCAAACCAATAGGCGATATGACCGGCCGTGTGTCCGGGCACATCGAAGACTTTGGCAACCTGCGCCCCCAGCGCGATGGTGTCGCCATCACCTAGAGCCATATCAAGGGCGGGTATTTTTTCAGCTTCATTCTTCGGGCCGATTACCTTGCAACCGGTCTTTTGTTTGATCTCCTGATTTCCGCCCGCATGGTCAAAATGATGATGGGTGTTCAGGATATAGGTAAGTTGCCAACCGGTCTCGTCCAAGGCTTTTAGGATGGGCCCCACTTCTGGCGTATCGATGACGGCGGTTTCACCGGAAACCGGATCGTGAACCAGATAACCATAATTGTCGCTCAGACACTTAAATTGGTGAACCTGCAAAGGGGATACCGCCATTGGACGCTCCTGTTTTGGGGTTTCTTAAAACTTGTGGCACACTATAGCCCATGCTTTGGAGAGAGCGAGTGACAATTGGACGAAGAGGAGCCTTACGGTAGCTGATGCACTGGGATGTTGTTGATCTTCGCGAGTTTTATGCCAGCTCCCTGGGGCGCATGGCGGCTCGCACCATTCGTCAGTCCGTACGTCGGCTTTGGCCACAGGTGCAAGGGCTCGATGTTTTGGGGCTCGGCTATACCTCTCCTTTCCTGGGGCAGTTCCGCGGTGAGGCAACGCGGGTTCTTAATTTCATGCCGTCCGGCCAGGGGGTCGTGCATTGGCCGCCGGATCAGGCCAATCAGGCGACACTGGTGGAGGAGGGGGATTTGCCGCTCGGCGATGGATCGGTCGACCGGATTCTTCTTGTTCATGCCATTGAAACGTCTGAATCGCTTGGCGCGCTGATGAAAGAGGCCTGGCGGGTGCTGGCGCCGGGTGGCCGGCTCATGGTTATTGTGCCCAATCGACTTTCTCTTTGGGCGCGGGCAGATCGCACGCCTTATGGATATGGGAGACCGTTTTCAAAATCCCAGCTAATCTCGCTTTTGCGGCACCATGATTTCTCTCTTGAAGAAAGTACCAGGGCTCTTTTCTTCCCACCCTTTACGCGGCGCTTTTTTATGCGCGGCGCCCCTGTCTGGGAGCGCGTCGGCGCACGACTGTGGTGGCAAAGCGGCGGAGTGATCCTGGCGGAAGCCAGCAAGCGCATCTATGCGCTCCCCCGACCGGAAAAGGCCAGGCTGCCGCTCAGGGTGGTCCCTCACTTGCGGCCTGCCGCCGTGCAGTCAAATACCCACAGCAAGATTTAGTCTTGTTTGCGCGCCGCTCCGTTGCCGCGGCTGAGCAGAAAAATGGCCTGTTCGCCCATCCAATTGGCGTGGGCAAGAGAACCATTGATTGGGCGGATATGATTGGCGGCGTTAAGGGAAACGCCCTGTTCGATCTTGGCCCCAAGCTCGTGGCAAAGCGCGATGAAGTCGCGAATGGTGCAGAAGTGAATGTTCGGTGTGGAATACCACGGCTGATCGAGGGATTTGGTCACCGGCATGCGTCCCTTAAAAAGCAAAGCCAGGCGAACTTTCCAATTGCCGAAGTTGGGGAAAGAGACCACCACATGGTTGGAGATGCGCAAGAGTTGCTGCAGCACTTCCTTGGGGTTGCGGGTTGCCTGAAGGGTCTGGCTGAGAATCACGTAATCGAAGGCATCTGTTGGGTAATCTTTCAAATCCAGATCCGCATCACCTTGAATAACAGTAAGCCCTTTGGTGACGCAGGCGTTGACCCCAACTTGCGACAATTCCATGCCGCGCCCGTCAACCTGAGCCGTGTCGCGCAGATAGGCGAGCAAAGCGCCGTCGCCGCAACCAATGTCCAGCAAGCGCGCGCCGGGGGTAATGAAGTCGGCAATAACTTTGAGATCTGAACGGAGCGTATCGACCATGGGTTCAGGCTCCCTTCAGGGTTGGCTCTGCACCGCGCAAGAAGCCGCGCACGGTGTCAAACATTTCCGGCTCATCAAGCAGAAAAGCATCATGACCCCGGCTTGATTCAATTTCTACAAAACTGACATGAGCGGCAACCGAGTTCAGTGCTCGCACCAGTTCTTTCGCCTGACTGGTCGGGAACAGCCAGTCACTGGTAAAGGAGACCAGACAGAACCGAACAGGGGTGTTCTGGAAAACCTCGGCGAGGGCACAGCCTCGATCTCGCGCCAGATCGAAATAGTCCATGGCGCGGGTGATGTAGAGATAGGCATTGGCGTCGAAGCGATCAACGAAGGTGATGCCCTGGTGACGCAAATAGCTTTCCACCTGAAAATCCGCCTCGAAGCTGAAGGAGGCAGCATCGCGGTCCTGAAAATTGCGCCCGAATTTGTCTTGCAAAGCCTGCTCGGAAAGATAGGTGATGTGAGCGGTCATCCGCGCGACCGCAAGGCCGCTCGTCGGCTTTTCCTTTCTCGCGTAGTAATTACCGCCCGCCCAGTTTGGGTCTGCTTTGATGGCCTGTCGGCCAACCTCGTGAAAGGCAATATTTTGCGCGGTGTGACGCGCCGCCGTGGCGATGGGCACTACGGCGTGAACCCGCTCGGGGTAAGAGGCGGCCCACTCGAGCGTCTGCATGCCGCCCATGGATCCCCCGATGACGGCAAAAAGCTTGTCAATTCCCATGACATCAAGAGCGGCGACTTGGGCGCGCACCATATCGGCAATGGTGATGACGGGGAAATCGAGGCCATAGGGTAGGCCCGTTTCCGGATTAATGTCCGATGGTCCCGTGGTGCCCTGACAACCGCCGAGCACGTTTTGGCAGATGACAAAATAGCGATCTGTATCGATGGGTAGGCCCGGACCCACCATATTTGACCACCAGCCTTTCTTGCCAGTCACCGGATGATCCGAGGCGACATGCTGGTCGCCGGTCAGCGCATGGCAGATCAGGATGGCGTTGGTCTTGTCCGCATTCAGGGTGCCATAGGTCTGATAGGCAATGCGGACGCGGTCCAATGAGGCCCCGCTGTCGAGCCGCAGCGGACCCGGCAGGTCGAGGATGAGTTGGATGTCGTGCTTTGCGGCATCATTCATGGGGCTTGCCTGAATTCAGGGTCTTGATAGAGCCGGTATTGCTACGGCCCGTTCCCTTAACCTGTCAATGTTTTCTTTGATTTTTGAAGGGCTTGTGACTATGGATAGACCGCCCGATACGGCGCAAAACAAGAGAAAATGGTAAATAGTCAGATCGGCGACGGGATAAGAAAGATGACGGATGAGACAAGTTCTGAGGACCTCCTAAAGAAGGAGGCAGGCGGTCTGGCGGCACTGCGGCAGGAAATTGACGCCATCGACGATCAGATCCACGATCTGCTCATGCGCCGCACGGAGGTGGTGCATGGGGTGGCCCGTGTCAAAAACGCGGCGCGGCAAGTGGGCGAAGAGGATCATCTGGTGCCCAGTCTTGCCATGCGGCCGGAGCGCGAGGCGGGTATTTTGAGGCGCTTAAAAGGTCGTCACAAAGGTGAATTGCCCTTCCATGTGATCGCGCAGTTGTGGCGCGAGTTGATTAATGCCAAGACGCGGCTGCAGGGGCCCATGTCTGTGGCGCTTTATATTCCGGGTGACGATGATCGTCCCTTTGGCATGCGGGATCTGGCGCGTGCCTATTATGGCGCCGCGACCACCCTGAATATACGAGTGACAGCCTTTGCCGCGCTTGCGGAGGTGGTCCAGGTGCCGGGCGTCATCGGTGTTGTGCCATTGCCGGAGCCGGGCCAGTCTGATCCCTGGTGGCCGCATCTGCTGGCCTTTGACGGTCTCAATGAGCTTGGCGGACCGCGTGTTGTTATGCGTCTGCCTTTCCTTGTGGATGATCCTGAGGCGCCGAATTATCCTGAGGCGATGACTATCGCCTGTCAGGATCAGGTGGAAAGCGGCGATGATCGCTCGCTCTTTATTGCGATTAGTCGTTGGAATGCAGAAGACTTCGAAGTGATTGGCCAGTGCGCCGAGGTGGGCTTGACTGTCAAAATGATAGATGCCCACGGCGGGGGTGTTCCTCACACCCGACGGCTCTTTTTGTTAGAGAGCGATTCCTTTGTGAGCGCATCCGATCCGCGGCTTGGGGAAGTCGTGACAAAAGATGGTCCCGTGAGCGAACTTCGGTCGGTCGGGGGTTATGCCGCGCCAATTGTTGTTAAAAAGCAAGGATAAATGAGAGCCAACATGACTGTTTCATCTGGTCCGCAGCCTAAGCCCGGCATTCTGGACATAAAGCCTTATGTGCCTGGTGCCGCGAAGGTGGAAGGCAATGTGAGCGTTCACAAGCTTTCGTCCAACGAAACGCCGCTGGGCGCAAGTCCCAAGGCGATTGAGGCTTTTGAGTCCGCCGCAAAGTCGCTTGAGCGTTACCCGGATGGGGCGGCGAGCGAGCTGCGTCAGGCCATAGCGGAGTTTCATGGAGTTGAAGCTGATCGGATTGTCTGCGGCGCGGGTTCCGATGAGCTATTGCAGCTCATTGGGGATGCTTTTGTCAGTGCGGGCGATGAGGTGATTTATACCGAGCATGCCTTTGTGGTTTATGCGCTGGTGACGAAGGCCAATGGCGCGACGCCTGTTGTTGTGCCGGAGATCAATTGCCGGGCGGATGTGGATGCGATCCTGGAGCGAGTTACTGACAAGACCAAGGTTGTGTTTCTGGCCAATCCCAACAATCCAACAGGCACCTATTTGCCCTTTGCCGAAATTGAGCGGTTGCACCGGGAGTTGCCGTCCACAGTACTTTTGGTGCTGGATGCGGCCTACGCGGAATATGTGAGCGAGCCGGACTATCAGGACGGGACAGAAATGGTGCGCACTGCCGAAAATGTTGTGATGACCCGAACCTTTTCGAAAATTTACGGCCTTGCGGCGCTTCGCATTGGCTGGGTCTATTGTCCGCCTTTTATCGCCGATGTGCTCAATCGCATTCGTGGCCCGTTTAATACCTCGGTTCCGGCGCAGGTGGCCGGTATTGCCGCGGTGAAAGATCAGGCTCATGTCGCTAAAGCCAAGGCGCATAATGATACCTGGTTGCCGTGGCTCACTCAGCAGATTGGCGGGCTCGGGCTTGAGGTGACGCCAAGCGTTTGCAATTTTGTGCTCATCCATTTCCCTAAAGCGCCGGGTAAGACGGCCGCTGAAGCGGATGCCTTCTTGAAATCCAAGGGCTACATCCTGCGCGCCAATTCGGCGCCGGGGCTGACAAATGCGCTGCGACTGACGATCGGTCTAGAAGAGGAAAACCGCGCAGTGGTCGACCTTTTTCGAGACTTTATGGGAGTGGCGGCTCATGAGTGATCAACCCCACTTTCGGCGCATTGCGCTTATTGGTATCGGGCTTATCGGCTCGTCCATTGCCCGTGGCGCGCGGGCCAAGGGCCTCGCGCGGGAGGTCGTCGGGACCGCGCGCTCTGAAGAAACGCGCAAAGTAGCGCTGGAGCACGGCGTGGTGGATGCAGTCTTTGAGACGGCGGCTGAAGCAGTGTCGGGCGCCGATCTGGTCATCCTTTGCGTGCCGGTTGGCGCTATGGCCGATGTGGCCAAAGAGATTGCCGGACACCTGAAGCCGGGCGCGATTGTTACCGATGTCGGGTCGGTGAAGGGCAAGGTGGTGGAAGCCGTCGCGCCGCATATGCCTGAGGGGGTGCACTTTGTCGCGGGTCACCCGATTGCGGGTACAGAGCAGTCTGGGCCGCTGGCAGGATTTGCGGAACTCTTCGAAGGGCGCTGGTGCATTCTGACCCCGACCGAAGGCACGGATGCGGCGGCGGTTGAAAAACTTAAAAGTTTCTGGGAAGCGCTCGGCAGCGATGTGGAGACAATGGACCCAGCGCACCATGACCTGGTGCTGGCGATTACCTCTCACGTGCCGCACCTCATTGCTTACAACATCGTGGGTACGGCGGCAGATCTTGAGGAAGTAAC
>SBHG01000197.1 GCA_006226305.1 Alphaproteobacteria bacterium | reverse complement strand
GCCCATGGCTTTACCTATTCCGGGCACCCGCTGGCCTGCGCGGCGGCGCTCGCCAATCTTTCCATTTTGCGCGGCGAAAAAATCGTCGAGACGGTTCGCGAGGACCGCGGGCCGTATCTGCAAAAGCTTTGGCACCAACTGGGGGAGCACCCCTTAGTGGGCGAAACCCGCATGGTCGGCCTCATCGGCGCGCTGGAAATCACCGCCGACAAGGAAACGCGCGCGCGGTTCCCGGCTGAAGCGGCGGCAGGCACTCTTTGCCGAGATCTCGTTGTGAAAGAGGGTCTGGTGATGCGCGCAGTGGGCGATACGATGATCATCGCGCCGCCCCTTGTTCTGTCGCATGACGAAGCAGACGAATTGGCGACCAAAGCTCAGCGCGCCCTTGACCTCACTTTGAAAGAACTCAAATCGCGCGGGTACGTTTAACCGAAAACTTTGCGAGCCTCAGCAAAGAGCGCGATCTCCTGCGCGGCGATGGTGGCTGCGGCCAGCGATGAGATATCCCCCACATCATAGGCAGGGGCGACTTCTACCACATCCATGCCGACAAGATGGATGCCGGCAAGACCGCGCAAAATGGCTAGTGCCTCACGCGAGGACAGGCCGCCCGCAACCGGCGTGCCGGTTCCCGGCGCGAATGCCGGGTCGAGGCAATCAATGTCAAAAGTCAGGTAGCATTTGCGCTCCCCTAAGCGCTTGCGGATCGCCTTGACCGTGGTCGCAACGCCATTTTCCATGACCCATTGGGCATCCAAGATTTGAAAGCCACGCGTGTCTTCATTCGTCGTGCGAATGCCGACCTGAATAGAGCTTTCCACATCGACAATGCCTTCGCGCACCGCGTGATAAAACATGGTGCCATGATTGATGTCATCGGTGCTGCCTTCGTCCGGCTCCCATGTGTCGGTATGCGCATCGAAATGCAAGAGCGCGAGAGGCCCATGTTTTTCCGCATGGGCTTTAAGGAGCGGCCAGGTCAGAAAATGGTCGCCGCCTAAGGCGAGCAATGCGGGACCTGCATCCAGAATGGATTTTGCTTCGGCTTCAATAGCAGACGGAATGGCCGCCGGATGCGCGTGGTCGAAATAAAAATCTCCGTAATCGATGACATTGAGTTCATCGAAGGGATTTTGCTTCCAGCGATAGGTTGGGTCCCAGGCGAGCTGAGTCGAGGCCTGGCGCATGGATCTCGGACCGAACCGGGTGCCGGGTCTGTTCGTCGTGGCGAGATCGTAAGGCACACCCGCTACAGCCAGATCAACACCTTCCAGCTCGCGCGAATAACGGCGGCGCAGAAAACTGAGAGCGCCCGAATAAGTGGGTTCAGAAATCGACCCTTTCAGTTCACTTCGACGAAACGCGTTGTCGGTTTGTCGTCCGCTCATCAGACTCCCCTTCTGAAATTAATAACCGGGCAACCCTTTTTACAGGATTGCCCGGCAATGCAGGATAATATTTTGCGCTCAACGCCCGATCAGAAATCGTATCGGAAGTTGATGGAGAACTCTCTTGGGCGGTTTGTGGTGACACGACCATCAGCAAAGCGCGGCTGCAGGAAGAGCACGGCGCGCTCGTCCCAAATATTGCGAAGTGAGAATTCAACTTCCCATTTATCCTTCGTTATACCGTAACTCAGGTTGCCAAGATTGTAGTCGGGCTGAATGAGCGGATCAGCCTCCCCGGTTCCCGTCAGGAGAAGCGAGCCTCGGGTCGAGTTCAATTGCTCACCCACATAGGTGTAGTCAAACCGGATCCAGGATTCCGCGTCCATGTTGGGCAATGGCATGTCATATTGTAGGCCGATGTTGTACTTCCAGTCGGGCGACAGCGGCAGCTCATCGCCATCGAGGACAATGTCGAGGCCATCAAAGTTTAAATCTTCCGTCACCTTGGCATCGGTATAAGATACCGCGCCGGATATCTGGAACTGATCGGTGGCCTGATAGGCAAAATTGACATCAATGCCTTTAATTTCCGCCTTACCCGTATTGAGAATGATCGTGGAATAGCCGCCCACGGTGGGGTCGGCGACCTGCAGCTGCATGTCTTCCCACGGCATGATATAGGCGGCCCCGTTTAAGGTCAGACGTCCATCCATTGAGATAGATTTCAGACCGATTTCGTAGTTGACGACCTCATCAGCCACATAGTTACGCGGCGCCGTGCTGGCCCGCTTGGTGATGTTGACCCCACCGACCCGGAAGCCTTCCGACCGGGTGAAATAGACCATGGTGTTGTCGTCTATATTGTATGTAAGCGTCAGAAGTGTCGCGACACCATCATCGGACCCCTTTTGCAAATTGGGCATTGGGTTACCGTCGCCGTCAAAGACACAGGCATCGCCGCCGAGCACCAGTGGGTCCGGTTCCAGACAGGCGTAGGAATAGCCCTGCGGGGCCTGTGCGAGATATTGATAGGTCTGATCGGAATCAAAGTAACGCGCACCGACGAGGACATTGAGTTTCTCGGTAACATCAATGCCAAACTCGCCGAAGACGGCCCACTGGGTGTCTTCCTTATAGAAGTCCGAATAGAACCAGGCGGCATTATCGGGCAAACCGCCTGCCACATTGGCATCGTTGTAATAGTTCATCGGCCCGTAGGGGCTGTAGAAGTTATCGTAGAAATAATGGGCATAGGTGGCTTCGAAATCATCCACCCAGGACCAGAACTTGTAGCTGTCTTCAAATTTTTCGTAGAAGGCGCCAATCATCCAGGAAATGTTGCCTTCGTCTTTTGAAGTCAGGCGAATCTCTTGACTGAAGCGTTTTTCGTTTTCATCGAGGTGCATCAGCGCGGTCGGATCAGACGCATAAGAGATGAAATCAAGCTGGGTATACGAGGTATAAGCGGCGAGATAATATTTCCCGTAGCCCGGGCCGAGGCCGACATTGTAAACCGCATAAGAGCAGTCATCCCCGAGTGCCGCATCAATGTGGCAATCAAAGAAGTTCTGCATATAGGCCGTTGCGTCGGTATCATATGAGATATCGCGGTCCATATAGCCGGTGACGATGGTCAGATCAGCAAAGCCCAAGTCGCCTTCAATGGTCAGCGCCGTCAGGTACCAATCGTCATTGCGCGACTCTTTCTTGAAGCGAACCTGTTTGAGGTCTCCGACAGACGGGTCATAGGAAAAGCCGCCGCCCAATTCGTTGTTCTGGAAGGTGGCCCCAAGGGTGACCTGCCAATCCTCATTGGGCTCCCAGCGGGCCTGAATACGCACGCCTTCGTATTCTGAAGAATTGACGTCCTCTTCTTCCAGGCCAGCGTTGTCCTTATTGCCTTGGGCATATTTGCCTTTGGTGACTCCATAGACATTGTCAATGTAACCACCTTCTTTGGCTTTAAACCCAACAAGGCGCACCGCCATTTTGTCTTCGACAACCGGCAGGTTGAGGCCCCAGGAAACATCGTAGCTTTCCTCGCCCTCTTCCATGTAGGACCCGCCGACATCAAGCCAGGCTTCAAACTCACCCATGACCGGTTTCTTGGTGACAATCTTCAAGGTCCCAGACTGGGAGCTACCGCCATAGGTGGTTGGCTGGGGGCCCGACACCGCTTCCAGGCGCTCAATATCATAAAGGCGCACATCGGCGTTTTGGCCATTCGACTGGATCGGGACTTCATCAAGGTAGGTGGCAGAAGATTGCGCGCTGTCAAAACTTTCAGCTGACGTGGTTACGCCGCGGAACACGACAATGGCCGAACCGGGCTGCCAGGAGGAATAGGTCAGGCCGGGAATGGAGTTGGCATAGTCCTCAAGATTTTGCAGGCCTTGACGTTCGAGGTCTTCCCCGGAAAAAGCCTGGATCGACAGCGGCACATCCTGCACGCTTTCCGCCCGTTTCCGAGCGGTGACCATGATTTCGTCCACCTGTGCGTGGGCAACCATATTGGGGTCTACAAAGACCGCTATGGCAACGGCGGAAACACCATACTTCAGCGAGCTTTTGAAAGTTTTGCCATCCCCGAACATCGTTCAGTCCCTCCATTCTGCATGCGCTCAAAAGATTAAGGGGATTCCCTCCGGATGGCAATTTGTCGCACCCGGCTAGAACCCTGGCGGGGTCATTTTTTCGCAGTTTTCCGCGAGTGTTGCAAATGTGATACCATTTTGAGAAGGATTATTGCGCGATCTCGCAAGTTTGTTACGGTGCTGGCGGGAGACCCGCAGAACTGCTAGGCTTTTGACTGTATTTGAGGGAGAATTCAGGCATGGACATCGGCGTGCCCATTCGCGAGCTCGGCCCTATCGATATGGAGGCCTTGAAAACCCGGGTGCTCGAACAAGAGCAAAGAGCCTGGGAGGAGCAGGAATATCGCCAATATGCCTATGATGTGCACAAGGATACGCGCTCCATTGTGATGGTTTTCTGCGACACCAAGTGGCCGGAGGTGACCATCTCCAAAGAGCC
>SBHG01000199.1 GCA_006226305.1 Alphaproteobacteria bacterium | reverse complement strand
CGCATCGAATTCAAATTGACAGAGCGCTGACAAAAAAGTCATTCCACGACTTGATCGCGGAATCCAGTCCATAACTCAAAAGCCTCATCCTGAGGAGCGCGCAGCGCGTCTCGAAGGATGAGACCGAAAGCCTTCATGCTTCGAGATGAGCCCTTTGGGCTCTCCTCAGCATGAAGGCCCAATCTATTCCCCGAGACCACAAACCAGCAGGAAGGGGTCAAACACCTGGCCGATGAAGACCTTGCCAGCGGCTTCAATCGCAACAGACGAACCTGAAATCTCGTCGCCAAGCCCAAGGTAAATCTGCTCGACGGCGCCGCCTCGCCCCTCAGGCCCAGGCTTGACTTTCAGCACATGAGAGGGGCTCACATTCGCCGGGTCCTTGGCATGAGGACCAAACTTCAAAAGCTGAGGATGCGCCCCAACCCAATAACTGCCATCCACCGCCCGGTCGATATTGTCAACGCCCGTATAAAGCGGCAGTTTTTCTTTAAGGGTCAATGCGCCGCTCTCCCCATCGCGCGCAAAAAACGTCAACGACATGCCCGTCGTCTCGCCAACCACAAGCTCGCGGCCATCCGCGCTTATCGCCACCCCGTTGGCATAGGAAAACCCATCTGCCGCCACCTCGGCCGTTTCGCCGTCAAAATAAACAAGTGTGCCCCGGCTGAGCGGCACATAGTCATCAAGCGCGCGCATGAAGGCGCCGCCAGGCCCATGATCATTCGACACATAAAAAGCGTCATGACCCACGGCCTGAAGATCGTTCGGAGCATGTATAAGCGGATCGTCGACCGAGCGGCGGAAGGCCACCTGTCGCACCAAGGCGCCGCCGATTTCCTCTTCAAAGAGATCGAAAATTTCAATCCTGTTTTCAGTTTCCGACGGATGGTTGATCACCATCAAAGTGGTGCGGCCGACCTCATCTCGGTAGAGGCTGATGCCATGCGGGTAAAAATGGCGTCCCTCAAGCTGAGCGGCAAGGCCAAGCGGCATAAAGCCCTTCTCTGGTGCCGCCGGATCGAAAAGATAGATGTCGCCATCGGCATCATCGGTCCCGTTTACCAGCGCGCGGCGATCGGTTGAACTGAGATAAACAAGCCCGCTACGCGCATCCAGCTGCATATCCTCCGGCCCTGCTGGCGCGGCAATCCGCGTACATTGCCCCGGCGCTTCCGGCGAAAGCGTCGCAAATCCATTCACACGATAAAGCGTGCGAACCACGAAAAAACTGACAAGCGTCAAAACTCCTACAACACCAAGAACGGCATTGCGCCGAGCTCCTCTAGACATCCCTGCTCCCCCTTACGAGTTGGACTTAATGTGTCTTGTCCAAGCTTACCACATTTGAGGCTTCTTCGCCTTCACGACCAAATTGAATTTCAGCCAGCCGCGCATAAAGTCCGTTTTGAGCGAGCAATTCCTTGTGGGTTCCTGATTCCACAATCTCGCCCTTGTCCATGACAATGATCCGGTCAGCCTTAAGGATCGTGGAAAGCCGATGGGCAATAATAAGCGTCGTATGATTTTCCATCAGCTTTTCAAGAGCCGCCTGCACCAGGCGCTCGCTTTCTGAATCAAGCGCGCTTGTGGCTTCGTCCAAAAGCAGGATCGGGGCATTTTTCAAAACCGCGCGAGCGATGGCGATCCGCTGCTTTTGCCCGCCCGAAAGTCCAACGCCCTTTTGCCCGAGGTTGGTGTGATAACCCTCCGGCAGCGCCGAGATAAACTCGTCCGCCGAAGCGACTTCCGCCGCCTGCATCACCTCGTCCAGTGTGGCATCGGGCCGGCCATAGCGAATATTCTCAAAGGCGCTTTCAGCAAAGATCACAGCCTCTTGCGGTACCAAGGATATCGCCGAGCGCAGATCCAGAAATGATAAATCGCGAATTTCTGTGTCCGAGATCGAGATACGACCCTGCTGCGGGTCGTAAAATCTCAAAAGCAACTGGAACACCGTGCTCTTGCCCGCACCGGATGGACCCACCAGAGCAACCTTTTCGCCCGGCATTACTTCAAGAGAAAAATTCTTCAAGACGGCAATGTTTTCGCGGCTTGGGTAACGAAAGTTCACACCATCAAAGGCAAGCCCGCGTGTCTTAGACGCCGGCAACATCTTCGGGTCATCGCTCTCTTCAATATCCGAGCGGGTCGCTAAAAGCGCCATCAGGCGCTCGCTCGCCCCGGCCGCCCGCTGCACATCGCCCCAGACTTCCGACAAAGCCGCCAGCGCCCCCGCCGCCATGATCGCCAAGATAATGAAACTGACAAGCTCACCAGAACTCATGCCACCAGAAACGACAAAGCGCGAGCCAGTCCACAAAATGCCCGTGATCGAAGAGAACACCAGAAAGATGATGGTCGCCGTCAAGATCGCCTGCATGCGAATACGTTTGCCGGCCGCGTGAAAAGCCTGCTCGACCGTATCATTATAACGGACCACTTCATTGTCTTCCTGAGAGAACGCTTGGACCGTGCGCACCGCCGAAAGGCTCTCCTCCGCCCGCGAGCTGGTGTGAGCAACTTTTTCTTGTGCCTTGTTGGACTGACCCCGCACCGTGCGGCCAAAGACAACAAGCGGCAACATAACCGCAGGCGCCAGGAGCAAAAAATAGGCCGAGAGCCGCGGGCTCGTATAAACCAACATGCCCGCCGCCCCGACAAACATGAAAATATTGCGCAGGGCAATCGACGCGCTGGCGCCAACAACAGACTGAATAAGGGTCGTATCTGTTGTCAGCCGCGACAGGATCTCGCCCGTATTGGTGCGCTCAAAAAAAGCCGGACTGAGGGTCAAAAGATGGGCATAAACCGCCGAGCGGACATCAGCCACAATGCGCTCACCCAATTGCATGACAAAGAAAAACCGCCCTGCCGAGGACACCGCCAGCACCACCGCCAATAGGAACACGCCCAGGAAATAGCGGTCGATATTGGCTGCCGATTCGCCGGAAAATCCGTGATCCAGCATCTCCCGCACCGCGAGCGGCACCGCCAAAGTGGCCAAGGAGGCAATGGTCAACATGATAAAAACCAGCAAAAGTCGACCCTTGTACTGCAGGACAAAGGGCAAAAGCGCTCTTAAGGCTTTAACATTACGGGAGGTTGGGCGGTCCTGCTGGGCGGTGGTCAATCCACGGGCCAAGGCAAATCTCCTTGAATTTCCGGGGCGGAAGAGGCCCCAACATTGCCGCCGGGGCGTCTGATTGCAAGCCTTTTTGCCCTGGAAATCCGGGACAAAGTGTCACTTTCCCATTTTCCAAAAAAACCCCAAAAACCCCCGACTTTTGCTTGCTTTCAGGAAATTCGGCCTGTATAACCCGCCCTTCATTTGGCCGAGTTTTGGCCGTGGAGGCGATAAACGATGAAAAAAGAAACACATCCGGACTACCACTTTATCACCGTGGTGATGACCGACGGCACCACCTTTAAAACCCGCTCAACCTATGGCGCGGAAGGTGACACGCTGCAGCTTGAGATCGACCCGACCTCCCACCCGGCATGGACCGGCGGCGGACAGCACTTGCTCGATACCGGCGGACGTGTGGGTCGCTTCAACAAGAAATTCGAAGGCTTCCTGGGCAGCTAAGCCGGAAGATCTTCCCGAAAAACGAAAAGCCGCTGATCACCAGCGGCTTTTTTGTTGCCCTTGATTACCCCCGCGAAGGCGGGGGTCCAGAGCCGCCAGGCACGACCTCAATGGTGGCCCCTGGGCTCCCACCTGCGCGGGAGCACAACTTCCTTATCCCTGAGCGTAACCCCGGGCTTGACCCGGGGTCCAATGGCCTCTCAGTTGGCGCCGAGCCAGATACTTCAATCTCCAAACCAGCCGCAAATGCGAGTGGACCCCGGATCGCGTTCACTGACGTTCACTTGTCCGGGGAGACAAATCCGAGCAGACGGTACTTCTTCGGGTTCCCCCGCGAAGGCGGGGGTCCAGAGCCGCCAGGCACGACCTCAATGGTGGCCCCTGGGCTCCCGCCTGCGCGGGAGCACAAATTCACATTGTTTTGCTGATGCTAGAGGCCCCGACCGGGGCCCGGCGCTGGCGCCGCCCTCGCGGAGGTGGGCGCAAAGCGCCTCACCGTGAGCGATCTTAAAGCGCCGCGTCTCCAAACACCTGCTCCAGACGCCCAAGCTGAGCGGCAATACCGCTGGGCTGGGGGCCCTTCGGCTCACGAAACATGGAAGCATCCAGCCGGTCGATCCGGTCATAAAGATATTCACTCTTTTCCATCAGATCCTGAAGCTTGACTGGCAGTTCCTCAGCACTGTCCATCGAGGGACCCCGGCAGACCTCCTGTGCGGAAACGCGGTATTTCGCCTGCGCAGCCTCTTCAGGGGACATTTCCCCTTCCTTGATGGCCTTTTGGACGAGCAACCAGGACGCCACCTGCATCAGGCGCGTCGTCAGCCGCATGCTCTC
>SBHG01000103.1 GCA_006226305.1 Alphaproteobacteria bacterium | reverse complement strand
GACGAAATCGGTGACTTGTCACGCTCCCTGCGCCGCATGGTGGCCGCTTTATATAACCGGATTGAAGCGATCGAAAGTTTTGCCGCCGATGTCAGTCATGAAATTAAGAACCCGCTGACCTCAATCCGCTCGGCGGTTGAAACCATCAGCTATGTCAAGGACGAGAAGTCCCGGCAGACCTTGCTGGACCTGATTGCGCGCGATGTGGGTCGTCTCGATCGCCTGGTAACCGACATCTCAAATGCCTCGCGTCTTGATGCTGAGCTCGCCCGCGAGACCTCGCATGTTTTGGACATGAAAGATGTCTTGGAGACCATTACCTCAATCTATCGTGACACCCACAAAACCGATCAACCTGATGTGCGCTTCAGCGTCAAGTCGCGGCCCGGCGAGCACGAACACTTCCTGGTGCGCGGTCTTGAGGGGCGCTTGGGGCAGGTCTTTAGAAACCTCATCGACAATGCGATTTCTTTTTCAAAGCCCGAAGATCAAATCGATGTGATTTTGCGTAAGCGCCACGTGAAGGGTGTGGAGGAGGTCTGGGTGACAGTGGAAGACCAGGGACCGGGGATTCCCCCTGATAATCTGGAGACGATTTTCAATCGCTTTTATACCGAACGTCCGGGAGATGAAAACTTCGGCTCCAACTCTGGTCTTGGTCTGTCGATTTCACGGCAAATCGTTGAAGCGCACGACGGAAAAATATGGGCTGAAAATATTCTGGATCCAGTGACCGGCGACATCAACGGCGCCCGTTTCACGGTTACCTTCCGCGCGTCATTGAAGGAAAGGTCGCCCTCATGAGTGCTGCCGGCAAAGCGCCTGATGCTTTGATGCACGGCACCGCTGTCGCCCTTGGCGAGTGGGCGGTATTGCTGCGCGGACCTTCTGGGAGCGGCAAATCGGATCTGGCCCTGCGTCTCATTGAGAAAGGCGCTCTCCTGGTTTCAGATGATCAGGTCGCTCTAAAGAAGGGACCGCATTTTGTCTGCCTGTCGCCGCCGCCGACCATCGCCGGACTGATCGAAGCACGCGGTATTGGCATTCTTAAGCAGCCTTTTCGTCAAGAGGTTCCGCTCGGGCTGGTTATTGATTTGGTCGCACCGGATCAGGTGCCACGCATGCCTGACGCTGAAACCACCCAAATACTGGGGTTTCACATCCCCTGCCTCAAACTGACGCCCTTTGAATCCTCAACACCGATAAAAATCAGGCTTGCACTTCAATCCCTAATCGATTGAGATGTGCCTTCTCAGGATGACCTGCCCCTTTTTAGAAAAACGGATGCCAAAATGATTGGTCTTGTTCTTGTCACCCATGGCTTGCTGGCAAAAGAATTTGTCGCTGCAACAGAGCATGTTGTTGGTCCGCAGGAGGATACGATTGCCATTTGTATCGGACCTGATGATGACATGGAAAAGCGCCGTCAGGAGATTCTCGACGCGGTCGCCAAGGTCGACAAAGGGGATGGCGTGATATTGCTGACCGATATGTTCGGCGGCACCCCGTCCAATCTGGCGATTTCAACCATGGACAAAGCCAAGGTGGAAGTGATCGCCGGGATTAATTTGCCCATGCTGATCAAGCTGGCGTCGGTTCGAAAAACCGCCAGCTTGAAAGAGGCGGTGGATCAGGCGCAGGAGTCGGGCCGCAAATATATCAACGTCGCCTCATCTGTTCTGGCTGGCGAAGAAAACTAGGAAACGAGTAAGCCCATGAGCGCAGATTTGAGCCCGCCCCCCGGCGGCGAGGGCACCGTTTATCGAGAAGTCCTGACGATCAAAAATCAAAAGGGCCTGCACGCGCGCGCCTCGGCAAAATTTGTCAAATGTCTGGAGCGCTTCAATGCCGAGCTGACCGTGTCGCGCGAAGGCATGACAGTCAGCGGCACCTCAATCATGGGGCTCATGATGTTAGCCGCCCATCCTGGCGCGCATATCTCCGTGGAAGCGCGTGGGCCAGAGGCGAAAGCGGCCTTGAAGGCCATCATTGATCTGGTCGAGGCCAAATTCGATGAAGATTAGCGGCTACGGCATTCCGCCGGGCGAAAAACCGGAGAGCCGTCCCTTTGGAGAAGCCCTGCATCTGAAAGGGTTGGGCGTCTCGCCGGGCGTGGCCATTGGTGTTGTTTATCTGGCGGATCGCGGCGCCATGAGCGTTCCCCGTTACACGCTGGATGAAAGCGCGGTCGAGGCCGAATGCGCGCGGCTCAATGCCGCCTCGGAAAAATCCGTGGCCCAGGTTGAGGCGCTTATGGCGCGGGTGGCTGGCGGCGGCGCGGGCGCTTCTGAAGAACTGGGGGAGATTCTAAGTGCCCACGTGCATATGCTGCAGGGCTCGCGGCTCATCCGTGGGGCGCGGGCGCTTATTGAAGAAAGCCGCCAAAACGCCGAGGCCGCCGTACAGGCCATGATCCGGGAAATCTCCGCCCAATATGCCGCCATCGAGGACAGCTATCTGGCGGCCCGGGTGCATGACATTGAAGATGTTGGCCAGCGCCTCATTCGCAACCTGATTGATGCGCCCCTGCCAGGGTTTGCCAATCTGCCTGAAGGCTGCATCGTGCTGGCCGAGGAGATCACGCCCGCCGATACGGCGCTAATGAATCCGGGCCGCGTCGGCGGCTTCGCCACGACCCACGGCGGCGCCGAAGCCCATACGGCCATTATGGCGCGCTCCTTGGGGCTGCCTGCTGTCGTTGGCATCAGTGATTTGGTGGCCTCGGCTCAAAACGGTGATCTGGCCGTTCTGGATGGCGCCACCGGGGCTTTGATCCTCAACCCCAGTCCCTATGAGATTGATCACTATCAAAAGCGCCGCGAAGAGCTTCAAGAGGAAAAGCGGCAGTTGGGGCGTCTGCGCGAATTGCCCGCCGAGACGACTGACGGCACGCGGGTGCGATTGTCGGCCAATCTGGAGCTGGCCAGCGAGATGGATCTGGCGCTGGGTGTGGGGGCGGAGAGCATCGGTCTTGTGCGCACCGAGTTTATGTTTATGAACCGGCAGACTTTACCGTCCGAAGATGAGCAGGCGCAGATCTTAAGCGAGATTGTTCAAAAGGCGGAAGGTCGACCGGTGACCATTCGCACCCTAGATGTCGGTGGCGACAAGATTGCCCAGGGCCTTGATGTGGGAGGGACGGGTGAGGGCGCCAACCCGGCTCTGGGACTGCGTGCCATACGTTTTTCCCTGAAGCAGCGCGATCTCTTCGAGCGACAGGTTTCTGCGATCCTGCGCGCCGGCGCTCTCGGCCCGGTACGCATTTTGCTGCCCATGATCACAACCGCAGAAGAAGTAAAGACCGCCCGCCGCTTGATCACGGGCGTCTTCAAACGCTTGGCCGAACAAGGCGAAGGTCCAACAGAAATGCCCCCTATCGGCATCATGATCGAAGTGCCCGCCGCCGCGCTTTCCGCTGATGCGCTCGCCCTTGTGTCTGACTTCTTCTCGATCGGCACCAATGATCTCACTCAATATACGCTGGCAATAGACCGTGCCAACGATCAGGTGGCCGCGCTCTTTGATGTGCTGAACCCGGCGGTGCTGCGGCTCATTCAATTTGCCACCAGTGCGGCCCTGACGGCGGGTATTCCCATTAATCTCTGCGGCGAGATGGCCGGCGATGAGCGTCTGACGCCGCTGCTTCTGGGGCTTGGTCTGACCGAGTTATCCATGACGGCGCCGGCGCTGCCTCGGGTCAAGCGCCGCATCCGCGAGCTTAGTCTGATCGCGGCCCGTGACTGCGCGACCCGCATCATGGCGCAGACCGACCGCGCTCAGATTGCGACCCTTTTGTCCGATTTCAATGAACTGTCCCTGGCGCTTTAACTGACTACCACCAAAAGAGCCTGACCCCGAAGATGACCCGGAGATGGCAACTTTGGGGTCAGGCTCTTTTGGTGAATTCTTTTTGCACATGACATAAAGAATTCTTTATATTCATGTTGAACTCCCCCGAAGCCCTTGGTATACAGCGCCAGAACTGATGTTAAGTGACCCCTGTGCCCGAGCTCAATGTGCCCGGCGCGACCAGCTTGAAGGAGCCTGAAGCCCTTGACCGAAACCCTTACCCACACCGACTACAAAGTCGCCGACATCGCCCTGGCCGACTGGGGCCGCAAGGAAATCGCCATCGCCGAAACCGAAATGCCGGGTCTCATGGCTCTGCGCGAGGAATTCGGCGCCAGCCAGCCCCTCAAAGGCGCACGCGTGGCCGGTTGCCTCCACATGACCATTCAGACCGCGGTACTGATCGAAACCCTGACGGCGCTAGGCGCCGAAGTGCGCTGGTCGTCGTGCAATATCTTTTCGACCCAGGACCACGCCGCCGCTGCCATTGCCGCCACCGGCGTGCCGGTCTTTGCCTGGAAGGGCGAGACCGACGAGGAGTTCTGGTGGTGCATCGACCAGACCATTGAGGGGCCGAACGGTTGGCATCCCAATATTCT
>SBHG01000105.1 GCA_006226305.1 Alphaproteobacteria bacterium | reverse complement strand
ATCCCAGGTCCCATGGTGCCGACCGCGGATGGGGCTTTCATGCATATCGCCGAGATGCTGGGCGTGCAGGTAACCGGCGGCAGTACAAGTGTGCGGGTGACCGGCGCCTATGGCATGCTGATGGCGGGGGCCGCGACCCGAGAGATGTTGGTCCGGGCGGCATCGCAGGAATGGCAGGTGCCGGGGGGCGAGCTTACGACTGCCAACAGCCAGATCTCTCATGAGCCCAGCGGGCGCGTGGCGCCTTATGCTGACTTTGCAGATGCGGCTTCGAAAATGAAGCCGTCCTATACGCCGAAGCTCAAAGACCCGGCGGACTACACGATCATTGGCACCCATGTGCCGCGCTTTGATATTCCGGCCAAGGTGGACGGCTCCGCGCAATTTGCCATGGATGTGCGCCGACCGGGCATGGTCTATGCCACGGTATTAAGGTCGCCGGTCTTTGGCGGCAGCATCGTTAGTGTCGACGACAGCGCGGCGCGGGCCATCAAGGGCGTCTTGGATGTGGTGCCGCTTAAAGGGATTGCTCATCAGTCGATGGTCGGCACCTTTTCAGCCGGCGAGGCCGTGGCCGTGGTGGCTGAGAGCTATTGGACGGCAAAGAAAGGGGTCGAAGCTCTGCGTGTAACCTGGGACAGCAAGGGCAATGAAGGTGTGAGCAGCGAGACCATCTTCGCCCAGTTCGACCGGGATCTGTCCGCCGCGAAAGATCGCAAAAATGATCGCAAGGTGGGCGATGTGGGCAAGACGCTTGCAGGCGCGGCCCAGGTGATCGAGGCCGATTACCGTGTGCCTTATCTCGCGCATGCCTGCATGGAGCCTTTGAATGCGACCGCCGAAGTGAAAGACGGGCGCTGCGAGGTTTGGGTTGGGTGTCAGAACCCGCTTGGGTTCCGGCAGGTGGTGGCCAAGTCTCTGGGCTTGGATGATGAGCAAGTGACCGTGCACAATTACCTGATGGGTGGCGGCTTTGGTCGCAAATCCGTTGCGGATTGGGCGGTGCAGGCGGCGCAAATCGCCAAGGTGGTGGGGCGTCCGGTTCAGCTGATCTGGTCGCGGGAAGAAGACATCAAGCAGGATTTCTATCGCCCTGCCATGAAGAGCCGGTTCAAGGCGGGCCTGGACGATGCGGGCCGTCTTGTTGCCTGGCACAATACCTATTCCGACAAAATGGAGCCGATTGAAGCGCCGCTGATTCCTTACGCAGTGGCGGCGCAGGATATTGGGTTTATCAACAGCACGACCCATGTGCCCCACGGCGCTTGGCGCAGTGTGGACCATTCGCAGCACGGGTTCTTTACCGAGTCCTTTGTGGACGAAGTGGCGGTCGCCGCTGGCCAGGACCCATATGCGTTTCGCGCGGCTCTGTTAAAAGACCATCCGCGCCATCTGGCGGTGCTCAAGCGCGCGGCCGAAGAGGCCGACTGGGGCACACCGCTCGGCGACGGACGCGGGCGCGGTATTGCGCTTCAAGAATCCTTTGGCTCCATCGTCGCCGAGGTTGTGGAAGTGAGTGTGACCGATGCGGGGCTGTCGGTTGACCGCGTTGTCGCGGTCTCGGATCCTGGCATTGCGGTGTCACCGGACGGCCTTGCGGCGCAGCTTGAGTCCGGCATTATCTTTGGCCTGACGGCCGCGCTTTATGGCGAGATCACCATCAAGGACGGCGCCGTCGTGCAAAACAATTTCTATGATTATGAAATGGTCCGCATGCCCGGGGCGCCGAAGATCGAAACCCATATCATCAACAGCGGCGAAGCCTTTGGCGGGGCGGGGGAGCCCGGTACACCGCCGATTGCGCCAGCGCTTGCCAATGCGGTCTTTAACGCGACCGGCAAACGTTTGCGGAGCCTGCCGCTGAGGCTGGAAAGCTAAAGCGCTGGAATTTTAGTTGCTGTCAGAGGCGTGCGGCTTGGCGGTAAAAACGTCGGCCCATTCCGGATGGCGGTCATATTGTTTCATGACGTAAGTGCATTTGGGGATGATGCGGAAGTGGTGAGCCCGTGCATCGGCGACCATATGCTCAACCAGTTTTAAGGCCAGTCCCTTGCCGCGCAGGCTCGTCGGTGTTTCCACATGATCGGCGCTGATAAGCCCCTCGTGGCGGCGAGTGAATTCGATGATGACCGGCTCATCATATCCCTCAAGTGCCGCCACATAGCGGCCGTGAGTATCCCTCAATTCTTCTTTGGAAAATCTGATATTGGACGTCATGGTGCCTCTTTTGCCCGGTCTTTTCCGGCCTCGTTATTCATATAGGCGATCCCGGCCCCATTTCCTACCTTCCTGGTGGACTTGCCGTGCGGTCACGGTATTCTGACCGAAAAGCAAAAGAAGAGGGAGGGAGGAAGTCTCCATGCGCAATTTCACCGAAGAACAGGTTCTGTTCCGGCAATCTTACCGCCGGTTTTTGGAGGCGGAGGTCAAACCCCACATGCCCAAGTGGCGTGAAGAGGGGATCGTCCCACGCGAAGTGTTCCGCCGGGCCGGTGACCAGGGCATGTTGATGATCTGGCCAGACGAAAAATATGGCGGTCTTGGCGACACGGATTTTCGCTATGAGCAGATCATCATTGAAGAGACGGTTCGGGCGGGCTGCGGTGAGTGGTATAACACATTGCATAGCCGCCTTGTCGGTCCCTATTTTCAAAAATTCGGCACGGAGGAGCAGCGCCAGCGGTTTCTGCCAAAATGCGTGACCGGAGAGACCATCCTGGCGGTCGCCATGACCGAGCCCGGCGCGGGCAGCGATCTGGCGGGCATGCGCTCCACGGCGAAGGACATGGGCGATCATTTTCTCCTCAATGGGTCGAAAACCTTTATCTCCAACGGCATCAACGCGGATGTCATTATCGTGGCGGCGAAGCTCGACGGCGGCGAAGGTCGTCACGCAATGGTGCTGCTCATTGTGGAGCGGGGCATGGCGGGGTTTGACCGTGGCCGGAACCTGAAAAAAATCGGTCTGCACGCGCAGGATACGGCGGAGCTCTTTTTCGATAATGTGAAAGTGCCGAAGGAAAATGTGCTGGGCGAGCCGGGCAAGGGCTTTATTCATCTAATGGAAGGGCTGGCAGAGGAGCGGCTCATTGGCGCTTGCGGTTATCTGGCTACCGGGCGACGCGCCTTTGATATCACCCGCGACTATGTGATGGAGCGACAAGTTTTCGGCAAGCCCTTGAGCGAACAACAAAATACACAGTTCCGCATGGCGGAAATGGACACTGAGCTTGATATCTACCAAGTCTTCATCGACCACTGTGTGGCAGAACACAATGCCGGCCGCCTTAATGCCAATCTTGCGGCAAAAGCTAAAATGTATGGCAGCGAACTTGAGTGGCGCATGGCCGATCTCGGGCTGCAGCTCCATGGCGGCGCGGGCTATATGGAAGAATATGAGATCTCCTCAATCTTTACCGGCGCGCGCATGAGCCGCATCTATGCGGGCAGCTCGGAGATCATGCGCTATATCATCGGGCGGGATGTGTTCCGTCAGACCTATAAGAGCATGTTGGAATAAGGTTGGCCGATGTCGACTAAAGGATGTCCTTTAGCTCTTCATATTTGGCATCGAGATCTTTTTCCATGCGCGCCTTGAGGGCCTGATAACGGGGTTCCTCTTTGAGAAAGGTCTCAATGATACCGATCCGGAACCAGGGGTAAAACCGGGCGATCTGATAGTGCTTTTCGATGAGATCAATGGCTTCCTGGTGGCTGCCTTCAATGGCGAGCAGTTGGACTTCGGCTCGCAAATAGTTGGCGGGCATTACATTGCTCGCTTTCAATCGATCGATAAAAGCACGGACATTTCGGCTCACCTGGGCGGCTTTCTCAAACTCCCCTGCACCGCGCAAAGACCAGACATACCAGGGTGCGACCCGTTGGTTGATAGAGGCGCCAAAGAACTCTTCAAAGGGAAGTTTTTCAAATTCTGCGTTTGCGGCTTCAAAATCCCCTTTGCGGGTGGCTAGCTGTCCGCGCAAGATTGTCTTGGCAATATTGCCTGGAAGAATATACCCCTCCGATTGGAATAGACTTTCTGCGGTCTCGGTCTTGCCCACCATGACGAGGCACTCAATCGCAGTGAAGTATCCTACGATGGATGGGTCTTCACATTCCATTTGCCCGAGTGACCACAAGAGGTCTGACCGAATGACGGCAAACTCTTGTGCATCGGGTATTTCCAATTTCATTTGTTGATAAATTTCAATAGTGCGATCGAGTTCGATGTTGTTCCAATACATGAAGAACCGAACAAAATTGTTCCACTGCTTTATCTGAGGTGTGTTTTGGATATATAGCTGACGATCCAGAATATCTTCTGCTTCGTCGTATCGCCCGAGCATGGAGAGCACATCGGCCATCAGTCTAAGAGCGATTGGCGAAAAGGGGTCCATCTCATAGGCTTTGCGGGCATGGACGAGAGCCGTTTTGTAATCTCCTTGAGGCGCATAGGTGTAAACGGCGGC
>SBHG01000146.1 GCA_006226305.1 Alphaproteobacteria bacterium | reverse complement strand
TAGGTATTCTCATAGCCCACGAAGCTACTTGTCATCAGGAACGAAAACTGGACCTTTTCTTTTTCGGTAAGCGGCTCTCGCTCCGTCAATCCCTTCTGCCAAAGCGCGGCAGCATCCGGGTTTGTTCCCAGTTCAAAAAGAAATCGGTGAATGCCATCGCTTGAGTCATTTGTCAGTTGAGCCCTTGCCAGGCGCGAATTCTGGCGCACCTGATAGCCGGCATAGATCAGCGACAAGACGATGGCAGCGGCAGCTACTGTCTGTGCAATCAAATAAGTTGTTTCAAGAGACATGGGGTCATCTCCATCCGTAAGAGATTGCAATTTGGCGCAAAATCGGCACGAATACCAGAAGAGAAGGAGATTGCCGGATGTGGGAGCAGGCAGCGCAACAAATAAGCGTGCTATCGGTCGTAATTTATGCCGTGCTCATTGCATGTGAGCTTGGTTATGGCTTCTACGTGCGGCGTAATACCTATGAATTAAAAGATTCTCTGTGTTCAATCACCATGGGCGGGTTTTATCTCGTCACCAAAGCGCTGTTAAAAGGGGTGACCTTCTTCCTGCTTTACCTCGCCGCTGCTTTTGCGCCCTGGAATCTTGGGTTTTCAATCCCCGTCTTCATTGCAGCTTACCTGGTCGTCGATTTTTTCTTTTACTGGCTGCATCGATTTATGCATGAGGTTCGTTTTGGGTGGGCGGCGCACGTCAATCATCACTCAAGTCAAAAATTCAATCTGGGCGGCACGGCGCTGCGCCAATCTTTCTTTGAGCCGGTTTTTGAAGCGTTTTTCTATGCCCCGATTGTCCTCCTCGGATTTGACCCCTTGTTGGTGTTGGCGGCCTTAGAGCTCAATCTCATCTATATGTTCTGGGTGCACTCGGAGCACATTGGTAAACTGCCGCGCTGGTATGAATTTCTCTTTGTCACGCCGTCGCACCACCGGGTTCACCACGCATCGAACATTGAATATCTCGATAAGAATTATTCCGGCACCTTCATCTTCTGGGATCGTCTCTTCGGCACCTTTGAAGAGGAAAAGGCCAAGCCCGTTTTTGGGATCCTCAAGCAGATAGACACCTATAACCCCGTTAAGGCCAGTCTGCATGAATGGGCGGCATTGGTTCGCGATATCTTCTCAGCGCGCGGCTTGGGTAACAAATTTGCCTTTCTGATCATGCCGCCCGGCTGGGCGCCCGGTGGGAAGGGGCTGACCACGCGCCAAAGACAGAGGGTCCTTAGTGCCGCCAGTTTGGGGTCCGATGCATCCTGACTGGAAAGGCCGTTGCCGCACGTTGTGGGACTAATCGCTTGCCGAAAACCAACCACAAGTTATACTTGTAGGCCATATTCAGGGGGGTGATCCCATGCCATATTAGATGGGCGTTATTGCGCTTATTAGCACCATCGCGGTCTTTATTATCCGCGCCGGAATGGTTACCCGCGCCTCGCGAGAGCTGGGAGATGTTGCCGCCGATGCCCTGGGCGCCGCACGTCGGGCGCGCTTTCGCCGTAAGGCAACGCGCTCACCGCTCACCCAGTTGGAAGACCCGCGCGAGGCGGTTGTCGCCATGATGGTCGCCATCGCCAAGAGCGAGGGCGATATCACGCAGGCGCAAATGGCCGTCATGTCCAAGATCGCAACCGAGCGCCTGGAGTTTGAGGATGCCGATGAGATCATCGCCCATGCGCGCTGGCTCACACAAGATGCGACTGATCCAGGGATTGTGGCACAACGGATTGCAAGGTTTCTGACCGTGAGCTGCAGCGCGGAGCAAAAGGCCGATATCCTCGACATTTTAAGGCAGGTGGCATCCGTTGGCCGCGAGCCGTCGCCCCTGCAGTTGCAAGCGATCCAAACGCTTCGCATAAGATTCGACGGGCGTTGATCGTCCGCCTTCTCTTAGGCTTTAAATCCACTTATAGTGCTCTTCTGAATGGAAACCATTGAAGAGGACAAACGTGATGGCCGTTGTTGCGGTACTGGTTAAATTTGAGCTGGAAGGGGAGATGTCGGACGCCGACAAGACGGCGCTGGATGCCATGGAGAGCGCCAGTCGGCAGGAGGACGGTTGTCTCGATTACGCGTTCTCACGCGAGATCAGTCATCCCAATGCCTATCGGGTTGTCGAACTTTGGAAGGACATGGCCGCGCTGGAATATCATTTCACGACCCCGCACATGGCAGCCTTTATGGCGGCTTTGGGCGAATTATCGCCACAAAATCTTGAAATCAAGGTCTATGAGCTCGGCGCCGAACGCGCCTTGCCAACTGCTGGATAGGTGAGGAGGAGTTTGAAATGAAAACCGTGGCCATTGCAGTCTTTGCGTTTTTTACGCTTGCCTCTTGCGCCGTTGAAGAGGACACGCCGCCGCTTCAACCAGGAAGCCCGGTGGCTTCGGGAGAAATGTGCGGCGGTATTGCCGGGTTTGCCTGTGGTGATGAGGCGGATTATTGCCGCCATGAAAAGGGCCAGTGCGAGATCGCCGATGGCGCGGGCATTTGCACAAAGAAGCCGCAAAAATGCACCATGGACTATCGTCCGGTCTGTGGCTGCGACGGCAAAACCTATTCCAATGCCTGCATGGCCGCGGCAAGTGGCGCCAGTGTTTTGCATGACGGTAAATGCGAAGAAGGGGACTAGGTAATGGATCTCTTGGTTAATCGGTCTAACCTGCGCGAGGTGACCATCACCGAGACAGTTAAAACGCCGCTTAAAGAGGGTGAGGCGCGTTTGCGCATCGAGCATTTTTCCCTCACTGCTAACAACATTACTTATGCTGTCGCGGGCGATTTTTTAAAATACTGGAATTTCTTTCCGGCGCCGGAAGGTATGGGGCGGGTGCCGGTCTGGGGATTTGCTGAAGTTGTGGAAAGTACAGTCGATGGTGTGGCGGTGGGCAGCCGCTACTACGGTTACTATCCCATGTCCTCGCATTTGGTGGTTCAACCGATCCGGGTCGGCGCGTCGGGGTTTTCAGATGGCGCGCCGCACCGCCAGGGCCTTGCCGCCGTCTATAATACCTATCTCAACACTGAAAATGATCCGGCCTATGACCGGGTGACTGAAGACCTACAGATGCTTTTTCGCCCGCTCTTCGGCACGGCCTTTTTGATTGATGATTTTCTCGCGGAAGAGGGGTTTTTCGCCGCCTCGCGGGTGATCTTTGCAAGTGCATCATCAAAGACAGCCTACAGCACGGCTTTTTTAACATCAGAGCGTAAAGGCGTGTCTGTCGTCGGTCTGACCTCGGCGCGCAATGTCGATTTCGTCAAATATTTGGGGATCTATGACACCGTCCTGGCCTATGAAGATCTCGAAAAGCTCGACTCCTCCGAGCCGACGGTCTTTGTCGACATGGCAGGCAATAGCGCCCTGCGGGCACGTGTCCACGGGCATTTAGGCGATGCGCTGAATTATTCCTGTTCAGTCGGGCTTTCCCATTGGGATCAAAACGGTCCGGTGGCCGAGCCATTGCCAGGTCCCGCGCCGACGATGTTTTTTGCTCCCGATCAATCTGCAAAACGGATTAAAGAGCTGGGCCCTCAAGAGTTTCAGCGGCGCTTCGCCATTGCCTGGCGCAAATTTTTAGCGCGCGCCGAGGGATGGGTCACAATTGAGCATTTTGATACAGCAGAAGACTTGAAGAGAAACTACCTGGCCTTTATTGAGGGGACTGCACCGGCTGATGCCGGATATATCCATTCGCTGTGAAGAGTTATCAGGAGACGCCATGCTGGCTGTAATTTCCCCCGCCAAACGCCTCGATTTCGAAGATAAGTCCTACAAAGGCAAATCGACGACCCCGCAGCATCAAGCGGATACTGCTGAGCTCGTCGCCACCGCTCGAAAGCTTTCGAAGACGAAAATCAAAAATCTCATGGGGCTGAGTGATGAACTGGCGGCTCTGAACTATGAGCGGTTTCAGCATTTTGCGGAAAGGCCCAAGGCGTCCCAGAGCAAACCGGCCATATTTGCGTTCCGCGGCGATGTCTATTTGGGCCTCCAGGCCGACAGCTTCGACGATGGGGATCTTGCCTTTGCCCAGGACCATTTGCGCATTCTGTCAGGTCTGTACGGGGTCTTGCGGCCTCTGGATCGCATGCAGCCATATCGCCTTGAAATGGGGTCAAAGTTAAAAAATCCCCGCGGCGAAAATCTTTATGATTTCTGGGGCGGCAGCCTTGGCGCGGATCTGACCAAAGACCTGAAAGGATCAGCCCATCCGGTCCTGATCAATCTCGCGTCCAACGAATATTTCAAGGCCGCGAAAAAAGGGCTGGATGTCGAAATCATCACGCCTGAGTTTAAGGAAATCAAAGATGGCAAGGCGCGAATGCTCGGCGCGTTCGCCAAACAGGCCCGCGGCATGATGGTGCGCTATATGGTGCAAAACCGCATTGATGACCCGGAGGCGCTCAAAGGCTTTGATCTGGGCGGCTACAGATACCAGCAAGACCTTTCGACCCCGGCCAAGTGGGTCTTTACTCGGAAGCAGCCTCCGCCGACCCGCTGACCGGATCCGCCCAGACCAAGGACCGATAGTCAAATTCGCCTTCCAGCGCCGGCTTGATCACCGCAAAATAGGGGGACAGGTCAAAATCGCGCGGTGTGAAAAGGCTGTGATGTCGGATGTGCATGATCTCCCGATTGGTATAGCTGTGGTCGTCCTGTGTGTCTTCCCGGGAAATCTGCGGCAGAATGGGATAGCGGATGCTTTGGAAGGCTTTGGCGATCAGGGTTGAGCAAATGGCCCGGGTCGGGTCGCCGCTGCCAAAGGCAAGCATACGCCGCCGAAATCGAATCGGCACAGGCGGATAGGGGACAAGATAGCGAAACAGGTCCACAATATTGCGCATGTCATATTGATGACCGATTGATGCCTGGAGAAATTCGACGACCGCCTGACGATCCTCGGGGGTTAGGCCGATTGGTCGACAAATCCGCGTATTGAATTTGCGATAGTTGGAAAGCGGCACCGCCTGAACCCCTTTTTCTGATCGCGCTTCAATCAATACCTTTGGATCTGGCAATTGATTGTCGTCAAAAATAGGGCCCACATAAACCGCCGCATGAGACCAGGTGGATTGGGTGAGGTATTTAATGATCGCGCTGATGCGCCGATTGCCTTCGACCAGCAGCACATCGCCCGGCTGCAGGCATTTGTCGAGGCGTTCCGGCGCTGTAATCGAGAACGGTTCATAGCGCCGGATCGGTTTATTGAGGTAGCGCACGACCGCCTTGCCAAGCCAGCTGCGCGCCCAATTGAGGGACATGGTAAAAGCCCTTCTTTTCCCTATTGAAAGTCGACACAATCCTAGCAGATTCCAGGCCGGGGTTTTAGACCTTCGTGGCATGACGTCCACAAATCTTTGTGATAGGCTCCCTGCCAAAATAACGGTAAGGGCTGGCCAGTGCCTGTCCGGTTGCAGATGAGAGGTCTTCGCGGCTGTGAACAATCTGTTTGACGAGCTTAAGCGGCGCAACATCTTCCGTGTCGGGATCGCCTATTTGGTCATGGCCTGGCTGATCCTGCAAGTCGGCGCCATTGTCGCGCCAGCGCTGAGCTTGCCGGAGTGGACCCTGTCCTTCATTATCTTTGTCTTGGTCATCGGCCTGCCGATCGCTTTACTCTTTGCCTGGGCCTTTGAAATGACGCCCCAGGGCCTCAAACGCACACAGGAAGTCGATCTTACAGAATCCGTAACAGCGGAAACCGGCAAAAAACTCAATCGTATCATAATAGGTATCCTTTGCCTGGCGGTTGTCGCTTTGTTGGTGGATCGCTTTGTTTTTGGCGGCGCCGATCCAGCCAAGAAGGATAGGGGGGCTGAGGACGTAGGCGGGCCTTATGAGTCCATCGCCGTCCTGCCCTTTGTCAATATGAGTGACGACGCCGCACAGGATTATTTTTCCGATGGGATCTCAGAAGAACTCTTGAACCTATTGGCCAAGCAGCGCGGGCTGCGGGTCGCGGCGCGCACCTCCTCCTTTGCCTACAAAGGTAACAACAAAGACATTAAGGAGATCGGACAGGACCTGGATGTGGACACGGTTCTGGAAGGCAGTGTTCGCAAGTCTGGCCCCAAGATCCGCATTACGGCCCAGTTGATTGAGGCCGACACCGGCTATCACCTCTGGTCCAACACCTATGACCGGGAGCTCAATGACATCTTTGTCATTCAGGACGAAATCAGCGAGGCTATCGTCGGCGCTTTGCAGGTGCATTTAAATGGCGAGGAAGGTACGCCGGCCGCCAAGTCGAAGGTGACCAACCTTGAGGCCTATAACGCTTATCTGAAAGGTCAGCACAATCTGGCGAAGCGCGAAAAGGACGCGCTCTATGCGGCCTTGGGAAATTTTGACCTCGCGATTTCATATGATCCGACCTATGCGCCCGCCTATTCCGGCAAAGGGGATGCCTATGTGCTTTTGGCGGATTCGAGAGGGACCTATGGGGATATTCCACTGGATCAGGCCGTCATGCTGGCCGAGCAGGTGATCAATCGCGGCCTTGAGCTCGATCCCAATCTGGCAGAGCTCTATGCATCCAAAGGGTTGTTACTGCACACGAACGACAAGCCCGAAGAGGCTGTCGAAGCCTTAACACATGCCATTGAACTCTCCCCCAACCTTTCGCGTGCCTATCTTTGGCGCGGGTTGGCCTATAGCGAAATGCATGAGCGGCTGCTCGACCTAAAGGATCAGGAAATGGCCAATCTGCTTGATCCGCTCTCTCTGCCGCCCTTGTCTAATCTGACGAACCGATACATCGAAATTGGTGAAATTGAAAAGGCGGAAGAAAAACTTCGCGACATCAAGCGAATTGCAGGCGACAAGCTGGATCGTTTTACAGCGAGCGAAGTCAATTTATTGGCGAAAAAAGGCGAGCTGGCCGAAGCCTTTAGAAAAGCTGAAAAAATATATGACGCGTCCGATGGGGGGCTTTGGTTCGGATTGGTTTTTTCCTATTGGCGATTGGGAGAAGTGGAAAAATCGCTTGAATTGATAAGGGGCAACCCTACCCTAATATATCGGGCCTACCAGATACTTGGACAGAGAGAGAAACTGGCAGAGCTGAGAGAGGCCTACTTGCAGGACCCTGACGCACCTGAGGACGCAAGAGCACTTTCGGCGGCCTATACCGCCTATTATGAACCGGACCCGGAAATTTTTTCCGCCTTAATGGCAGAATTCAAAGGTGTTGATCTCAGTTTGGAGGGTCCCCTTTTTGAGGGGGACCCGAGGTCCGTAGACGGCAATGTTTTTGCCTATTTGCTCTACCGGGCGGGCAGAACAAAGGAGTTGGAAGAATTTCTCTCAAATCTCCAATCCTACATTAAGACCTATTCCGCTAAAGGCTATGAATTGGATTTGATCGACGACGAGGCTGTCGTGCTTCTTTTAAGCGGGCAGGAAGAAGAAGCCCTCGATCTCCTGCGCGAATATGTTGCGCGCAATGAAGTGACTTACACATATTTCACCGTCCCCGAATTGAAATTATTAAATGGGAATGCAGAGTTTGAAAAACTGCGGGGCCAGATTATGGACCAAATCAATGCAGAACGTGCCAAGCTTGGCTGGGAACCAATTGACCCGCCAGGCCTTTAATCATGATCCTTGAGACTGAACGATTGCGGCTGCGACCCTTGCGGGAGAAAGATGCAGCAGACTTTACTGCCTATCGCCGCGACCCTGAAGTTGCCCGCTATCAGAGCTGGGATACGGGTTATTCGCTTACCGACGCCATTGAATTTATCCGCGAGATTGCTGGGGATCAGCCGGGCACGCCAGGTAAATGGTTTCAGTTTGCCATCGCAGACAAGGAAAGCGATGACCTGCTCGGCGACATTGGCGTTCACTTCGACGAGAAAGGCCACGGCGATCTGATGATTGGCTTTACGCTATCCTCAGATCATCAGGGCAAGGGGATCGCGGCAGAGGCGGTCAGCGCTCTGATCGCAGACCTTAAGCGCCGCTTTCTGGTCCAAAAATTATACGCCTATACCGATGTGCGTAACAAAAAATCCCAGGCGCTTTTGGAGCGCCTGGGATTTGTCAGATCTCGTGAGATCAAAAAAAGCGGCTTTTACAAAGGGGAGTGGTGCGACGAGTTTCTCTACGAAATGACGCAATACCCCCCCCTTTTTACTATTTGTCTTTGCCAAGTCCCGGAATGAAAGCCCCAACCTCCTTGGCATACTCGTGATAAATCTCGCCGAGTTCGCTCCGCAGGTCCTTTTCCTCAAAATATTTTACGCCTATGTAGATATAGACCGTTGTCACCGCGGAAAACAGCAAATGTCCGGTCGACATCATCGGCGTTGACCAGAAGGCAATAATAAAGCCCGTCATAATCGGATGACGCACCAGCTTATAGAAAAGAATCTTTCGGAAGCCGGTGGGCTTAAATTCCTTTTTTGTGAAATTGGCATAGATTTGAGATAGGCCAAACAGATCGAAGTGATTGATCAGGAAGGTGGAGGTGAGAACCGTCAGCCAGCCAAACCAGAACAGGACTGTCAGAAGGGTGCCAAGTAGTGTTCCCTGCACATTCCAGACAACTCCCAGCATTGGCTGCCAGGCCCAATAGATCAGGATAAGAGCCAAGCTCGACAACAGCACAAAGGTGCTGCGTTCCGCAGCAGCGGGGATTACTTTTGTGAACCAGGCTTTAAATTTCGGGCGGGCCATAATGGTGTGCTGAATGGCAAATACCGACAACGCCAGTAAGTTGATAATGATCGACATGGCCAGGGGGCCTTCCGCACCGCTATCAACTGTTTTGGCGACGAAAATATTGCCGACAAACCCGATCGCATAAAGAAAAGTCAGAAAGAAAATGAAATACGCAACCAAACCGTAGCAGAGAACCAACAAGCGTCCCATAGCTTATCTCCCCTTCGTGTTAACGTGATTCGTTAATCTTAAAGGAAAAGGGGCCATACGGAAAGTCGGCGCACGGATCAAGTCTTCAGGCGCTTAGGAGTGTTTGCCAAAAAAATGCAGAAACGCCCACAAAAAGAAACCGCCAAAGAGAAGTGAAAGATAGGCTGGAACGCCAAAACCGGCGGGCAGCGAGCCAAATATTATGGCAACAAGAGCAACAACCATGGCATAAGGCAATTGTGTCCGGACATGTTCGATGTGGTCGCAGTGCGAGGCCATGGAGGACAAGATGGTCGTATCGGAGATTGGCGAGCAATGGTCGCCCCAAACAGCGCCGCTCAAAACGGCGGCCACGCTGGCATAAAGAATATGCAGGGCGGTTGCATCACCTGGGGACCCGGATATGACCGCCCAGGTCAGTGGAACGGCGAGCGGTATAACAATGCCCATAACGCCCCAGCTGGAGCCAGTCGCAAAGGCCATAACCGCAGAGATCAAAAAGATCATCACAGGTAACAGTGCCGGAGACAGCGACCCGGCCAGCATCGCGGAAAGGTAGTCGGCCGTGTGTATGGTTTCATTGGCGCCTGCAAGAGCCCAGGCGAGGGCAAGGACGAGGACCGCAAAGACCAGTGTCTTCATGCCCTCCACCAAAGCGTCCATCGCCTCTCCCAGGGCCAGGCGCTTGGTTGCAAGGCTCATCATGATGGCGACCAAAACCGCCAAAGCTGACGCCCAGATCATTGCGAGATAGGGGTCTCCCGCGCCGACGATATCCTGAAAACTTTGGTCGCTCGCCCCGTTACGACCAGTCACGTAAATGCCAATAAAGGTGCCACCCAGCAGGATCGCAAGCGGAATAAGGGCAAAGCGCGCTTTCGGTTTGGGATCGCCGTCGATGAAGGTCACATCAAGCTCGACCTCTTCATGGTCAAGCCCCATGGCGCGTTTTTCAGCTTCCAGCATGGGGCCAAAGTCGCGGCCCGTCAGCCCCACGAGATAGACGAAAAAAAGCGCCAATATCGAATAGAAGGCATAAGGAATTGAGTTCAGAAAGATCGTGTAGGCACTGCCTTCAAGCCCTTCAATATTTTGCAGGGCCTGGTCGATGAGCCCGACCTGGAAACCAATCCAGGTGGTGATCAGCGCAAGGCTGGCAACCGGTGCGGCCGTGGAATCCACAATATAGGCGAGCTTCTCGCGGGAAACCTTCAGGCGGTCCGTAATTGGCCGCATGGCATTACCCACCACAAGGGTATTGGCGTAATCGTCAAAAAAGATGGCCGTGCCGAGAAATGCTGTCGACAACTGCCCGCGCCGCCGGGTGTGGGCGAATTTCGCGACCATTTCCACCACACCCATCATGCCACCGTTCTGTGTAATGACGCCGACAAGACCGGCGATCAGCAGCGAGAACACAATAATCGATACGTGACCACCGTCTGTCAGCGCGGCGAGAATGTAGACACTAAAAATGTCAAAGAACCCATACCAAAGCCCATCCAGCGAAAACCCATAGCTGAGGGCCGCGCCGCTCCACAGTCCGACAAAGAGCGCGGGGATCACTTGCCGAAAGATAAGCGCGACAATAATAGCCAGAAAGGAAGGCAGGAGACTGAGCCAGCCGGGCAGGAGAGGCATGGAGGATCGAGCCAACTCCTCCCCTAGTCCGGTTTGCAGGGATAAAAGCGCGGGTCCCTCGGTAATTTTGACGCCCTTGACGATGCCGGCCCCCTCGGTCTGGATCACTGGATAGGTTCGTCCGCCAGCCACAAGAATGAGATCGTGCGCCTCGCCGATGTTGGTCACGGTAACCTCAAAGCCGATTCCACTCAGAGCTACCTTTGGGGCGGCAAGTGTGGGTTCATCGGCCTGTGCGCTGGCAAGTGAAAACAGGCTTATCCCTATCAGGGCGACAAAACCGATGATGCGTCCCATTCTATTTCCTCCCCGATCAAACCGCACGCGTTCAAGCTGAGGTCAACATAACCTAAAATTGAGTTCATGAAGCACTTTTAATAACACCGAAGGGATGACGTAAGGTAGCCGGGCGCATTTTATTTTTGACAAGTTCAAAATGCCAGGGAGAGGGCAGATGTATAAAGGCAATGGTATGAATTTGGGAGCGATCTCAACCATTCTGGTAGGCTTTGGTCTGAGCGGGTGCGCCGCGGATGCAGAAAGTGCAAATCTGATGGAGAGCGACGCCGAGGCGAGGACCCATATGCGGTATGTGTTCCTCAATGCCGAGGAAGACGGCGCGGAAAAAACCTACCGCCTGAAAATCAAGAAAGATGATGGGTCAGAGCCGGTCGTGATCACCACAACGGACCCCGAGTCAGAAGAGTTCAAAACCGCCATGGCGCAGTTGAAGGAACAAGGTATCGACTTGGATCTTAAGGATCTGGATCCGGCCAAACTTGATGAACACAAACTCAAGTTTGATTTTAGCGAAGGCAAGGAATTCAAATTCATCATGAAGGACGGTCCCCTGGAAATAGATGGACTGGTTATTGATGAGTTTAAAAACGGCGACGAGTGGGTCTCCGATGATGGAACGCTTCATATCATCAAAAAATTGGAGGATGGCAAGACCGTGCTTCACGTCACCAAGGAAGAAAATGGTGAAAAGGTTTTCATCATGAAGGGCGGTG
The DNA here is from genome assembly GCA_006226305.1 of Alphaproteobacteria bacterium. GTDB lineage: Bacteria > Pseudomonadota > Alphaproteobacteria > M2410 > M2410 > M2410. Next base: position 10,171 of record SBHG01000146.1, on the reverse strand, counting down.
ACCAGGATGACGCTCATGAGAGTCATGTGGAAAAGAAAATTTTCGTCATCAAGGACGAGGATAAACCCCTTGAAGAGGAGGAAGCGCCCGCCAGTAAGTAACTAGGATTCTCGGTTTTAAAAGATGTTTCCCATGAGTTTAGGGAAACGATGAAGGTCGACCCGTGTTCCCCCAAAATGCCCGGTAGCCTTCATCAGGCAACCATCGAAAGTTCCCATCGGTGGTTGCCTTTTTATTTGTCTGCGGCGCGCGACCTTTCTATGGTGCGGCCATGTATTCGATCCCCTTTAGGCACCTTTTTATCGCCGCTGCCGTCTCGATCTTAAGCCTGGGCAGCCTGTCCTGCGACACCCGTGCGCCGGGGAATGAGGTTGTGGTCACTGTGCGCCCCCTTTATGGCCTCACCGCCGCCCTCATGGAAGGCGCGGCGACCCCTCATTTGCTGGAGCGCGGCACCGACCCGCATCAAACCGTTTTAAGGCCCTCTGAGGCCCGCCGCCTGGCAGGCGCGGGCTTGGTGATTTGGCTCGGGCCGGAGTTTGAGCCAGGACTGGCCAAGGTCATAGAGCCGTCGCACAGTTTTGCCCTGGCGCAGGTGCCGGACTTGGATCTTCTGCCTGCCCGGCTTGGCGACGTCGCACCCAAGCCGCAGGTGGACACGCGTTCCTTGGATCCACATATATGGCTTTCCATTGAGCGGATGCGCCGCCTGATCATCCATCTTGCCGATGACTTGGCGAGCCGGGATCCGGCGCACGCAGCCCTTTATCAGCGCAATCGGGCGGCTCTGGAGCGTGATCTGGCGGATCTGTCACAAAGCCTTGCTGCGCGCATGGCACTCTTGGCGCAAACACCCTTTGTCGTGCACCATGATGCCTATCAATATTTTGAAAATGACTATGGCCTGACGCCGCCCACTGTTCTGGAGGGAAGCGACCACTTGCCGGTAAGTGCCCGGCATATGGCTGAGGTCTACCGGGAAGTAGAAAAGGCGTCTCCCGCATGCCTTCTCGTCGAGACCGGCCAACCAGGCAAACTGGCGCTCAAGTTTACCGGTGACACAGGCGTGAGGATGGTCGTGGCAGACCCCTTGGCGCGCGATATACCTCCAGGGCCCGATCTTTATCAGGCGGCCCTGGAAAATATCGCTTCAGCATTCGAAACTTGTCTGAAACCCTAGCTTTGCGTGCCGTAAACCAGCAATGACAGAACACGCATTGGAGTTTTGGCCTTAAGCGCATTAAAGCCGTGCCACATATAGGCCGGGAAAAGAACCAGCTTGCCCGCTTCTGGTTTGATTTCGAAATCTGCTTCGATTTTGTCCTTCATCACCATATCCGGTTCACCAAAATGCAGCCAGCCAGCTTTTTGGGTTTCATCATCGCATTCCTGCGGCACGTCAATAAAATAAAAGCCGCGCATCAGTCCGTTGCGCTGGGCGGGGAAGTTAAGGCGACCAAATTCGCTGGTCTCTGAATAGACATTTGCAACACCGGTGATGCCCGCGCGTTTGACCGCCAGGAAAGGGTGTTGGTTGTTGTCAGGCGTAGCCTCTACAAAATCGGCAATGCCGTTTCCGAAAAACTTGGTCAGGCCCGCCAGAACCCCATCGCCTTCATCGGTGAGAACGCCCTGACGCACGACCGAAGAAAGGCGCCGCGGCTGATCAAAGGGGTGGACCTGGATTTCAGGCAAGGAGTCAATCTGGCTCACGACTTTGGTGTGATAGCTCGCAAGATCTTCTCCCTCGGGCTCAAAGCGGGTTTCAAAAATCAAACGCTCGCGATCATTGAGAACGTCCCCTTGCGGGTCATTGATCTGGGTAAAAGCCGTGCTGGAAAGCGCCAGCATATCCTGCGCGAACGGAAGAACCTGAGCCACTTGCCGAAATTGTTCGATCGCATTGCGATAGTCACCCATCTGAACCAGGGTCCGGCCATAATTATGGTGCGTCACCGGGTCATTGTGCGCGACCTGCAGGGCCTGCTTGTGCAATTCGATCGCTTCATCAAAATTGCCTTGCGAGGCCAGGCCATAAGCGAGACCGTTCAAAATTCCCGGATGCTTGGCAAATTCGGTCTCAAGAAAGGGTCGCAGGACTTTTTCCAGCTCGTCATAGCGTCCTGATTTGTGAAGCGCTTCAGTATAGAGCAAGGCCCGGCGAGGGTCGGTCTTGTCGGCTTCATACATTGACTTATAGGAGTCGATGAAGCTTTCGCCGCCCTCTTTCTGAAATTTGAGCTCTGACAGGTTCAAATGCGCTTCGCGCAAAATCGGATTAGCCTCGATCGCGGCCTCGTAGGCGTCCATCGCTTCGTCTTCGCGGTCAGAACTTTTGCAGAGCATGCCTTTAAGAAACAGCGCGCGGCTGTCTTTGGGGTCAACCAGAAGCGCCCCGTCAGTTACTGCTTCTGCTTCCTGGTGTCGACCAATGCGCATCAGAAGTGCCGCATAGTTGGTCTTGTAGACCACCCGCGACGGATCAAGATCCATAGCGGTTTCATATTCTTTCAGCGCTTCGCCGACCTTGCCAATCTGCTGAATGGTATAAGCCAGGTCATTGTGCACATCCGCTTCCTTGGGGCGAACCATGAGGGAGCGCCTGAACAGATCCTCTGCTTCGTCGTAACGCCGGGCCAGGAGCGAAATAGTGCCGAGCCGGTAAAGGGCCTCTGCATTGCGCGGCTGCACGCTCAGCACATTGCGGAAGACGCGTTCAGCGCCGCCAAACTGGCCGGCTTGCATCAGGCCGAGGCCATTTTGGATATTTTCGTCAATACGCGCTTTTTCAGATTTCGCGCTTTTGCGACGTTCAGTGCGGTTCATGGAAGACCCTCAAAAATTAACGATTTGCGCCGTCATGGAACAGGCGCGCAGGATTTGCGCTTTTCCTAGCAAATCAAAGGCCAGCTGTCGATCAGGGACCGTCGTGGTTAATCGGCGCTGCGGGTCATATGGCCAGCATGCCGGTCTGGGCCATGAGATAGACCAACGCGCCAAGGCCGAGGGCGCCAAAAGTGTATTGCCGGCGTCGGACAAAGCCCCGCCCGTCAAGGGCCCAGAAATATCCCTGCCACGACCAAAGCGCAAAGAAACCCGTCAGGGCGGCAAGGCCGACCAGGGCCCATATGAGCCAAGGCAGAGGGCTGAAGATCGATGTTTCAAGATAGGGGCTTGGCCAACCGTCAAAATAGGCATAGGTCGGAATGCCCAAAAGGGCGATCACGGCCAGCGCGGCAAAAGCGCCCACCCAGGCGGCAAAGCCCTCGATGCGCCGTTTGGTCGGCCAGCCGAGCGCCCGCACGAGCTGAATGGTGAAAAGACAGGCCACCAGCAGACCGCCCAGCAGGAGATTAAGATCAGATCGATTCCCCTCGCGGATAAGGCGGACCCCGCCAAAATGAAGATCCAGCCCCTCGCGGGAGGGCGACAGCATAAACTCGGCGGTGGCGCCAGAGGCCGGGTTGCGGAAGGTGGTTGGCCCCATCGGAATGAAAGGGCCGTTGCCATCAATTTCCAAAGCACCGTTCTCGTTAAGGCGGACCTCTGTCGTTTGTTGCTGCAAACCGAAGACCTCCTCCGGCCGATCAAGGGGCAAGGAATAGGCAACATAGGCCCCGGTCAAAGCATCCACTGCAAGCTCGGACTGGGCGGCGGCAACCTGGTTGGCTGGCACAATCCAGTGGTCCATAAAGTCGTTGGTGACGTCTCGCGCATTGATAATCGAGGCAATGCGTTCGCGGCCCCTGGCTGGCGAATAATCAGGCGATTTGGGTGCGCCGGTGAGCATGACAAAGACAGCGACATTTCGCGAGGGAATGAGAATGAGGTCCGTCGTGACGGTTTGGACGTCGCCGCCGAGCCCCCAAACCGGTGTCGCCTCTGGGGCGCTGGGATTTCCGTTACGGGCCGAGAAGCTGAGCTCTAGCAATGCCTGACCTTCGGGGGTCGCGGATCGAGTCAAAAGATCCTTAGCCAATCGGCCTGTGTCTGCAAGGGTCAGGGCAATACCGTTGCTGGACAAAAAGGCGGCAGGACTTGCATGGGTTGGTTCCATTTCAATGTCGCCAAAGCGGGAAATACGGTGTTGGTGCACCATATAACGCGGTAGCGCCTCTCCGGGCAGATTGAAGAAGGGCTGAAGGCCGAGATCGGCAGACAGCTTTTGGTCGAGGGTTGACACCAGGGGTCGCCCCGTCACGTCTTCGACCAATGTGGCCAGGACAGCGGCGTCATAGGCACCGCGCCGCCCGGGAAAAGAGGCGAGCAGATCATTGCCGCTCAAATGGCGCCGCAAAATCTCGATTCCCGAAACATGAGATCCCCGCGGCACCAGAGAGCCGCGCGGCGAGGGAACCAAGGTGTAATCACCGGCTTGTATATCGGCGATGGTCAGGCCCGCCATTGCGCCGGGCAATTGGAGGCGCGTCAAAAACCCGTTGGCAGGCTGGTCGAGAGACACCTGCTGTCGATCCGCCAGCATTAATAGCGTTTGCGAGACCAGGACCGTGCCCACATCGGCGATGGGTAGAAAGGTCACCTCAGGATTGATGGGTTCTCGGGAGGCAAAATCGCCATAGCCATAACCCTTGGCAAACAGAGTCTTTTGCGCGCTGACGACAATGACCGCCCCGCCAACCGTGCGTGATTGCTTCAGGGCGCTGTCAAAATAAGCGTCAAACCAGGCTTCATAAGGAGCAGCGAGCGGGCTGGGCTGGGCAAGCACTTGGGCTTTGCCGGGCACCGTCAAGGTGCAAAGAAAAAGGACAGCCCCACCGATCAAATACATAAACCGGCGCAAGCTTTTCACAGAAAGTGATGCTGGACCCATCATATCAGCGGTATCATCCCCAAAGTGGCCGAAACATCCCTTACGGCTACCAATCCCCATTTCCGGGGAGCATCCTAGCAGAACAGCCCCGGGTTTCTTCAACCGCTTTTCGAAATATCAAGGGATTCAGGGGCTTACTGTGGCCTCAGCGTATCAGTGGTGGATTTATTTTTGCCCTTTGAGGAATAGGTCAATAAGCCCACCGGCCGGCGAATCTTCCTCAATACCGAGCCGGTCTTTGATTTCCTTTTCCAAAAGCCGTTGCAAATTAGGGCTGTAGCGGATGTCGTTCCAAGGCCCGTGAACCCTGAGCGCCACCTTGGCGCCGCCATCTTCGGTGTTAACGCCCGGGTCGATATTAAAGTCGATGGTCTGCTTGCCAATGTTCACATCGCCAACCCCGCTCAAGCTGATGACCTCATTTAAAAGCCTGAAATCGGCGCTCTTGAGTACCCCTTTTGACAGGGTAAAAGTGCCGCCCATTTCAACAAACTCGGTTTTCTGATCCGTGCCGGTTTCGCCTTCAATGTCGTTTTGTTTTTTCTTGCCGACCTCGAGGCCGGTTAGGGACGAGACGATTTGAACCATGCGTGTCAGGTTGACGCCGATAATTTCCCCGTCATTGAGGAAAAGTTGCCCGGAGCCAGAAAGGCCTTCCATCCAGTCCTTGAGTGAGGCGCCGGAAGTCGTAACCGTGAGTTTGAAATTTCCCTTGCCGGTCACCATTTTTCGGGAGGTGGCGGCCATCATCAAGGGCTCGGCATCCACATTGGTCAGATCGAAGGTTCCGCTTAAAGACGGCACGCCGCGCGAACTATCAAGGGTCAATTGGCCCGTCGCCGCGCCGCCATACAGATTGAACTTGGTAAGATCCGCCACCAGCTTGCCGCGCGTAACGCCGATCTTGAGCGCGCTTTCGCCAATATCGTAGTTAAGCACCTTGATCGATTTTGCAGAAAGTCTCAGGTCAATATTGGCAGCGCCAAGAGCCTCAAAACTTGTCTTGTCCGCGCTCCAGGGCTCAATGGCTTTGCCGGTATTGTCCTGTGCTGGCGCTTCCTCGGTTTTCATATAGGGCCGAAGGTCGATGGCGTCTACATCAAGGGACCCAGAGATTTTGGGGCGGCTCCCGCTCACGTCCACGTTTACCGAGCCTGAGCCCGTCATATCGTCAAAGCCGATCACGGCATTTTTGAACTGATAGTGGCTGTTGCCGCCGGAGAGATCACCCTCAAGGCTGACGGCTCCCGACACATCTTCTTTTGAAATCAGACGGCCGGTCCATCGGTTGAGTTTGTCGAGCGAGGGGATCGAGAGGACAGTTTTACCTTCCATCAGGTTCTTCACGCCACCCTGATAACTGCCCGCCAGCGAAAAGTTAATCGGCTTTGACCGCAAAATAAGGGCGAGTGGGGTCTTTTGGTCAGCGCTCAGCGCTCTCAGCTCGTCCACGTGCAAAGACACGCTAACTTTTTCTGCGTTATAGACGAGAGAGCCGTCCGCAATAAAAGGCGCATCGAGGCTAGCCATGGAAAGCCCCATGTTCACCTCAGAAAATTTATAACTGCTCGCCTCTTGAAGATTGTCATAAGTCACCACGCCGCCCTGGATGGAAACATCCGACAGCGACACATTGGAGACCGCTTCGCTTGGCAGACCGGCCTCGGCAGCTTGCGCGCCAGAAGGCTCCGGGGATGGCGCGGGCGTAAAGATCCAATTTGGCGACCCGTTCCTGGCAACCTCCAGATGAACTTCCGGTTCGTTGAGGGTAAAATGAGTGATCTCAACCCGCCGTGACAAAAGGGCGCCCAGCCTAACGCCCAGAGAGGCGCTTTTCATTCGCGCGAAAGTGTCATGTTTGCCGCCGGAGACATTTGACAGTGTCGCATCCCCTACCTCCAGGACAACCTGGGGAAACAGCTTCAAGGAGATGTCGCCAGCAATCGTGAACTCCCGGCCCGTTGCATTGGAGACCGCTTTCTCGATCGGGCCTTTAAAGGCGCCAACCGGCAAAAGGAAAGGCAGGGCAATGACCAGCACTGCCAGGGCGCCGAGAATAATCAGTCCAATTCGAAGTGGTTTGCTCATGGGGGATCACCTTCCGAAAGTGAAGCGGGGGAGAGCTGTTGCGAGCCATCAAGAGTCTAGCGTGATTTGGGTGGCGAAACTAGGGCAGGAAATTGACGGGTCCCTGTAAAACACCACATTATTCAGCGGCAACGCGGGCCGGATGGAAATCGATACGCACCATGGTGCCTGAACGTGGTGCGCTGTTGATCTTGAAATCGGCGCGATTTGCAATAGCCAGGGCGCGGGCGAGCGGCAGACCAAGGCCGGTGCCTTTGATGCCTTGCCGGGTCGCCTCCTCGGTGCGGCCATAGGGTTTCATGGCGACCTCAAGGTCTTCCTCCGACATGCCGATGCCGTTGTCCTGGATATGGATGCGAACCCGGCCATTGGCAAGCGGCCCGGCCCAGATCACCACATCGCCGCCCTTGCGAGAATATTTGATGGCATTTGAAAGAATGTTGAGAAGGATCTGCAGAACGGACCGGTCATCCCCCAGAATACGCGGAAGACCTTTTTCCAGCTCCACGGTGATGCGAACCTGCCGCGCTTCGGCCTGTGGCGCCATCAGGCGCCGAGCCTTTTCGATCTGAGATTTTAGATCCACCGGTTGAAGCTTCAGCTCCGGATTCTTTTCTTCGCCCTTGGAGCGGCGCAAAAGATCTTCCACCAGCGACAGGATCAGCGCGCCACTTTCATGGATATCGTTGATATAGTCCTTGTACCGGGCATTGCCGAGCGGTCCGAAGTTTTCTTGCAGCATGAGATCGGAAAACCCGAGAATGGCATTTAAGGGGGTGCGGATTTCGTGGCTGACCAGAGCAAGAAAGTCGCTTTCTTTTTGCGACAGCGGCAGATCTCCATCCGGATTTTTAAGCGTCTCGGATTTTTCCAAAACCTTGCTCGTCTCATCTGGCTGCAGGAGGGCGCAATATTTCACCGTGGACTTTTCGCGCAGTGGATGCAGTTTGATCGAGATGACGCGGCTGCTGCCGTCGGCCAGACGCAAGGTGGCGGTCACCCCTTCGTGAAAAGTTTTGGTAATTGACGGGTTGGCATTTGCCGAAAAATAGGCGCCGAGAAGAGCGCTGAACCCTTTTTCAAAAAAGAATGTGATGCGCAGACCCTCAAGGTCCTCCGGATCATGATCCAAAAGCGCGGCCGCTTTGGAATTGGCAAAGGCGATGCGGCCCTCCGCATCAAGACCGAGCAGGGCGGCATCGAGGCCCTCTACATAGGAAGCAAATTCCCCCTTGGGCAGAAAGGCGGGGCTGTCCGCCGGTCGCCAGTCATCCAGGCGGACCAAATTGTCATCCCCGAGCAGAGAGACCTCGCCGGGGGTCAAATCTATGGTGTTGTAATCAAGCGGAACTTTAATATGACCCGTCGCCGGTTTTGTCGGAAGCTTGGGTTTGGGCGGGGGCGCAAGCGTTTCATTGAGCGCGTGATCTTCGTCAGGGCTCAAGGCTGGCGCGCCCGCATGGCGGCCAACAATCTGATAACTAACAAGCGCGCCCGTGTCGTCAAGGACCGGCGTGCCGCTGGTTTCAAAATCAAAAACCTCGCCGCTTTCCGTGACACGGGTCAGATGCGCGCTTTGCCAGGGCTTGCCAGCCTCAAGGGCATCGCGGGCCACCGCGTCCCATTCAAAACCAAGATCGTCAAGCCGGGCGCCGCCAAGCTGTGAGGCGGTCAGTTCAAAGAGAGCCGAACAGGACCGAGTGAAAAAGATAATGCGCTGGCGGGCGCTAAGCTCAAACCCCAAGGGCGCGACATCTTCTGCGGCGCGGCGCCAAGTGGTGCGGGCTTCTTCAACCGGCGAGGGCGCGGCCTCCCGTTTTAAGGGCTGGGGCAGCGCATGCAGGACAATCAGCAGCCGGACGGTCTCCCAGGTAGGATCGGTAAGACGGTGTCCGAAGACCTGCAAGGTTTGGCCGTCGAGACGCGCGCTGGCCGGGGCAATCAGATTGGCATGACCGTCGGCGGTAATGTGATGGATGAGATCCTTCACCTTGGAAGGATTTTCAAACCAGTCGGTAAGCCGTCCGGCACTTTCATGGCGACGGGTGCGCTGACGCTGCGCCGAAGCTTCAATGTTTTCCGACAGAACCATCCCCTCAAGATCACACAGGAGGATCGGCAGGGGGATCGCATTGGCCAGCTCCGGCGACCAGGTTGGCACCTCTGCCATCTGGCGTCCCCGCGACCCGGACACCGCCTCAAAGCCGCCCAAAGGGGCTTCTAAAAGGACGATCCGGTCGCCGAGCTCTGGCAGGTGCCGAAGTTGATAAAAATGTGGCGCCCCGTCAAAAGGCAGGGGCACTTCCAGCGGCACTGGCTTGCCGTCCTGCATTTCATGGGCGCTGGCTGAGTTGATCGCCAGAACCGAGGGGTCATCCTCGCGGAAAATAAGGGCGCTGGTGTCGAAAGCCTTAGGTAGGCGCCAGCGCGCGAGCGCAGCCTCATTGGCGGTCAGAATCACGCGCCTGTCGCAATCCCAAATCCATGCAGGCCAAGCGCGCTCCGCGATTGCCGTCAAAAGTGACACCAAACTCCCCCAGGAATTCCGTTGTCTCCCGCATCACGGCGGGAGCCATCTTAAGATAGGGACAATTTTAGCAAAGCCGCAGAGCAGGCACAAAGCCATAATCAAACGTGGTAAATGGCGCAAATCTGCTTGTTTTGGACAAGGGCCCCGGGGGGCTGTTCCGAGCTATTTTTCAGCCAATTGAGCCGCCGCGATAAGCTCCTCGGCGATCTCGCGGGCCTCCTCGGCGGTAAAGTCCATGGGGATTTCCAGGGTCTCCGTCGACACAAAGATGCGCACCATGCCCTGATCGGTCGGGCCGATTTGCAGGCTGGCTTGTTCGTCGCTCTGTTTGTTGATGCCGCTCATCGCTTAAGTGTCCTTGCTGCCGGTTGCCGGAGGGCCGAGGGCCTTCAGGAGCCCGGCCCGTAAAAACCTCACCTCGGCAGATAGCGCAGGGCGCCGATCAGCACAACTGTTTCTGTCAGCTGGGCCGATGCGCTTGGCGCCCGCCGACCCCCGTACATTAGCGGCAAAAACGGCGGATTTCAGGGCTTTCGCACCTTTAAGGAAATGCTTGAAATCCCCGCCCCAAAGTCTTAGGGTCCCCCTCCATCCGAAGGGGCCTTGCGCCGCGCCGCGCCCGTCCCTTATATGGATTTCAGTGCCGCCTTAGCTCAGTTGGTTAGAGCGCTAGATTGTGGATCTAGAGGTCCCCTGTTCAATTCAGGGAGGCGGTACCATCT
>SBHG01000219.1 GCA_006226305.1 Alphaproteobacteria bacterium | reverse complement strand
TCTGCGTAGGTGTAACCGTTTTTCTTGGGGTCCGACATGTCGGGTCCAGCGTTTGGGAACGATTCTGTTAGGTTCGCGCCTTAAAGCACATAAATTGGCGCAAGGATCAAGTCCGTTCTGGCCTTGATCACTTAAAGCCCTCGATTATGTCGCCATTAGCGATCAGACGTTTCATTTCGCCGAGGTCATGAGCCGCAATCAGTTCTACCTCGGGGGCACTATCCGACAGCTTTTTAAGGGCCTTGAGCTGTTTGAAAACCGTTGCGCGGTCCTCTTGCAAAAACAGCCAGCTCATCAGACGTGGGCGACCGGCGCCCGTGCGCACGCTCTCCATACTCCAGGCGATGTCGCCAATAAAAAGGAATTCCCGCCCGTCTTTGAGCTGAACCAGCACCATCTGGCTACCTGGCGAGTGACCGGGCGTCTTGATGAGGGCAACGCCGGGCAACAGGGCACGATAGTCCACATAGGAAAGGGGCACATATCCGTCGAGTGCGCCTTCCGGGAAGGCGGCCGGGTCTTGCCGTTCCGGGTGGTTGACCTGCTCTTCGGTAAGGTCTGTGACATCAAGGACCTGTTGCAGTTGGGGGTGAAGCGTGAGCCCGCCGATGTGGTCAGGGTGCTCATGGGTCACCACAATCTTGGCGGCCTGGCTCATGGCATTTTGCATGGCCTGATACGCGTCCATATCAAAGGCCGTATCGTCAGAAAGGCCCTTGGCCAGAGCTTCATCTTCCGCCGTGTCGATGATGAGGGTCGAGCCGTCCTCAAAGACGACCTGGAAGGAATAGATTGGAATGGGGTGAGGCGACCACGAAGCGCCTGTTACCACGCCGGCTTTCGGAAAAGCGGCGCGGGCCACCTGAACCACGCGGATCTCCACCGGCTGCGGACCATCCAGAGATGCCGCATAGGTGCGCCCGTCATGCAAGGTAAATACCGGCTCCGTGCCGCCATAGGTCATTTTGTCCAGAACCAGAAAGTAATAACCAAGCGCAACCACGCCCAATATGCCCAAAATCCATTTCAACATGATTGAAAGAGCCTTTCCCCTGCCGCTTTAGGCCTGATTGGCCTAAATCGTCCCGATTTTACCCAAATTTGCCCAGATTTCCTGTGATATAGCAAGAAACAGGCAACGAATTCCATCTACCCTTTGGACGCTAAAGTCCTTAGGATAGGGCAAACGAGGGGCGTCTTTGGTTGGGGAAGGGCGCCGAACTTAAGAAAAACGGGGAAATTCATGCGTTTTTTTAAAGGTCTTTTGTCGGTTGTGGCGATGATGATCTCACTAACCGCTTTACCCGCTCTTGCGGCCAACGAAGGCCTCTTCACGGTTCGCGATGTGCCGGTGGACGCCACGGCCAATGAAGCGGCGGAGGCCCGCGTCATAGCCATACGTCAGGGGCAACACACGGCCCTTCGCCTTTTGATGCAGCGCCTCACCTTGCAGATGGACTGGCCGCTGCTGCCGGCCCTGTCGACCGAGGATGTAACCGCCCTCGGATCGGGGATTGAGGTCTCCAACGAGCGCAACAGTCCGACCCGGTACCTCGCGACCATCACTTATCGCTTTAAGCCAGATGAGGTGCGGCGCATTCTGAAAGACAATGACATTCCCTTCTCTGAAGCCCAGGCGCGTCCCGCGGTCGTTCTGCCTGTTTTTGTTCGCGGCACAGAGGTCCTCATGTGGGAAGACGACAATCTTTGGACGGCTGCCTGGAAAGGGCGCAATTATACCCATGATCTGGTGTCGATCATTACGCCGCTGGGTGACCTTGGCGATGTCATGAGCACCTCCAGAGAGGCGGTCGCCGCTGCCGACTACACACAGCTGGTGCCCTATGCCGAGCGCTACGGCGTGCAGGATATTCTTCTGGCAATTGTGACACAGGAAAACGAGTCCGCACCACTTTCGCTCCAGGTTTTTCGAATTGGACCGTCCGGTGCGGAGAGCTTTGATTTGCTTTTGCCCTTGTCAAATGACCTTAAGGGATCGATGAATTTTGCCATCGACCGGATTGTTGAAAAACTTCAGGAAGATTGGAAATCCAAGACGATTATCCGCTACGGCGATGAGCGCCCGATGACCATCTCGGCGGAATATGGCTCCCTGGGCGAGTGGATGAAAATTCGCAAGGCCATTGAGGCGACCCCCAACATTCTTGATCATAAGCTGGTTGCGCAGTCCATTCAGGGGGCGGAGATGAACTGGCAAGTTGTCGGATCTCCGGACCAATTGGCGCTTGCCCTGTCTCAATATTCGGTAACCCTTGAGCCCGGCCCGATTTCAGGCGACACCGCCCATGGCTATCAGCCACCCGCCCGGGAAACCAATCCCTATAGCGGATCAAGCCTGCCTGCGAGCCCGTCGCCCTATGACAGCGATTATGGCGGCGGCTATGGATCGCCTTACGGCAGTGGTCAGAGTGCCTTGCAGCCTGATTATTGGATCGTTCGGTATCAGCAACAAACTGTTGTGGACGAAACGCCTTTTACACTGGAAGATGAAGAAGACCCGGATAATTTGGAGTCAAAGTTTTCTGATTAATCCAGCGGAGCGGGGCCAAGCTCTCCTTTCCGAAAACCAGGGTAAACCGCTGCCTTGATTAAGAACCTGCCAAATCTGATCACCTTGGGCCGCATTGTTGCGGTGCCCTTTATCGTGACTTTTCTGTTGGACAGCGAATTTCTGTACGCGTTTTTGCTGTTTTTTATCGCGGGTCTGTCAGATGGTCTCGATGGCTATTTGGCCAAAAAGTATGATGCTCGCACGCGTCTTGGTGCCTATATGGACCCCTTGGCGGACAAACTGCTGCTCACGGCAATCTTCATTGCCCTGGCCTATCGTGAAGTTTTCGAACCTTGGCTCGCGGTTTTGGTTGTCAGCCGAGATGTCTCCATCGTTGGCGCCATATTGCTGTCGAGCGCCATGGGTTATGAGCTCGAGATCAAGCCGCATTTCGTTTCCAAAGTGAATACGTTGTTTCAGATCGTCTTCATGACCTACCTTTTGGCGGCGCTCGGATTTGAGTTTATTGATTCAGAATGGGTAAAATGGGGCACCTGGGCTGTTGCTGCGACCACGACCCTTTCCTGGTTGATCTATCTCAATCAGTGGATATCAATCCTGAGCGGCTTTGAAGCAGCGGAGGCCGAACAAGAGGATCCGAACAAATGACCGTACGTGCACAGTTTCGCATCTGGGCAATTGCTTTTGTGGTCACAATTGTCTTCCTTTATTTGCTGAGCGACATTCTTTTGCCTTTCGTCGCGGGCATGGCGGTGGCCTATTTCCTGGACCCAGTAGCGGATCGTCTCGAAGAGCGGGGCATGTCCCGCATCTGGGCGACCATTGTTCTAACGCTGATTTTCTTCATTCTGTTGACGCTAGCTCTCATCCTTTTGGTGCCCGCATTGGGCGGCCAGCTTTCGGCGCTTGTCGAGGCCTGGCCCGGCTACATGACACGCATGCGCGCCTTTATGGCCACGTTTTCAGATGGCGCCTTAAGCGGCTTGTTGCCGGACACCAGCGATCTGGACCACCTGTCCCTGTCAGATGTTCTGGGGCGTTTCTTTAGCCTCGGCACTGGCGCTCTGCAGAACCTGGCCTCGCGGTCCATCGCTATTTTGAACTTCATTGGGCTGCTCTTTATTACGCCGGTCGTTTCATTTTATTTGATCAACGATTGGGATCGGATCATCGAGCGCATCGACGATCTCTTGCCGCGCCAGCATCAGGCACGTATCCGCACCATTGCCAACGAAATCGACAAAGTGTTGGCTGGCTTTGTGCGCGGCATGGGTTCGGTTTGTCTCATCCTGGCGACCTTTTATGCGGTGGCTCTTGAGCTTGCGGGCTTGCGCTTTGGTCTGGTCGTCGGCATTACGGCGGGCCTCATCAGTTTCATCCCCTTTGTCGGTATGGCAGTGGGCCTGGTCCTCTCCGTGGTGCTGGCGCTTTTTCAATTCATGCCGGATCGCCCCGAAATGGTTCTGGTCATCTTGGCAATCTTTGTTGTCGGTCAGGTGCTTGAGGGCAATTTCCTGACCCCGAAACTGGTCGGCAAGCGCATTGGCCTTCATCCCGTTTGGGTGATCTTTGGGCTTTTGGCGCTCGGCTCGCTCTTTGGATTTGTCGGCATGCTACTCGCTGTGCCCCTGGCTGCCGCCATTGGCGTTTTGGTGCGCCATGCCGCCTCTGGCTATCGGGAAAGCAGCCTCTACTGGGGTGAGGCTGGCCGCCCGGCGGTGACCGCTAGCGATGACATTCAGATTGCCGAGGCCGCATCTCCTCTTCCGCCAGAAGATCCGTCGGGTTACGAAGAAACCTCAAATGACGGGTAAGCAGCTTGTCTTCGATCTCTCGCTGAAGCCTGCCTATGGCCGCGAGAATTTTCTGGTCGCCCCCTCCAACGAAGAGGCCGAGGCCCTGGTCAGCCGCTGGCCGGATTGGCCCACTCATGTGCTCTGCCTGGTCGGGCCCGGCGGCTCTGGCAAAACCCATCTCGCCCATGTCTGGCAGGAGATGTCTGGCGCGCT
>SBHG01000170.1 GCA_006226305.1 Alphaproteobacteria bacterium | reverse complement strand
GCGTTGCCAGATTTTTCCATGCGCCAGCTGCTTGAAGCTGGTGTGCACTTTGGTCACCAAACCCACCGCTGGAATCCGAAAATGGAGCGGTATATCTTTGGGGCCCGTAACAATATTCACATTCTTGATCTGTCCCAGTCTGTTCCGCTGTTGCACCAGGCCCTATTGGCTGTGCGCGACACGGTTGCTGGTGGCGGACGGGTACTTTTTGTCGGCACCAAGCGCCAGGCGTCCCAGCCGGTCGCTGACGCTGCCGGTCGCTGCGCCCAGTACTACATCAATCACCGCTGGCTCGGTGGGACACTGACCAACTGGAAAACGATTTCAAATTCGATCCGGCGTCTGCGCTCCGTTGAGGAAACCCTTTCTCAGGAGCACACCGGCCTGACCAAGAAGGAAACCCTGCAGCTCACACGCGAGCGTGACAAGCTGGAACGGGCCCTTGGCGGCATCAAAGACATGGGCGGCGTGCCGGACATTATGTTCGTCATCGACACCAACAAGGAATCGATTGCCATCAAAGAGGCACAAAACCTCGGAATTCCGGTGGTTGCGATCGTCGACACCAATTGTGATCCCGATGGCATCACATTCCCAATCCCGGGTAACGATGACGCAGCCCGTGCGATCAATCTCTATTGTGATCTGATCTCCCGTGCGGTCATTGATGGCATCAGCCAAAGCGCTTCCGCCCAAGGCGAAGACATTGGTGCTGCCGCCGAACCCATCATGGAAGAAGTGCCGAGCGAAGAAGAAGTTGCCGCAGCCCCAGCTGAAGAAGCTCCGGCTGAAGAGGCAGCTCCAAGCGCTTAAGTGAAAAAAGTCAGGCCGGGACAGGGTCCTGGCCGCTATCAAAAAATGAAACTCCCCATGCGCTGGCCCCCCGTCAGCGTAAAGGGCGAAAGAGGTATGACATGGCAAACATTACCGCTGCTCTCGTAAAAGAGCTCCGTGAAAAATCCGGCGCCGGCATGATGGACTGCAAGGCTGCGCTGCAAGAGTCAAATGGCGACATCGACGCCGCGATCGACTGGCTGCGCACCAAAGGCCTGGCTACGGCTGCCAAAAAAGCAGGCCGGGTGGCATCAGAAGGTCTGGTAGGCTGCATCTCCGACGGTCCGCTTGGTGTTGCTGTCGAGGTCAATTCTGAAACCGACTTCGTGGCGCGTAACGAAAACTTCCAGAAGCTGGCAAGCGAAATTACCAAAGTAGCTCTGTCAGTCGAAGGCGACTACGAAGCCCTCAAGGCTGCTGATTTCCCGGGTGCGGGCGAAAGCGTCGAAGATCACATCAAAACCCAGATTGGCACCATTGGTGAAAATCTCGGCCTGCGTCGCTCTGCCGGTCTGAAGGTCGACAACGGTGTCGTTGCTGCCTATGTCCACAATCAGGCAGCGCCAGGCCTCGGCAAGATTGGCGTCTTGGTTGCCTTGGAATCAACTGGCGATACCGAGAAGCTGGATGCTCTGGGCCGCCAGATTGCCATGCATGTGGCGGCGACCCGCCCGCTGGCCGCAACCAAGGATGAGCTTGACCCGGAAGTGGTTGCCAAGGAACGTCAGGTCCTGATCGACCAGGCCAAGGAATCTGGTAAGCCGCAGGAAATTGCCGAGAAAATGGTCGAAGGCCGTATCCGTAAGTTTTTTGAAGAAGTCGTTCTGATGTATCAGAGCTTCGTCATGGACAGCGATCGCACCATCGAAAAGGTCCTCAAAGACGCCGAATCCGATGTCGGAGCGCCGATCGTCCTGAAAGGCTTTGTTCGCATGGAACTGGGCGAAGGTATCGAAAAAAAGGAAGAGGACTTCGCCGCTGAGGTAGCCGCCGCTGCTGGCTCCTGATAAGCGTGAATTTTTCACCCATCAGAGGAAAAGCCTTATTGGCTTTTCCTCTTTTTTTTGGGAAGTTA
Source organism: Alphaproteobacteria bacterium (assembly GCA_006226305.1). Lineage (GTDB taxonomy): Bacteria > Pseudomonadota > Alphaproteobacteria > M2410 > M2410 > M2410. Next base: position 20,750 of record SBHG01000170.1, on the reverse strand, counting down.
GCCCATGTCCTTAGCCGAGTCGGAAAGCCCAAAATCCTCAGCCGCGCCGAAGTTTCGCCGCGTCCTTTTGAAGGTTTCAGGGGAGGCCCTGATGGGCCCGGAACAATTTGGTATTCACCTTGAAACGGTAGACCGCATCGCTGGCGAAATTCGCGACGCAACGCAGTTCGGCACCGAAGTTTGCCTTGTCATTGGCGGCGGCAATATTTTCCGCGGGCTGTCCGGGGCCGCCAAGGGTATGGAGCGCGCCAGCGCCGATTATATGGGCATGCTGGCAACGGTTATGAACGCGCTGGCCATGCAAAATGCCCTTGAGCGGATCGGGGTCAGTACGCGGGTCCAGTCTGCCATCCCCATGACCACCATTTGTGAGCCCTATATTCGCCGCCGCGCCATTCGCCATATGGAGAAGGGCCGGGTGGTGATCTTCGCCGCTGGCACAGGCAATCCTTTCTTCACAACCGATACGGCTGCCGCTTTGCGGGCGGTAGAAATGAATTGTGACGCCCTTTTGAAGGGCACGCAGGTCGACGGGGTCTATACAGCCGACCCCAAAAAGGACCCAGAGGCGGAGCGTTATGAGGCCCTGTCCTACATGGATGTCCTGGCCAAGGACCTGAAAGTGATGGACGCTTCGGCCGTCAGCTTGTCCCGGGAAAACGACATTCCCATCGTGGTCTTCTCGATCCACGAAAAAGGCGGCCTCGTAAGGGTGCTAAATGGCGATGGACCCTGTACAATAATCAGCAATAAGGCCTCCTGAGCTCCGAAACTCAGAGGCTCTGACTTAATCACGGGGAGTGAGAGAAGTGAGCGAACAGCACGACGAACCGGATCTCGCGGATCTTGAGCGCCGCATGGAGGGGGCTATTACCGCCCTCAAACACGAATTTGGCGGATTGAGAACTGGCCGGGCGTCCGCAAGCCTGCTGGAGCCGGTCATGGTCGATGCCTATGGCACTCAGATGCCCATGAACCAGGTAGGGACGGTTTCAGTGCCGGAGCCACGCATGCTGTCCGTCAATGTCTGGGATAAAACCATGGTCGCCGCCGTCGAAAAGGCCATTCGTAATGCCGGTTTGGGGGTCAACCCAATCGTCGATGGGCAGACAGTTCGCGTGCCGATCCCCGAGCTCAACGAGGAGCGCCGGGTCGAACTTACCCGCGTTGCCGCCAAATATGCGGAGCAGGCCAAGGTTGCCGTGAGGAATGTGCGCCGAGACGGCATGGAAAGCATCAAAAGGTCCCAGAAAGAGGGACGCATGAGCGAAGACGAAATGAAGGTTTGGCATGACGAAATCCAGACCATGACCGACGCAACCATCAAACAGGTCGATGATGCGCTGGCGCACAAGGAAGGCGAAATCATGCAGGTCTGAGTCAGGCCTGTGTGTTGAACCAATATGGGCACCCAGCATGAGAATTTGCCGCCCCTGGGTTCGGAGCCAGATCCGAACACTGGGCCGGAAAGTGCGGCATTGAACGGACTGGGCCATTTAAGGCTTCACATCGATTGTGATAAAAATGAGATAAATATCAGTGACTTGAAGGAACTGATTAATCTCATTTCGTCAAAACAGATACCAATCCTTTCAGTATATTTGGAAAACCTTTCAAAACTGCAGCGCGAGGATGCTCAGAAAATCAGTGAGGATATCGCCGCAAGCCACAGTAAAAAGGCGGAGATTTCAGGAGGCGGCCGCATTTATGTGCGCCTCGAGCCCTCAGAGGCAGAGGAGCTGATCGGCCACCTGGTGGCCCGTTCTGTCAGTGGAGCTGGCGAGGTCTCGGCCGCCCAGCTGACCGGGGTTTTGCAGGCCGGTCAGGAAACCCCGCCGGACCTGATCCTTTATATCGGCAAAAAGCGGCATTTGGCGGCAGCCAATCTGTGGAGTGGCGCCTATGCCGAGTTTGTCTTTTTCGAGCATGATTTTGCCGATTTTCAGGTGAAGGATTTAGAGGCAGCCCTGGCAGGATTTGGTAAAAGAGAAAGAAGATTCGGCGGCGTCTCCTGATGGGGGGAGCCTTAAGCGCCGCGCGAAAGGGAATGTAGAAACAAAATGACCAGCGAAAACAAACCGCAAGGCACGTCCGCGCCTGAGGAAAAATCCTCAGGATTTGGCGTGCGCTTGATCTCCGCCCTGGTCATGGTCCCCATGGCCATCGCGGTTGTTTATTATGGTGATTGGGTGCTGGTCGGCTTTGTCACCTTCGCCGCTGCCGTCATGTCGTTTGAGTGGAACCGGCTGACCCGCCAGGAGGGACAGAAGAAAAGCTTTTATGGGCTCATTGTCACCCATTCGATGACCGTCGCCGTGGCCAGTTATTTTGCCAGGGAGGCCGCCTGGGCACTGGCCTTTGGCGCCCTGGCGCTAGGCGCTCTGGTTATTCTGGCAATCATGATCCCGAAAAAGCGCAGCCCGCTGTGGCCGCTTCTGGCGATCCCCTATTTTGGCTTGCCCGGCATGAGCCTCTTGTGGCTTCGGGCCTCGGCTAGTCTGACCCCCGATTTAGCAGGCCCCACAAGCGGCCTGGCGGTTGTGGTTTGGCTGTTTTTTGTAGTCTGGGCCAGTGATGGGGGTGGTTACATCTTCGGCAAATCCATCGGCGGGCCAAAATTGGCGCCGCGCGTGTCGCCCAACAAAACCTGGGCCGGCTTTTTAGGGGGCGCGCTCCTGGCCGGGTTGATGGGGCTCATCGCTGCCGCTATTTTGGATTGGGAAATTGCCAGAGATATCATAGTCTTGAGTTTGATACTTTCAGCTATTTCTCAGATAGGGGATTTGGTGGAATCCGCGATCAAACGCCATTTTGATGTCAAGGATATCGGCGGTTTCATCCCGGGCCATGGCGGTGTCATGGACCGTATGGACGGGCTCTTGTTTGCCATGGCCGCGGCTGCTCTTCTGGGCATTATGCGTGGAGGCGTTCTCATTCCATGACTTCTCAGGCCGCCAAATCGGAACCAAAATCAGTCGCCATCCTTGGCGCGACCGGCTCCATCGGCCAAAACACCCTTGATCTGATCCGCCGAGCCAACCAGGCCGCGACCGGAACCTCCCACGAAGGGCCTTATCGCGTGGACAGCCTGACGGCGGGAAGCCGGGTGGCGGAACTGGCTGCGCTTGCCCACGAGTTCCGGCCGCGTCAGATCGCCGTTGCGGACGAGGCGGCGCGCCCATCTCTAGAAGACCTGGTGTCAGACCTGGACTGCGAGGTTGCCGCCGGGACATCGGGTTTGGAGGAGGCCGCCGCCGGGCCCTCCGATTGGGTCATGGCGGCGATTGTGGGTGCGGCAGGGCTTTCCCCCACGTTGCAGGCCGTGCGTCAGGGCAAGACGGTGGTCTTGGCAAATAAGGAATGCCTGGTCTGCGCCGGGGATCTCTTTATGCGGGAGGTAGTGGCAGCGGGCGCCACCCTGTTGCCGGCAGATTCTGAACACAATGCCATTTATCAGGTTTTCGACTTTGACCGCCCTGAGGCAATCCAGTCCATCACGCTGACCGCCTCTGGCGGACCTTTTCGCGAAGCCACATTGGCGCAAATGCGGCGGGCCACCCCGGAAGAGGCGGTCGCCCATCCCAATTGGTCCATGGGCGCCAAGATCTCAGTGGACTCGGCGACCATGATGAACAAAGGCCTGGAAGTCATTGAGGCCTATCATCTTTTCCCGGTGGAAAAGGAACAAATCGAGGTGCTCTGCCATCCCCAGTCGGTCGTCCACTCCTTTGTCACCTATAAAGATGGATCGACATTGGCGCAGCTGGGCTCGCCCGACATGCGCACACCCATTTCCTATACCCTGGCATGGCCAGATCGCATGGCCGTGCCAGTGACACCGCTCAACTTGGGCGGGCTTGGTCAACTGACCTTCGAAACCCCGGATTTAAGCCGTTTTCCTTTATTAAAAATTGCACAGGTAGCCTTGCAAAGAGGGGGCCTCGCCCCTACTATCCTGAACGCCGCAAACGAGGTGGCTGTCAGCCAGTTTTTGCATCGGAAAATCGGCTTCTTGGATATTGCAGAGGTCGTCGAGCGCGCCCTCGAACGCTCAGAGAGTTTCGATTTTGGGGGAATCGTTCTTGAAAATCTGGAGCAGGTGATGGACGTGGATGCACGTGCCAGATCCCTGGCAACGGAACTGACAGCAAAATTGGCGGTGGCATAGGGTCAACTGGGGCCAAAAGGGGCCAGAGGAACGAGAAACTGTGATGGAAACCTTGCTTGCAGGCGGTGGCTCCGCCCTTGGCTATATCATTCCGTTTTTGATCGTTTTGACGGTCATCGTCTTTGTCCATGAAATGGGCCATTTCCTTGTCGCGCGCTGGTGCGGCGTCGCCGTGGAAACCTTTTCCATTGGTTTTGGAACAGAGCTCATCGGCTGGAACGACAAAAAGGGCACCCGCTGGAAAATTTCAGTCTTACCCCTCGGTGGATATGTCAAATTTGTCGGCGACCAGGGCTCCGCAAGTGTGCCCGATAAGGAGCACCTGGCTGAAATTTCACGCCATGCCTCCGAAATGGGGGTCCGGCCAGAGGATTGTTTTCATTTCAAGCCGCTCTGGCAGCGCGCGGCGGTGGTAGCAGCCGGACCGATTGCTAATTTTCTCCTCGCCATTTTGATTTTCACCGGGTTCCTGAGCATTTTTGGCGAAATGGTTCGGGCGCCGGTTGTCGGACAGGTCATGGAAGACACCCCGGCAGCGCGCGCTGGCTTTGAGCCCGGCGACCGGATCACCGCGATCGATGGTCGCGAAATCGAGCGCTTTGCCGAACTTCAGGTCCTCATCTCAATGAGTGCCGATAGCGAGCGTGTTGTGACCGTTCTCCGCGACGGCCAGGAGATGGAACTTATTGTTACCCCGGCTCGGGTCGAATCACAGGATGCGTTTGGCAACAAACAGAAAGTTGGGCAGCTGGGGATTATTGTCAGCATCGATCCTGCAGATGTGGTTCACCAGGACTATTCGGTTCCCGCGGCGCTCTGGCAGGGGGTGGTCCGAACCGGCTTTATGGTTCAGCAGACTTTTCACTATATCGGGCGCATTTTTGCCGGAAAAGAAGATGCTAAGCAGCTGGGAGGCCCGCTCAAGATTGCGCAATATTCCGGTCAGGCGGCAAAACTGGGGGTCATATCGGTGATCAGCATGATCGCCATGCTCTCCATAAGTATCGGGCTCCTCAATCTTTTTCCGATTCCAATGCTCGACGGCGGCCATCTTTTGTTCTATGGGTTCGAGGCGTTGAAAGGAGAGCCCTTGAGCGAACGTGTGCAAGAGGTGGGATTCAGGATTGGCCTGAGCCTTCTTCTGTTCCTGATGATATTCGTGACCTGGAACGACCTGAGCAGTTTTGGTGTGTTCAAGGGGATCTCTAATCTTTTTTCCTGAGCCGGATCTGGCCCAACAACAAAGGTAATATTGGACATCGTGCTGCAAAACTTCTCGATCCTTTCCACACTTGGGCGGACCGCTAGGGTTCTCTTTGCATGTGTGTGCGTCTTCGGCGCCGTCCTGACGGGGGCAGAAACGGCAGTGGCGCAATCTCGTATCGACGCGACACTGACCGATACGATTATTCAGAATATTGTGGTTCGCGGTAACGAGCGTATTGAGTCTGAGACCGTACGCTCCTACATGTCCATCGACATAGGTGACCGCTATTCAAGTGCGGAAATGGACCGCACGCTGAAGACTCTGTTCGCCACCGGCCTCTTCGCGGATGTGAAGTTTTCCATTGATGGCAGCACGATCTATGTCGACGTGGTTGAGAACCCGATCATCAACCGGGTGCTCTTTGAAGGTAATAAAGCCATTAAGGAAGAGGACTTCTTTAAAGAGGTTCAGCTGCGACCACGTATTGTTTACACCCAGGCGCGGGTCCAGGCTGACCTTCAGCGGATGATTGAGCTTTATCGCCGCAAGGGGAGATATGGCGCGACTATTATTCCCAAGGTTATCAAACTGCCGCAAAACCGGGTCGACCTGGTTTTTGAAATCTCCGAAGGGCCCAAGACGGGAATTGGCAAGATCTCGATTCTTGGTAACAAGGCATTTGGCGAACGCAAGCTGCAAAAGATCATTGTGACGGATCAGTCGCGCTGGTGGAACATCCTGTCCTCCAACGACAATTATGACCCGGACCGGGTGATCTACGACAAAGAGCAGATCCGTAAATTTTATGAGTCCCACGGCTACGCCGATTTCCGGGTCGCCTCAACTTCTGCTGAGCTGTCACCCGACAGAAAGTCGTTTTACATCACGCATGTCCTTGACGAGGGGCCGCAATACCGGGTGGGCGAGATTGAGGTGGAAACGGCTTTGGATGAGCTTAATCCCGAGGCCCTCAAAAAGCTCGTACGCTTCAAACCCGGTCAGATCTACAATGCAGACAATATTGAAAAGACCATTGACTCACTGACTTTTGTTGCCGGGTCCGCCGGTTTTGCTTTTGTCGACATCCGGCCGCGCATTGAACGCGATCGTGAAAAAAACCTCATCAATCTGACGTTCCGTGTTGATGAAGGCCCGCGCGTTTACATTGAACGGATCAACATTACCGGCAACACTCGGACATTGGAGCGGGTCATCCGCCGCGAGTTTATGGTCGCCGAAGGGGATTCCTACAACAAGATCAAGCTTGATCGCTCCAAACGGCGGGTCAACGCATTGGGCTTTTTTGAAGAGGTGGAACTGGAAGAAGAGCCGGGAAGCACCCGGGACCAGACCGTGGTCAGTCTTAAGGTGAAGGAAAAGCCGACCGGTGAATTTTCATTCGGGATCGGGTTCTCCTCCCAAGACCGTGTCGCCGGGGACTTGTCGATTTCAGAACGCAATCTGCTTGGGCGAGGACAGTTCCTGCGGTTGCGTATCCAGGGGTCCAATCGGCGCCAGCAGATTGATATCTCTTTTACCGAGCCTTATTTGTTCGGTCGCAGCCTGGTCGGCGGTTTCGATCTGTTCCGCACCCTGACGGACTACGAAAAGGAGGCAGGCTACCGATTGGAAAGCACCGGACTGAGCCTTCGCACAGGTTTTCCGCTTAACGATTCTGCGCGTATTGCTTTGCGCTATACCATCAAGGCGGATGATATCCAGGTGAACCCGCTCTTGTGCCCACAAGGTCCGGCTACGCCGAGCTATATCTGTCAGGACGTGGGCACACGCACCACCTCGACCGCTGGCTACACCTATTATGTGGATAAGCGAAATGATCCCGTAAAGCCATCGAGAGGCTGGGACTTCCGCCTTAACCAGGATTTTGCGGGTGTCGGCGGGGACGTGAATTATCTGCGGTCTGAAAACATCATGAATTGGTACCGCCGACTTTACTTCAATAACGTCATCGCCAGCGCGACCTTGAAGACCGGTTATATTGCCACCTTCAAGGATGACGGGCTGCGGTTGTCGGACCGTTTCCGCAAAGGTGGCCAGACCTTCCGGGGCTTCGAACAATCCGGCATCGGGCCGCGCGTGACCCATTTCCTGTCTAACCACGACAATGACGTCAGCACACCACCGATATTGGTGCCGCTGAAAAATGGCAACAGCCTGGGTGGTCGCTTTTATTCTATCGGCACTTTGGAGGTCAGCTTCCCGACCGGTCTGCCGGAGGAATATGGCGTGCTGGCCAGTGTCTTTACCGAATTTGGTACGGTGGGTGTTCTGGAGGACGAGGATCTCCAGAATTTCGCCAACCCAGAAGTTGTTTCCGACGATCTTTCCCTGCGGGCTTCTGCCGGTGTTTCGATCTTCTGGGACAGTCCATTTGGTCCGATTCGGCTCGATTTTTCCAAAATCTTGGCGAAAGAGGACTACGACCAGACGGAATCCTTTAGATTTAGTGCTGGAACCCGTTTCTAGAAATGTTTAAGAGAAGTGGCATGATTATGAAGAAATTTGCCGCCGCCCTAGTTGGCGTAGCGATGCTTGGGACGTGGCCGCTGGTAAGCAGTTACGCTCAGGAAGAAAAAGCCGAATCCGCAGCAATGCCGGAACTCATTGTGCTTGTGGTTAACAGGCAGCAGGTCTTTGTTCAGTCCAAGGCTGGTCAGGACATGCGTTCTAAGCTGAAATCGATCATGGAAACGATCGAGGCCGACGAGAAGGTCGAAATCGATAAAGTGATCGCCGACGCTCAGGCCCTGGTGCAAAAGAAGGCCATTATGGCGTCTGAGGAGTTCAAAAAGCAGCAGCTTGAATTGGCTCAGCGCGAAGAGTTCACCAAATATAAGTTCAATCAGGAGCGCAATGCCAGCCGGGCCGAGGCCCAGGAACAAATTGCATCCGCCATGCTTAAAATTCTGCAAGACCTGATGCAGGAAACCAATGGCACGCTGCTGCTCGACCAAACCAGCCTGATCATGTCCTCTATGGAATATGATGTGACCTCGCAAACTGTCGCGCGTTTGGATCAGGCGCTGCCGACCGTTGAGGTCAAGCGGGTCACCTTCGACGAACTCGTTGAGCGTCAAAAGGCCGCTGAGGAGCAAGCCAAGGCCGCCGCAGGCGAGGCCTCAGAATAAAGACTGTTTCAGTTCCGAAAGAACTTGTGACACGGCACCCGGGTCCCCGGGTGCCGTTTTCTTTTGGCGAGACCCCCTCGAATCCAATAGCATGAGCGCAGAAGGAGGGGAGATTCCCCAAAAGAATTAACCATTTAAGGTATTCAACGCCGGGACCAATCCATGGCAGATCCCAGTTTTTACACGCGCCGTGCGCCAGGCGCTCTGACGACGCTTCTCCAAGAGGCCGGGTTGGAGGTGCTTGGTGATCTTAGCGGTGACCCACAGATAGCTGACGCGGCGCCGCTCTATCGGGCTGGGCCCGGCGACCTCGCCTATTGCGGATCGCAGAAATACCTTTCTGCCCTAAAAGAAACTGGCGCCGCAGCGTGTTTGGTGCCGGAGGGTCTGGTGTCCAAAGTACCTGGCGGGACTGTTGCCATTCCGGTCAAAGACCCGGAGCGTGCCTTTGCGCAACTTGTGAACCTCATCTACGAATTGCGTCGGCAAAGCTATGGCATCAGCGAGAGCGCCTTTGTCCACCCACAAGCCGTGCTGGAAGAGGGGGTTGAGGTGGGCGCCGGCGCGGTTATCGAAGAAGAGGCCATCATTGGAGCGGGGACAAGCATTGGGCCAGGGGCCGTTGTCCGGAGGGGTGTTACCATTGGCCGCCACTGCGTCATCGATGCAAATGTGACCATCCAATCCGCGATTATCGGCAATCACGTGATTATTCGCTCAGGTTCCGTCATTGGGGCTCCGGGGTTTGGCTTTTCTATGTCAATGACAGACGGTCACCTGCCGATCCCGCAACTGGGCCGGGTCATCCTGCAAGACCATGTGGATATTGGCGCATGCACCGCCATTGATCGGGGAGCCGCGGATGACACGATCATCGGCGAGGGCACCAAGATTGATAATCATGTTCAAATCGGGCACAACACGGTAATTGGTCGCCATTGCATTTTGGCTGGAAAGGTGGGTCTTTCGGGGTCAACGACCATTGGCGATCATGTCGTGATTGGCGGCGATGTAGGCGCGGCTGGCCATCTGTCCATTGGAGACGGCGCGACACTGGCGGCAAGAGCCGGGGTAATTAGAGACGTTCCACCCGGTGCGGTCTACGCGGGGTTCCCTGCGCGACCGGTCAAGCAGTGGATGAAGGAGGTAGCTTTGGTGAGCCGACTGACCAAAGAAAACGAAAAAGAACGAAGCCAAAAACGAAAAGACAAGTCTGAAAGCGAAGATGAATGAATACCAATACTGAACTTGATGAGGATATCTCCGGCGGCGCAACCATGGACATTGAGGAGATCAAGCGAGCGCTCCCGCATCGCTATCCTTTTTTGTTGGTCGACCGTATGGAATCCATCGTCGACAATGTCGGCGGCATCGGTCGTAAATGTGTCAGCTATAACGAACCCTTCTTTATTGGCCATTTTCCTGAACAGCACGTTATGCCCGGTGTTCTCATTGTCGAGGCGTTGGCGCAGACCGCGGGGATCGTGGTGGTTCACACATTGCAGGCCGAAGAGCAGAAGGCGGTCTATTTCATGACCATCGACAAAGCACGGTTCAGAAAGCCGGTGGTGCCTGGAGATGTCTTGCATCTGCATGTTCGCGCCTTGAAGTCGCGCGGTGGAGTTTGGAAATTCAAAGGCGAGGCGCGGGTGGATGGCAAGGTTGTTGCCGATGCCGAATTTGGCGCCATGATCAGGTAAATCACTCATGGTAAAAATACATCCCACAGCCATTGTCGAAGATGGCGCAATTCTCGGCGCGGATGTTGAGATTGGGCCCTATAGTATTATCGGGCCCAAGGTCACGCTGGGCGACGGTGTTAAAGTTCATGGTCATGTGGTGATTGATGGCAATACGACCATTGGCGAAAAGGGGACCGTTCACCCCTTTGCGGCGGTGGGACAGCCGCCTCAAGATCTTAAATACGGCGGCGAAGACACCAAGCTCATTATTGGCAAAGAGGTGATCATCCGCGAGCACGCGACCATGCATCCGGGAACGGCGGTCGGGCGCGGGCAAACAGTGATCGGCGATAACTGCATGTTTATGGCCGGAACTCATGTGGCCCATGACTGCATTGTTGGCGATAATGTTATTTTTGCCAACTGTGCGACAATTGGCGGCCATGTGATTATCAATGACTTTGTTTTCCTTGGCGGACTCGCGGCAGTGCACCAGTTTTCGCGCGTCGGTGCCTTTGCTTTTGTTGGCGCCATGGCGCTCCTTGACCGGGACCTCATTCCCTATGGATCCTGCGTGGGCAACCGGGCCTCCCTTTCAGGGCTAAATATTGTCGGCATGAAGCGGCGAAAAATGCCGCGTGATGCCATTCATAAAGTTCGCTCTGCTTACCGCCTGCTGTTTGCTCAGGAAGGGACTTTCCAGGAGCGGATCGACGATGTGGCTGAGCTCTTTGCGGGATCCGAAGAAGTTATGCGGATCGTCAAATTCATTCGTTCAGGTTCCACACGCTCAATATGCCTGCCCAAGCAGGGGCGTTGAGAGCGGTAATGAGCATCCGCAAAGAGGACAAAATCGGCAAGCTTGGCATAATTGCCGGCGGCGGCGATTTACCCTTACGCCTTGCGCGCGCCTGCCAGTCCATGCAGCGGCCCTTTCTGGTGCTGGGCATTGAGGGCTGGGCCGGCCCCGAGATTGTCGATTTTGACCATGTCTGGATTACACTGGGCGGGCTGGGGCGCACATTTGCCGCGCTCAAAAATGCGGGTTGCCAGTCAGTGGTGATCGGCGGCTATGTTAAACGCCCGGACTTTAACAATCTCAAGATGGACATGACGGCGGCCAAGTTGCTGCCCAAGGTGCTGAAGGCAGCCCGAAAAGGCGATGACGCGCTGATCTCAGTATTGGTTGAGGCCTTCGAAAAGCAGGGCTTCAAGGTCATTGGAGCCGAGGACGTCTTTGAGGATTTGCTGGCGGATGCGGGCCCCATCGCAATGCTGGGACCCAATGAGGAACAACGAGCCGACATCGCAAAAGCCCAGGAGGTCGTACGTGCTCTTGGTAATTTTGATATTGGTCAAGGCGCTGTGGTGTGCCGCGGCCTGGTTCTCGCAATTGAGGCCGCCGAAGGCACGGACGAGATGCTGAAGAGGTGCGCCAATCTGCCCGTTGAAATTAGGGGTTCTGATGCGGATAAATCAGGGGTCCTGGTCAAGATTCCGAAACCGGGGCAAGAGCGCCGGGTCGATCTGCCAACCATCGGTGTGCGAACCATAGAACTAGCAAATGCCGCCGGGTTGGCGGGGGTCGCGGTGGCTGCCGGGGCCGCGCTGATCCTGGATCGCGATGAGGTGGTCGAGACAGCAAACCGTTTGGGGCTCTTTTTGTTCGGAATCGACGGCGAGGCCAGACAAGAATGAATGAACAGGCAAATGTTCCCCACGTAATGATGGTGGTGGGTGAGCCCTCTGGAGACGCTTTGGGCTCAGAACTCATGGCGGCCCTCAAAGTAAAGACCGAAGGGCAAATCAAAATGACCGGCGTTGGGGGACCGCTGATGGAAGCCGAGGGCATTGTTTCTCTGTTCCCTCTCAGCGACACCGCTGTGATGGGTTTGCGCGAAGTTGTTCCGGCGATCCCGCGCATTTTGCGCCGTGTCCGTGAGGTCTGTGACTATGCTGTCGAGACAAAGCCCGATCTTGTCATTCTGATTGACTCTCCCGACTTCACGGATCGGATTGGCAAGCGCCTGAAGAAAATGGCGCCCGAGCTTACTATTGTGAAATATGTAGCCGCGCAGGTATGGGCCTCGCGTCCCTGGCGCGCCAAAACAATGGGCGCCTTTGTCGATCATCTGATGGCCTTGCTCCCCTTCGAGCCGCAGTTCTTTGAGCAATACGGATTGACGACGACCTTTGTCGGTCATCCGGTTGTCGAGCGCGCGAGCCAAATAAAGGACGGTGAGGCGTTTCGTGAGCGGCACAACATTCGCTCCGATGAAATTTTGTTGGGGGTGCTACCAGGCAGCCGCTCAAGCGAAGTACGCTTTGTTTTTCCGCACTTGAAGGAGGCTGTAAGAAAGCTTGCCAAAACCCGGCCGAACCTCCACACAGTCATCCCCGCGGTGCATCATGTGGCCGAGCGTATTCGCAGCCAGACAGACGACTGGCCGACCCCCCTCACATTGATAGAGGGGAGTAAGGAAAAATTTGAAGCCTTCGATGCTATGGATTTTGCATTGGCAACGTCAGGAACGGTCACGACAGAACTGGCTTTGGCGGGGGTGCCGACCGTGGTCGCCTATAATGTCGGGAAGCTCACCGGACTGATCGCCCGTTTTTTCATTAACATTGACGACATCACGCTCATATCGATCGTGCAGGGCAAAAGAATTTTCCCGGAATTCATTCTGGGCGATTGCACCGGCGAAAACCTTGCAGAAGCCATGGGAAAGTTAATGGACGATCCTGACGCGCAAGAGCGGCAGAAAAAGGAAATGGCCGAAGCCCTCGTAAAGATGGGCCTCGGCCAGGAAAGTCCAAGTGTGCGCGCCGCAGATACGGTGCTAAAGCTCTTAGCTTAGCGCTCGTTGATCGGCACGTAGGCTCTGGTGTCGTCGCCGGTGTAAAGTTGGCGCGGCCGTCCGATTTTGGAGTGCGGATCCTCTATCATTTCCTGCCACTGCGCGATCCAGCCCACGGTGCGGGCCACTGCGAAGAGCACGGTGAACATGGAGGTGGGGAAGCCCATCGCCCGCAAGGTAATGCCGGAATAGAAGTCGATATTCGGATAGAGCTTTTTCTCCACAAAATATTCATCTTCAAGAGCGATCCGCTCAAGTTCCAGGGCCACCTGCAGCAACGGATCATCCTGGTGGCCAACTTCGGCCAGAACCTCATGAGCGGTTTCCCGCATGACAGTCGCGCGCGGGTCGAAGTTTTTGTAGACCCGGTGCCCAAAGCCCATCAGGCGGAAGGGATCATCCTTGTCTTTTGCGCGGGCGATATATTCCGGAATCCGGTCTACCGTGCCAATTTCCTCAAGCATGTTGAGGGCTGCTTCATTGGCGCCGCCATGCGCAGGCCCCCACAGACAGGCGATGCCAGCCGCAATACAGGCAAACGGGTTAGCCCCAGAGGAGCCGGCCAGGCGAACCGTTGAGGTCGAAGCGTTTTGCTCATGATCCGCATGAAGAATAAAAATCCGGTCCATCGCGCGAGCAAGTGCTGGTCGGCTGACCCATTCTTCAGCCGGAACAGCAAAACACATGCGCAAGAAGTTGTCTGCGTAACCCATGTCATTGCGTGGGTAGATAAATGGCTGTCCGGTTGAGTACTTAAAAGCCATGGCCGCAATGGTTGGCATTTTGGCGACCATGCGATAGCACGCAATCATCCGCTGGCGTGGGTCATTGATGTCCGTGGAGTCATGATAGAAAGCAGACAGAGCGCCAACAACGCCAACCATGATCGACATGGGGTGGGCATCCCGGCGGAAGCCCTTGAAGAAATTGTAGAGCTGCTCATGCACCATGGTGTGATAGGTGATGTCATGGCGAAACTTCTTCATTTCGGCCGCGTCTGGAAGATGCCCAAACAGGAGCAAAAAGCAAGTTTCCATGAAATTGCCTTGCTCGGCTAGCTGCTCGATTGGATAGCCACGATAAAGAAGGATGCCTTTGTCGCCATCGATAAAGGTGATGTCGGAGTCGCAGCTGGCTGTCGAGGTGAAGCCCGGATCATAAGTGAAGTGGTCCGTCTTTGCGTAGAGGGAACGGATATCGATAACGTCTGGTCCGACGCTGCCACCGTAAATCGGGAATTCGTAGTTATTGTCGCCGATCGTGAGTGTGGCATTTCCTTTTTCTGTTTTAGGCATCTATTCCTCTCCTTCCTTTCGAGCTCAGGATCAAAATCACCGGGCCCGGCTTCTATTATAAACTCATTTGAGATTGAAGACGATTGTTCGGCGCCATTTTTGGCTCCCTCATCCTCAATCTTTAGGCGGCAACCGCCTGGTCTTCTATGCGGGCAAGGGTTTCAGCCTGCCCCAAAGCCACCATGACCTCGAAAATGCCAGGCGCATTGGGCGTACCTGTCAAGGCGGCCCGTAACGGCTGGGCAACCTTGCCAAAACCCAGATCCCGCGCATCGGCAAAGGCCCGCAGCGCGGTTTCAACGCTTTCCATAGTCCAATGATTAAGAGCCGCCAGTTGCGGCGCAAGTTCCGTCAGCATTTCACGGGCGCCATCTTGATTAAGTGGCTTGGCCACTTTCTCGTCAATGACGATCGGGCGGGCGGCAATCAGGAAATCGATGCCCGCGACAAGATCATGAAGCGTTTTGGCGCGTTCCTTCAAAGAAGGCATGAGCTCGCGCACCCGCGCCAGTTGATCCTCGCTTAGCGCTTGACCCTTGTCCGCCATCAGCTGTTCAACATGGTCGGCCAGCACACCGTCATCGGTATGCCGGATATAATGCCCGTTCAAATATTCCATTTTGGCAAAGTCGAGCCGGGCAGGGGCCTTATTAAGTCCGCCCAAATCAAACCACTCAATAGCTTGTTCCGTAGAGATAATTTCGTCGTCTCCATGGCTCCAGCCAAGGCGCAAGAGATAGTTGCACAGAGCCTCCGGCAAAAGCCCCATGTCCCGATAGCTTGCGACACCCAGCGCACCGTGGCGCTTGGAAAGCTTTGCGCCATCGGGCCCATGGATAAGGGGCACATGGGCAAAATCCGGTGCGGTCCAACCCATGGCGTTGTAAAGCTGGGTTTGCCGTCCGGCATTGCTCAAATGGTCGTCGCCGCGAATGATCTGTGTCACGCCCATATCATGATCGTCGACGACAACAGAAAGCATATAGGTCGGCGTGCCATCAGAACGCAGCAGCACCATGTCGTCTATTTCGGTGTTTTTGAAAGTGACGCTGCCTTGAACTTTATCCTCAATAATGGTGAGGCCTTCATTGGCAGTCTTAAGTCGAATGACTGGGTCAACCCCGGCCGGGGCCTCTGAGGGATCGCGGTCGCGCCAGCGGCCATCGTAGGTCATAGAGCGACCCTCGGCGCGCGCCTTGTCACGCATTTCCTGAAGCTCTTGCGGCGTCGCGTAACATTTATAGGCGAGCCCTTTTTTCAGCAATTCCTCGGCGACCTCCCGGTGTCGGTCAGCGCGGGCAAATTGAAAGATCGGGTCCCCATCCCAGTCGATGCCAAGCCAGGACAATCCGTCAAAAATAGCGTCGATGGCTTCAGGCGTCGATCGGGCCCGGTCGGTATCTTCGACCCGGAGCAGGAACGTCCCGCCGCAGTGACGTGCGTAAAGCCAATTGAAGAGGGCTGTGCGCGCATTTCCGATATGCAAAATACCCGTCGGAGACGGGGCAAACCGGGTGATGACATGCGTCTTTGAAGCCATAAAAAGCGCGGTACCGCCAAATTCTAAAGGTTTAGGGAACTTAACGTTTGCAACCAGGAATGTTACAACCGTCTGGGAAGGTGTGAGGAACCTCCCTAATTCGCGGATGTTCTAGCATATGCTGCACCGCAACGTTAAGGCTTTTTTGGCCGGAATTAGGGCCTGAGCGGCCATATTTGGGGCGTTGGATGGGCACCAGCCACAATCTGTTGAGGGAGATCAACCTGGCATTCTGCCAACGGCAGGGCCTGGCTCTTTTGCACACCGCAAATCAGAGCCTCGCCGATGAAAGGGACCGCTGGTTCCTCTGGGTTCCTGTCGGACTGGGTAGCGGCGTGTGCGCCTATTTTAGCCTGTCCGAGGAGCCCTCGCTGTTGACAGCGAGCCTTGCCGCTATGGCAGGGAGTGTCTTTTTGGCTTTCGCCATTCTGGCATGGCGTCAGGCTCCTCTGATGAGGCTGGCTATCGCGTTTCTGGGGCTCATGGGGTTGGGGTTTGCTCTTGCCAAGGCGCGAACCGAATGGGTGCGGGCTCCGATCGTTCTTGAGGAGCTTGAGGCTGTTATGCTGGAGGGCTGGCTCAGCGAAATCAGAGCAGGCAATGATGGCAACGCGCGCCTGATAATCCATCCGACCTATGTCGAGCGCTTGCCGGCGGCGCAGCTTCCTGAGAAAGTGCGTTTAAGCTACCGCTATGACGTGTCGCAGATAAGTCCGGGCGATCGGCTGCGGGTGCGTGTTTCTCTTATGCCGCCGCCTGAACCTGTCTCACCGGACGGGTTCGATTTTGCCCGGCAATCGTGGTTTGACCGTATCGGCGCGCTCGGCTTTACCTATGGCCGTGTCGAGGTCACCGGATCGGCCGCGGATCTCGGTCCATTTGGCCGCCTTCAGACCAGGCTCACCCGTTTGCGTGTTGCCATTGCGGTTCGCATCCGCGATGTGATTAAAGGCCCGGCGGGACCTCTTGCAGCGGCCCTCATCACCGGCGACCGTAGCGGCATCGCGCCCGAGCACCTGCAGGCTCTTCGCGATGCTTCGCTCGCCCATCTTTTGGCCATCTCGGGCCTCCATATGGGACTGGCGGGATGGGCGCTCTATTCGATTGTTCGGGCAGGCATTGCCCTGTGGCCCGGCGCCGCCCTTCGTCTGCCGGTGAAAAAACTGGCGGCCGGTGCGGGGCTCGTCGGTGCGACAATCTATCTAGGTCTATCGGGCGCCCCCATTTCGGCGCAAAGAGCCTATATCATGCTGGCCCTTGTTCTCGTCGCCATTATTCTCGATCGCCCGGCCTTCACCCTCCGCATGGTCGCGATTGCCGCAACCGCCATATTGATTTTACAACCGGAAAGTCTGTTGGAGGCAGGCTTCCAGATGTCCTTTGCCGCCTGCACCGGGCTGGTGGCCGCCTATGAAGGTCGCAGGCAATGGAACGCGCGGCGTGAGCGCAAGGGGGGCCGTCGGTGGACTGCGCCGCCCGGCGTCTTTTCGCGGGCGACCGCGTATATCAAGGGTCTTGTATTCACAAGCCTCCTTGCCGGTCTCGCCACGGCGCCCTTCGCCGCCTATCACTTCAATCAGTTCGCAAACTATGGCCTTATTGGCAATGTTCTGGCGGTGCCCATCATGGCCTTTGTCATTATGCCGCTGGGCGTTCTTGCCCTCATCACCATGCCCTTTGGCGCTGACGCGCTCTTTTTGAAGGGTATGGGCGTGGGGATTGAATATGTGGTGTTGGTGGCAGAGCGGGTGGCGTCCTGGCCGGTCGCTGTTTCGCACGTCAGTATTTGGCCATCCTGGGCTTTCGCTCTGGTAATCATGGGTGGTCTTTGGCTTTGCCTCTGGCAACGGCAATGGCGATACGCAGGCGTTGTCGTCCTCGGCGCGGGAGTGCTCTTTGGGCGACTGGCGCCGCCCCCTGATCTTGTTATCGACCGGGACGCGGAAAACATCGCGGTTTTGTCAAAACAAGGCGCGCTTATTGTGATGTCAAAACGCAAACGTTTTACCGCCGACAGCTGGAGCCGCCAGTCGGGGCAGGGGCCAACCTATCATCCGCCCGCGGAAGATGAATTCGCCTGCGATGTCATGGGCTGCGTCTACGAGGAAGAGGGGCGTCCCATCGTCGCCTTTGTCGCCGACGGCCGCGCCTTTGATGATGACTGTCTTTCGGCGGATATTCTTGTGAGCTCGGAGCCGGTGCCGTTCGGCTGTGATGGGCCCAGCCTTATCGTTGATCCCTGGGACGTGCGCGATAATGGATCTTACGCCATCTGGTTTAATAAGGATGGTTACCGTGTGCGCACCGCTTCGTCCGTACGCGGAAAGCGCCCCTGGGTCGGTTCGGGCCGAAAGCGGTCTAATAATTCCGGATGAGCCCGACGAGCTTGCCCTGAACCTTAACCCGGTCAGGACCGAAGATGCGGGTTTCATAAGCCGGGTTCGCCGCTTCCAGGGCAACGGAATTGCCTTTCTTGCGCAGGCGCTTCAAGGTCGCCTCTTCGTCATCGACCAGCGCGACGACAATTTCGCCATTGGTGGCGGTGTCGCAGCGCTGCAGAACGACCGTATCGCCGTCAAGAATGCCCGCCTCGATCATGGAATCCCCTTGAACTTCGAGGGCATAATGCTCGCCGCCGCCGAGCATCGAAGGCGGTACACCGAGGCTATGGGTTTCATGCTGAATGGCCTCAATCGGCGTCCCGGCGGCAATCCGGCCCAGAACCGGCACTTCAAAGGTTGCCGCCCCAGGCCCGTGGTCGGGTCGGCTGCCCTCAATGACGCTGGGCGAGAATCCCTTCGCCCGCCCTGTCTCTGGCAGGGCGGCATCGGGCAGTTTGACGATTTCAAGCGCCCGGGCCCGATGCGCGATGCGGCGAATAAAGCCGCGCTCTTCCAACGCCGTGATGAGCCGGTGGATGCCGGATTTCGATTTTAAATCAAGGGCTTGCTTCATCTCATCAAAAGAGGGCGACACCCCGGTCTCCCGAATCCTCTCGTGGATGAACATAAGCAATTCGTGCTGTTTGCGCGTGAGCATGTGGCAAAGCCTTCCATTTCCATAATCGGAACAAAAGCGAAACATTCCCACATGTTCTAGTTTAGTTCTCTTTGGTCGTCAAGGACTGAATGTGGGCATCCATATAAGCCAGATAATTGCCGTGAAACCGTGGTTTGAAGATTTTCCAAAGCGCTTGAATGGTGCTGATGTGGATCGGGTTAACCTGGAACGGTTGAAAAGAGCGCAAATCCTTTTCGTCAAACAACCCTTGCTCCATCATGTAGTGCCAGTTCTGGTTGGAGTAAAAGACAATCGTAAAGTAGGCGTTGATTTCGACTTTTTGTGGTGGTGTCGCTGTTTGCCAGGAAATTTCGCCCGCGAGAAGCTTGCGGATGGTTTCATTTTCAAGCGCGATCCGCATCATTGAAAATCCCTCCTCATGCGCTGCCGTTCGGGTGGCGACCCGGCTGGTAATGTTGTTTTGGCGGAGCTCCACCGCAAGAAAGATCAGGGTGGCCAGCACCGCCACACCTTGAACAATGCCCACCCAGGATGCGACATCGGCAATCATCGGAATTTCTCCTTCAATGTTAGCTACGTAAGTCGGAGCGCCTTTATGGTATCTCCTTGTTTTGAGGGTTCCGCATGAGGCGGACGAATGAGGAGGCAATCGGCCCGTGCCAATGTGGCGAGCTGCCCGGAATCCTGGGTGCGGGCGGGCAGGGCGATCAAACGCCCGGCTTCGTCGCGCGAAAGCGTTGCGCGGACATAGTCCTGCCGAGGACTGTCATTGGTAGGCAAGTCCGCGCCAGATATCACCTGCATGGGCTTGTTGGCGCGCGCCGGATCCGCCGCGCCCTGTAGCGCAAAGAGTGCGGGCTTGAGATAAAGCTGCGCGCAGACGAGCGCCGAGACCGGATTGCCCGGCAGTCCCATCATCGGGACATCGCCGAACCGGCCAAAGATGAGCGGCTTGCCGGGCTTTTGCGCGATCTTCCAGAAGTCAACCTCAAGCCCATCCTGGACAAGAACCTTTTGAATGAGATCATGATCACCGACCGAAGCACCGCCAATCGTGACAAAGAAATCAGCGTGGCGGGCGAGGTCCGCTTTGGCGCGGAGATCTTCTTCCGTGTCCTTGGCGATGCCAAGGTCAAGCGCAATGCCGCCCCAGGCCTCCACTTGAGCCGCCAGACCAAAGGCATTGGAGGAAAGGATCTGATTGTCGCCAATGTCGCCGCCAGGCAGGGCAAGCTCGTTGCCCGTTGACAGGATCGCGACGGTCGGCCGCCGGGTGACCAAGAGCACATCCACATTCATGGCGGCGGCCAGCGCGACGTCTCTTGGGGTCAGGCGGCGTCCGCCTTTGAGCAGCCTATCGCCTTGTGAAAAATCGGCGCCCGCAAGGCGCACGTTCTTTCCTGGGCTCGCCGGTTCAGTAACGAGGATTTTTTCGCCCTCAGCGGTCACATTCTCCTGAATGACGACGGTGTCTGTCTCGTCCGGCAGGCGGCCACCTGTAAAGATCCGCACGCAGGCCCCGCGTGGAACCGTGCCATCAAAGCGGCTGCCTGCGGGCACCTCGCCGACCTGGGTGAGGCTCACCGGCGCTTTTGCCACATCAGCCCCATGCACCGCATAGCCATCCATGGCCGAGACCGCAAAAGGTGGTTGGGTGACGCGCGCGGCGACATCCGTGCGTAAAAAGCGTCCCGCCGCGTCGCGTAAGGCAACCTGTTCATTGCCCAGCCGATCAAGGGAGTTGAGAACGCGCGTCAGAGCTTCATCCGGTGAAATCATGGGTCACAGCCCTGGATAAAGATCATCTGGAGTGAGATTCAATACTTT
>SBHG01000045.1 GCA_006226305.1 Alphaproteobacteria bacterium | reverse complement strand
CCCAACGCATTGTTGTAATACCAGACCATTTTGATCTGGGTATCATTGGCGTCCGATCCGGAGTTCCCCAGGAAGATCTTCGATTGCGAGTTCGGCAGAATGCTTTTTAGTTTTTCGCAAAGGTCGATCACGGGGTCCGTAGAGCGCCCCCCGAAAAGATGGCCATAGGCCAGCTTGCGCATCTGCTCTGTGGCCGCATTGATGAGCTCTTCTTCGCCATAGCCCAGCGAGACACACCACAGGCCTGACATACCTTCTAAAAATTCGCGGCCATCCTCATCGCGCACAAAGACGCCTTTGCCTTCTTTGATGGTCAGTGGGCCAGTTTTGCGATGTGTCGACAGATTGGTCATGGGATGCAGAACATTGTCAATGTCCCGCGCAGATTGTGAATTGGGGGCGAAGCCGGGCGCCGTGGTCATTTCCTGCACTCCTTGAGTTTCGAGCTTTCAGCCCGAAGAGTGCCAAAAAAAAGAGGGGCCCGATAGCCCCTCTTTTCATGGAATTTTTTCGGTCAGATCGCTCAGCGCCGGTATTTGGCCGCCTCTTCCTCTTCGCGCTTTTTCAACTCTTCATCAAGTTGTTTGCGGGCTTCTTCTTGCGCCTTTTCGTTTTTGATGAATTTGATCCACTGATTTGCGTTTCGAGCAGTTTTCTCAAACTTGGCAGCCTTTTCAAAAGCCTCCAGAGCCGTATCCCGCTTGTCGTTGTTATAGCGGGCGGTGCCGAGCAACATCCAGGCATTGCCGGTATCGCTCAGGCCGCCTTTGTTGAGCGCGCTCGCACAGGCCGACTCGGCGCTGCCATATTTGCGATCAAACAGATAGGACTGGCAAAGCTGCATATAAAGATCGCCATCAGTGGAAAGTTTGGCAGCTTCTGTTAGCGGCGGAATGGCTTTTTTCCACTCTCGGGATTCCTGGTAGGTGATGGCCAGAAGCTCGTAATTATCCGCATCCTTTTCAACAATGCCTTTATCGAAGCCTTCCTTCAGCAAGCGCGCGCCGCGGTAAGGGAACTCAAAATAAAGGCTCGCCTGCCCCATCCGCTCATACTCAGACGACTTCGAAAACATGTTTTGATGATACATCATCATCAAAATGTAATAGGCCGTTTCATCTTGTTCGAGCAGCGAATAGGTCGCACCGAGTTGGTTCCACTGCGCTTTAATACCTGGCCAGAGCGCCACCATTTCGCGCAAGAGCACCTGCGCATCCTTGTAGCGCTGCTGTTGCAAATAAAGGTTGGCGACAATCGTCCACCATGGTTTGCGCTTGTCATCCAGCTCGCGGGCGAGCTGCATGCCTTTTTCAGCATTGCGCAAGGCACTGGCGTAATTCTCCTTCATCATATAGGCCTGAGCCAAGACGAAGTAGACGCTCGGTGTGGAAGCATCACCGGCCTCGCGCAGCCAGTTTTCAAGGGTGCGGATCGCGTCGTCATAACGCTCCACCACCATATAGAGCTGACCAATATAGAACTGCAGGTCAAGCTGACGCTCTGGCGGGAAGGCATTTAGAGAACGCGCCTTTTCAAGAGAATTCAAGGCCGACTGATAGTCTTCCATGGCACCATAAACCTGCCCCATCATTTGATAGATCACGGCCTGTTCATAAGGCGTGAGGCTGGATCTGGTCAGTTTTTGGAGTTCGGCCAGAGCCGCGGACCATTGTTCCTGCTCCATAAGCTCCTGAACTTCAACCAGCTTTTCGCCGACCTTTTTCGACACGGTGTCCGACTGACGGGTTTGCGGTTTTTCACGCTTCTTTTCCTGCGCATAGGCGCTTGAAACGCCCAGATCGCCGAAGCCCTCCGGCAAGGTCGTCACTTGAAGCGCCGCCACAACAGCCAGCGCCGCGCCGCCTGTAACCAGGCGACGGGCAAATGCTGTCTTCTTATTCTCCGTAAGCCTATGTCGCAAAATCGGCATGGACTTAAACCTCCTAAGACTCCTAAGGCGAGAACGGCCCCACCCTATTCAAGTTCAAAATTCAGAACGACTTCCAAATAGACCTTTGTCGCTCCTGCCCCCTTACAGGGGTTGTATTTCCATTTCTTCACCGCATTGACGGCGGCCTTATCAAAGACGCCTGGCGGATCGGATTCGGAGACATGAACGTCACTCACCTGACCATATTCATTGACCGTGAACCGAACACTGACCCATCCTTCGATACCCTTTCGGGCGGCGTTCTCTGGGTAAGTCGGCGGCACTCGAACGATGGGAATGCCGCATGAACCCGGGCTTGTTCCTTCGAGGAAATCACCAGGATCTCCTGGTTCCAATGAGATCGGGACTTCGCCCTCCTCATAGTCTCGAGGCTCATAAGTGTTTTGCGGTCTTTCAATTTCAGGCGGCTGTTCTATCTCCTTATTTTGATCGTTCGTATTCTTATTCGGGTCAGTATCCTCTCGAGGTTTAAAAATCTCAATTGGATCAATCTGGACATATTCAATTTCAATTTCTTCATCTGAGGTAATCAATCCCCTCATAAAAAAGAACAGTCCAAATGTGATGGCGGCAGCCAGTGGTACTCCAAGTACAAGTCGCGAGCTTCTCATGTTCCCGCTCCCTCTCCAGTGAGCACCCTCCCCAGCTTAAGGCCTGCTCCATCGCCCCTTTTAGAAACTTCCGATACTATTTCTCCAATTCAAATGTCAGAACGGTTTGCACCTTCCACGCCACGGGCTTGCCACCTTCAAGGCGCGGATTGTATTTCCAACGCACTACCGCGCGTTTCACGGCATTGTCCCAAGTCCCTGGCGGTTCAGAGTCGAGAACCACCGGATCAATCACGGACCCATCTTCTGTGACTGTGAATTCAACCAAACACCAGCCTTCAATTCCGCGAGAGGCTGCGCGCTGCGGATATTGCGGTGGCACCCGTACGATGGGCTGAACGTCCGCATCGGTGCGGAAGTTGGTGCTCATGTCGAGGTCAACACCTTGCAGCGAACTCAGATCCAACTGAACATTGTCAGCCTTCGGCGGGCGGCGGCTTTGATCCAGCTTCGGTGGGGGCGGCGGCTGATCCTTGCGCTCGGGACGCTTGGTCGCATCCTCACGGCGTACATTCTCATCCCGTTTTTCCCGTGCGATCTCAATTTTGCCTGCGCCTTCGAGCTTTTCTGGTGGCTCAAGCTCTTGAGTAATCAGAAATCGCATCAAGAAGAAAAGCGAGAGCGTTACCCCTACTGCAAACGGTATGCCCAAAATGTATCGAATCATATCCTTGCGCTTCCCTTAATCTTTCGTTGTCGAGATATCGACCTTTGGTGCGCCGGCGAGCTGAACCTGGTCCATCACTTCAATGACGGTCCCCATTTCAGCATCCTTGTCCGCCTGGATGACAACACCGCCACCTGGGTTTTCAAGAAGCAGGCGTTCAACGGTTGCCCGCACGGAGCGCAAATCGACTTCCCGCTTGTCAATGTAGATTTCATTTCTTGGGCCTACAGCAACCAAGACAGAGATTGTCTTGACCTTTGAAGATTCCTCCGCAACCGGGCGGTCGATATCGAGACCCGGTTCCTTAATAAAGGTGGCGGTCACGATGAAGAAGATCAGCATGATGAACACGATGTCGAGCATCGGGGTCAGATCAACTTCTGCGCCTTCGGCTTGTATGCGCTTTCTGGCCATACCTTCGTTCCTATTTGTGCCAACGCCTCAGATCAAGAGGGCATCGACTTATCTTCTATTCATCCGAGGCGACGATAGACATCGACGCGCCTTTAACTTTTTTCACCTGATCCATGACCAGCACCACGGTGCCTGTTTTGGCGTGTTTGCTGGTTTGAATGACGATACTGCCTTCAGGGTTCTCAGCCACGTAACGCTCCACGTTGGCGCGCACCGCACGCGGGTCCACCGGACGCATCTTGATCAAAATCTGATCGGTGTCCGAAACTACAATTCGCAGGGGCTGGGTCGGGCTCGGAGGAGCTTCAACTGGCGGCGTGTCCGGCCGCGTAACATCCAGACCGTCTTCCTGCAAGAACGTCGCGGTCACGATGAAGAAGATCAGCATGATGAACACGATGTCCAGCATCGGGGTCAGGTCAACTGAGGCCTCATCTCGCTGGTGGGAAGGTTTATGTCTCATTACTCAATACCTTCCCGCTCAACTGTGATGAATTTCGAGCTTGTCAGCGACAGCTTCGACTTCGCGGCGGGAGCGTTGCTCCAGCGAGTTGACGAAGAACATGCCTGACAAAGCCGCCACCATACCCGCCATAGTCGGGATGGTCGCCTGTTTAACACCGGCCGCCATTGCGCGGGCGTTACTGGAACCAGCAACCGCCATCACGTCGAAGACCTGGATCATGCCTGTCACCGTACCGAGAAGACCCAGCATAGGCAGCAGCGCAACCATTGCCTTCAGGAAGATCATTGACTGATTGACGCTTAGGCGAACCTCCGAAATCAGGGCTTCCCGAATTCGGTGGGCGAACCAGCTGGAATGATCTGAGCGATCGTCCCAGGCCCGCTTGGCATGCCGGACGACGGAACCATGCGCCGTCCAGTAGTACCAATAGCGCTCAATAATGATCGACCACATGATAAAGGTAGCGCCCATGATCCAGTTGAGAACCCAGCCGCCAGTCTCCATGAACTCCTGGAGATTGGCGTAGGCCGTGAACGGATTTAGTGCATCCATTTTAAATCCCTCTCTGGGCTGGATTAGCTACCTTCAGCGTGACGGGC
>SBHG01000216.1 GCA_006226305.1 Alphaproteobacteria bacterium | reverse complement strand
AGGTGGCAGAACCCGCCAATCAGTCCCATGCCATAGAGCTGCCCGGCGCGCTCTTCAAAGCGGCGAATGAGCAACATTTCCTCATAGAGCCTTAGAAGCAGCTCAGGATCGGCGGATTTTGACTTCGCGGAAGTTGATTTCTTCGATTGGGATTTTGCTTGCGCCATAAAGCGAGAGCCCTCGTTTAATGTTCAAACTGTTTGGTAGCGCTTGCAGGCGACGCGTCAGTGGTTTGCGTCCGCTTGGTTGTCTTCTTCATCGAAAATGACAACCTCGTTCTCACCTACAAGACCCAGAACCGCCCGTGACCGCTCGTCCAGCATGTCTGGATCAAGATGGTCTGGCCGCAGCAGTTCGACCTTTTTCTCCAAAGCTGCGCGTTCCTCCTGCAGCCGTTTCAATTCTGCCCTATTGGCTTCCAATTCCTCACTCACATCCTGAAAGGCCAGGAGACCACGGTCCCCCTCCATCAGATTGTATGACAAATAGAAGATCAGGCTCACCACGATGGTCGGGGTCATCGCACGCTTGAGAAAAGAGCTGAGAGAAAGGTGAGATTTCATGCACTTACCGTCCCTGATTTGCCTTCCTCAGTCAAGCCTAACCAATTGATTTAACGTCACTTATTTCGATTTCAATATGCCATAACCCGCATAGGCGGCGGCGCTTCCCAGATCCTCCTCAATGCGGATCAGCTGATTGTATTTCGCCAGTCGATCCGATCGCGAAAGCGAGCCGGTTTTGATCTGCCCGCAATTGGTGGCGACCGCCAGATCAGCGATGGTGGAATCTTCTGTTTCGCCTGAGCGGTGGGACATCACGCAGGTAAAGCTTGCCCGATGAGCCATATCCACTGCCTGAAGAGTTTCTGTTAAGGTGCCGATTTGATTGACTTTAATGAGGATTGAATTGGACGAACCTTTTTCAATTCCTTCCGCCAGACGCGCCGGATTGGTGACGTAAAGGTCGTCGCCCACGAGCTGGACTTTGTCGCCGATCGCATCGGTGAGCATCTTCCATCCGTCCCAATCGTCCTCGGCCATGCCGTCTTCGATGGAGATGATCGGATATTGCGAGGTCAGCTCGACGTATTTTTGGACAAGCTCTTCTGAGGAGAGGACTTTGCCCTCGCCCTCCAGGTGATATTTGCCGCCTTTGAAGAATTCGGTGGAGGCGGCATCAAGGGCAATCACCACCTCTTCGCCGGGCTTATAGCCCGCCCCCTCGATGGCCTTGAGGAGATATTCGATGGCCTCGTTGGTGGACGACAGGTTCGGTGCAAAGCCACCCTCGTCACCCACATTGGTGTTGTGACCATCGGCCTGGAGGCCCTTCTTCAGGGTGTGAAAGATTTCAGCCCCCATGCGAATGGACTCACGGCCCGAGACGGCTCCGACCGGCATGATCATGAATTCCTGGAAATCGATGGGGTTGTCGGCGTGGGCGCCCCCGTTGATGACATTCATCATCGGCACCGGCAGAACGCGGGCGGAAGGGCCGCCCAGATAACGATAAAGCGGCAGAGAGGCCGCGACCGCTGCCGCTTTTGCTGCTGCCAGGGAGACGCCCAAAATGGCGTTGGCGCCGAGACGGCTCTTGTTTTCCGTGCCGTCGAGCTCGATCATCATCTCGTCGATTTGCACCTGATCCTCGGCATCCAGACCCGATACCGCGTCAAAAATCTCGCCATTGACGGCCTCAACCGCCTGCTCGACACCCTTGCCGAGATAGCGCGGCCCGCCGTCTCGCAGTTCCATGGCCTCATAGGCGCCCGTGGAGGCTCCTGACGGCACCGCCGCGCGGCCCATGGCGCCGTCTTCCAGGATTACATCCACTTCCACTGTGGGATTGCCCCGGCTATCTAGGATTTCGCGGGCAAAAACGTCGAGAATTGCGGTCATTAGGAGGTCCTTTATTCGGATCTTTTGAACGTCAAATAAGTTGACCGTGTTTCTAAACGACCGTGCCCCCCAAGAAAAGCGCGAATCTGCATAGCAGCTATGCGCTGAGGGGGTGGCTTGTTTGTGCGACTGGTCCCCCGCCTTGGCAGGGGAACAACATGAATTTTGTATCCCCGGCCAAGCTCAGCGCGAGCCGGGGTCCACTGGTATTTGCGACTGGTTTAGAGCCTGAAATATCGTGCGCCCAGCTGTTCGATGGGCCATTGGACCCCGGGTCAAGCCCGGGGTTACAGAACCTTTTGATGTTAATTTATCTCAATCGGATCGAAGCTTTTGACCAGATCGTCGACTGCCTTGGCTTGGACCAGTAGCTCTTCAAGCTTATCAAGTGGGAGCGCCGAGGGTCCATCGCATTTGGCCGTGTCTGGGTCAGGGTGAGCTTCCAGGAAGAGCCCGGCGATGCCGCAGGCCATACCGGCGCGGGTAAGCTCTGGGGTTTGAGCCCGCCGACCTCCAGAAGCGGCACCGCCGACTTCGCGCGCTTGCAGAGCGTGGGTGACGTCAAAGATCATCGGCGCCCCCTTTGTGACCTGCTTCATGACTTCAAAGCCGAGCATGTCAACCACCAGACGGTCAAAGCCCTGAACCGAACCGCGCTCGCAGATCATCACTTTGTCATTGCCGCATTCGCCGAACTTTTCGACGATATTAGCGACCTGGTCAGGCGCCATGAATTGCGGTTTCTTCGCGTTGATCGCCGTGCCCGTGGCGGCCATAGCGGCAACGAGGTCTGTCTGGCGCGCCAGGAATGCCGGAATTTGCAAGACGTCCACCACTTCGGCCACAGGCGCGGCTTGAGCGGGCTCGTGGACATCGGTGATGACCGGCACGCCGAATTTTTCTTTCACGGCCGTGAATATCTTGAGCCCCTCTTCCAGACCAACACCCCGGAAGGAGTGGATGCTAGAGCGATTGGCTTTGTCAAAGGACGCCTTAAAGACATAAGGGATCGACAGCTTGTCGGTGGCTGTCACATAGGCCTCGGCGGCAAAGAGGGTCGAATCCAGATCCTCAAGCACATTGATCCCGCCAAACAGCACGAATGGCAGATCATTGGCGACCTTGATGCCGCCCGCAATTTCAATGACTTTTTGTGTCGACATTTCTTAAACCAATCTCGATTTCGTCACCGCGGCCTCAATAAAGGAGGCAAAGAGCGGATGCGGATCAAAGGGCTTGGATTTTAGCTCGGGGTGATACTGAACGCCAATAAACCAGGGGTGCGCCGGAATTTCGACGATTTCCGGCAGTCGGCCATCCGGCGACGTCCCGGAGAAGACAACCCCATGGGCGGCCAGCTGATCCTCGCACGCCATGTTCACTTCATAGCGGTGTCGGTGACGCTCGGAAATCTCGGTGGTGCCATAGATATCGGCAACTTTGCTGCCAGGTTTCAGGGCCGCGTCATAGGCCCCAAGGCGCATGGTGCCACCCAGGTCGTCTTCCTCGCTGCGGGTTTCCACCTGGTTACCTTTGCCCCACTCTGTCATGAGGCCAACAACCGGGTTTTCCGCCGGACCAAATTCAGAGGAATTGGCATTGGTCTCACCCACCAAATTGCGCATGGCTTCAATGACTGCCATTTGCATGCCAAAGCAAATACCGAAGTATGGAACCTCGCGCTCGCGGGCGAATTGAACCGCCTTGATTTTTCCCTGTGCGCCCCGTTCGCCAAAGCCGCCCGGCACGAGAATGCCGTCAACTTCTTCCAGGTGAGCGGCGGCGTCTTCTGATTCAAAGATCTCGGACTCAATCCACTCGATATTGACTTTGACGTTATTGGCAATGCCGCCATGAGCCAGCGCTTCCATCAATGACTTATAGGCGTCTTTGAGAATGGTGTATTTCCCGACCACGGCAATGGTCACTTCCCCATCCGGATACAAGACCCGGTCGGATATTTCTTCCCAAGTGGTCAAGTCGAGCGCCGGTGGTTCGTCAATGCCGAAAGCTTTCAAAACCTCAACATCGAAGCCTTCATCGTGATAGGCGATCGGCACCTGATAGATGGTCTTTACGTCCAGGGCCTGGATCACCGCTTCCGTGCGCACATTGCAGAAGAGCCCAATCTTTTGGCGTTCGGCCGCCGGGATCGGACGATCAGCCCGGCAGAGCAGAATGTCGGGCTGGATGCCGATGGATCTCAACTCCTTGACTGAGTGCTGTGTCGGTTTGGTCTTGATCTCCCCTGCGCTCGGAATGAACGGCAAAAGGGTCAGATGCACATAGATGGCCTGATTGCGCTCCAGATCATTTCCAAGCTGGCGAATAGCTTCAAAGAACGGTAGCGCTTCAATGTCGCCAACAGTTCCGCCGATCTCACAAAGGACAAAATCGACATCGTCATTGCCATAGAGCACAAACTCCTTAATGGCATTGGTGACATGAGGAATAACCTGAACGGTCGCGCCGAGATAGTCCCCTCGCCGTTCCTTCGCCAGGATCGTCTGATAGATTTTACCTGTGGTGACATTGTCGCTTACGGATGCGGGAACACCTGTAAAACGTTCGTAGTGGCCGAGGTCCAAATCCGTTTCGGTTCCGTCGTCCGTGACAAAAACTTCACCATGCTGATACGGGCTCATTGTGCCCGGATCGACATTCAAATATGGGTCAAGTTTCCGAAGACGAACTTTGTACCCGCGAGCCTGAAGAAGAGCTCCAAGAGCCGCAGATGCAAGTCCTTTACCGAGGGAAGAAACCACACCGCCAGTTATAAAAATATACCGCGCCATGGGATTGCAGATTA
>SBHG01000091.1 GCA_006226305.1 Alphaproteobacteria bacterium | reverse complement strand
CACGGCACGGCGATCATCGCCGCCGCCGGTCTTCTCAATGCGCTGCATCTGACCGGCAAGGACATTAAAGACATCAAGATGGTGGTCAATGGCGCCGGGTCGGCGGGCATTGCCTGCCTTGAGCTCGTTAAAGCCATGGGGCTGCCCCATGACCAGGCGCTGCTTTGCGACACCAAAGGGGTCATCTATCAGGGCCGCCAGGAAGGCATGAACCAGTGGAAATCAGCGCACGCTGTCGCGACCACTGACCGCACGCTTGCCGATGCCATGAAGGGGGCGGACGTGGTTTTCGGTCTCTCCGTGCAGGGCGCCTTTACGCCGGATATGATCCGCTCCATGGCGGACAAGCCGATCATCTTTGCCATGGCCAATCCCGACCCGGAGATCACCCCGGAAGAGGTTGCCGAGATCCGCTTCGACGCCATTATGGCCACCGGCCGGTCGGACTACCCTAATCAGGTCAACAATGTGCTCGGGTTCCCTTACATTTTCCGGGGAGCGCTGGACGCGCGGGCGACCACCATCAATGATGCGATGAAAATCGCCGCCGCTCAGGCGCTCGCCGATCTCGCCCGCGAGGATGTGCCGGACGAAGTGGCCGCGGCCTATCACGGCAAGCGCCCGAAATATGGCCCTGATTACATTATCCCGGCACCTTTTGATCCGCGTCTTATCTCCCATGTGGCGCCGGCTGTTGCCATTGCGGCCATGGAAAGCGGTGTGGCGCAGCGGCCGATCGTGGATCTTGAGGACTACAAACAAAAGCTCAATCAGCGGCTCGATCCGACCGCGAGCCTTGTACAATATTTGACGTCTTCTGTGCGCTCACATCCCAAACGGATTGTCTTTGCGGAAGGCGAGCAAGAGGCGGTGATCCGCGCCGCTCTCGCCTTTCGCCAGCAAGGACTGGGTACACCCATTCTTATTGGCCGAGAAAAGATGATTGAGCAGGCGGCCAAGGCGGCCGGCCTTGAAGGCGTCGATAAGCTGGAAGTGCACAATGCGCGCTATTCGGATTGGAATCCCGAATTTACCGATCTGCTCTATAGCCGCTGGCAACGCAAGGGTATGTTGAAGCGGGACGCTGAGCGGCTGGTCAATACGGATCGCAACACCTTTGCCGCCTGCATGGTTGCGCTCGGGCACGCGGACGGCATGGTAACCGGGGTCACACGCAATTACGCAACGGCTCTTAAAGAGGTTCAGCGGGTCATTGATCCCCACACGGATCAAACTGTAATTGGCACTTCGATCATTCTGGCGCGGGGGCGAACGGTCTTCGTGTCAGACACCTCGGTCACGGAAATGCCGACCCCGCAAAAGCTTGTCGATATCGCGATCCAGACGGCGCGGGTGGCTCGCCAATTTGGCCATGTGCCTCGGGTCGCCTTCCTTGCCTATTCGACCTTTGGCAATCCGCCCGGCGAACGCTCGGACATTCAGCGCGAGGCAGTCGAAATTCTCGACAAGATGGATGTGGATTTTGAATATGAAGGCGAAATGTCCGCGGATGTGGCGCTGGATCCAGATCCTGAATTGTATCCCTTCTGCCGCCTGACAGGGCCTGCCAATTGCCTGATTATGCCGGCTTTCCACTCGGCGGCCATTAGCACCACGCTTTTGCAGGTGCTCGGTCAGTGCAATGTAATAGGCCCGATGTTGTCGGGTCTTGATCGGTCGGTGCAGATCTGTTCGCTCGGCGCCAAGGTCAATGACATTGTCACCATGTCGGCACTGGCCGCTTACAATATCTCCGACACAGATTTTCCAAGCGTGCTCACACGCTAGGGACGGGAGCACATCCTTCGAGGGGCGGGCCAGGCTCGCTCCTCAGGATGAGGACTTTGATGCATCAGGTTTTGCCGGCAAAACGCCCCATATAGCGCTCACTGGCGCGCTGGATAATCGACATCACGAAGACGTCGACCGTTGAAAATTGCTCGTCAATCACCGCGCCTGTGCCAAAGAGGCACCCGGCCATGACATAGCCGCGAATGAGCGGTGGCAGCGTGCGGAGCGCCGCACGCTCCTTGATCTCGTCTTTGGGGATCAAGTTCATCTCGTTGTAGAGATGGGGTAAGGCACGCACCTGAAACTCTTCGGGCAGGCTCAGGTGATGATGCAAAAACGAAAGCGGCAGCTTGAGTGCCTCTGGATCCGTGCCCGGAAAGCTCGCGCAGCCAAAGAAAGCGCCCACATTATAGCGGTTGACATATTGGCCAAGCCCCTGCCAGAGCAGATTGATGGTCGGGCGGTTGCGATAATCCTTATGGACGCAGGAGCGACCGAGTTCGACGAAATTCATGCCCGGACCCGCTCGCTCAATCATGGGCGCAATGTCATATTCACTGGCGGTGTAGAACCCGCCATTGGCCTCTGCCACTTCACG
Source organism: Alphaproteobacteria bacterium (assembly GCA_006226305.1). Taxonomy (GTDB): domain Bacteria; phylum Pseudomonadota; class Alphaproteobacteria; order M2410; family M2410; genus M2410. The sequence continues at coordinate 2,335 of SBHG01000091.1, read as the reverse complement.
GCGGATAAGACGATAAGTGCCCACCACCTTCGGCCCGTCCGATGTCGACAGATCGCGGACGATCAGATGATCCGCGATGGCATCGAACTTATCAAAATCAAGACGCAGCTTGCCCATGTCGCCAATGGGCTTGGCGGCCATTTCTTCGTAGAAGACTTCGTAACGCAAGCGCTGGCATTTTTCGATGTCTTCGGGGGTCGATCCCAGACGCACCTCCAGATTGCCCGCCTTGGCGAGCAAGTGTGCATCATTTTCCTGAATTTCTTCGACGGCTATGACTGTTTTTCCTCAACTTCGAGACTTGGGGTGGGGTCCAAACTCATCCCAAGTCGTCCGTTGAATCCCCAATTGATGTCAGGAAAATTATCAGGCTCCTGACGCAGGTGATTTTAGGGAATGTTGAGGCGCGAAACAAGCGCCGGATTTTACCCGGACTTACCCGAAAAACACCGATTCCCGGTCCGGTTTCATGCGCTCGACGAAGGCCGAGAGCAAGATGGCGGGAAGACCGAGGGCGGCGGCATAGAGGAAGAAGAAGGTGTAGCCTTGAGCGGCCACCACCAGGCCGGACGACCCCGCCAGAAGTTTAGGCCCAAGGGTGTAGATCGACGAGAAGATGGCATATTGAGTGCCAGCAAAAGACCGGTTCACCAAGGTGGAAAGATAGGCCACAAAAACCGTGCCGGCAAAACCGCCCGCGATATTGTCGGCGGTGACGGCGACAAAAAGCGGGAAGGTGGTTTCAGACGACTGATTGACGAGCCAGGCAAAGGTGAGATTTCCCAGTACTGAGATAATGGCGCCAATCACGAGTGTGCGCGTCAGGCCCATCTTGAGCGAAACAAGTCCGCCCAGCGCCACGCCAACAAAGACCATCCAAGGTCCGTAGGTGCCGCTGACAAGGCCAATGTCGAAAGCACCATAGCCCATGCCCGAATAGGCGGGCTTGGCCATGATCCCCATGACGATATCGCTGAGGCGATAGGTCGAAACAAAGAGAAGAATCAACACCGCGTGCCAGCCATGGCGCCAGAAGAAATCTAAAAAGGGGCCCAGGCTTGGATTTTGAAGTAGCGAACCGTGCGAAGGGATACGGCGGATGAAAGGAATAATCAGTAGGCAGAGGATAATCGGCAGGGCCGCGAGCCATGCGGCCATCTTGCCGATCTCTCCGCGCGTGAATTCAACACCCAAAGCCGCTAAGAAGGCCGGGACGCCTTTGCCGATGGCCACGGCCCCTAAGACCACCACGGTAAACAGGATGAGTGCAAAGACAAGCCCCGACAAGATCCCGCGCGCCGACAGGAGCAAGCCTTGCTTTTGATCCCAGAGGGCAAAGATGATCGCTGCCAGCGCCAAAAAAACCGCCATGGCAAAATAGGATCCGGCCCAACCGACATAGTCGGCAAGCATGAGGGCAATACCGCCAGAGACGAGCATGCCAACCTTGTAGCCATATTGGTAGGCAGCAGCGAGCGGCGCCTGTTCGTCCTCATTGGCGGCGGCCTCAATCCGCCAGGCGTCGACACCGATGTCCTGGGTGGCGGAGGAAAAGGCCACAAGAAATGAGAAGAGCGCCGTTGCCGCAAGGCTCTTGGTAGGGTCTGCGATCCCGAGGCCAATCAGGCCAAGGGCCACCCCGATTTGTGCCACAAAGATCCAGGCGCGACGGCGGCCAAAGACGCTGGCAAGCCCCGGCGGGTCAAATCGGTCGACCAGAGGCGCCCAGAGAAATTTGAAGGAATAGGAAAGGCCAAACCAGGAGAAGAAAGCAATGAGCGTAACGTCGATGCCGGACTTCTCGAGCCGCACCGAAAGGGTGGCGAAATAGAGCAGAAATGGCAGGCCAGCGGCGAAGCCGAGCACCAGCATCATGGCCATCTTGGGTTGGCGATAGGCTTTTAAAGCCTCAAGAAAGGTTTTCTGCTCGAGCTCGGTGCCGCCTGCTTCTGTCACATTAGTCCCCTGATTTGTCGCGACTCACTTGAGGTCCACTCTAGAGTGCTTAGCGACTTTGTCGAGGGTGTGGCGGTCGTCAGAGCATGAGGATATCGGCCACTTGCGGGCGGGCCTTATAGGCCTCATACCACTTGAGAAGGTTTGGAAAGTCGCTCGTCGGGTCAACCTTGCCGAAGCGGGCGAACTGAATGGCGCCGGCAAGCGTGCAGTCCGCAATGGTGGGCCTGTCGCCGCAAACGAAGGCGCGGCCATCGGCAAGCCGCGCTTCGATATGGGCCAGCAGCCCATGGGCGCGTTCTTTCGAGAACTCCGCGAGCGCCGGGTTCGGCGGCCGTCCTGTTGGCGAGTTGGTGGCATGAACCTGCATCCCGAGGTT
>SBHG01000018.1 GCA_006226305.1 Alphaproteobacteria bacterium | reverse complement strand
CGCACAATATGGCGCCCCAAAAATCCAGATCCTCCAAAAACCGTGACAAGTTTTCCGCTCATGACGTTTGCTCTTTTTCGCTGCGCCGCCCGCTGGCCGGGCGCCTGATGTGACTTATCCGGGACATAGCGCAATCTGGCCCCCTTGATAAGGGCCTAATTGCCGCATTTTTTGCCCCGCGCCCGCAAGGATCGCGATTGACAAGCGGCCCCCGAGCCTTTAAGTCCCAATGCCTCCAATCCGGCGCCCTTCTGGCCGCGCCGCGACCCCCTTGCCCAGGTGGCGGAATTGGTAGACGCGCTAGCTTCAGGTGCTAGTGTCCGTATGGACGTGGAAGTTCGAGTCTTCTCCTGGGCACCAATATCTTTCAGTGCAATATTTCAAGCCCCTCGGTGCTTCAGGATACGGGCTTGCGCCCGACCACACCGCTTGCACAGCCAAAAAAATATTTCCGGTACGACACTTCGAGCCCCGCCTCTCGCAGGTAGTCCATCATCTTTCGGCAGTCAGAAAACCGCACACAATAAGTACCGATCATCGCAAAGTCTTGCGCTCCACGAAGAGCAATCCGCTCCACAAAGGGCAAAAACTTCGTCATGTGAAACCGATAAAGTGGCGCAAGCCACCACCCCTTTGGATCGGAGGCCTCCACCAATGAAAACACGCCGCCCGGCTTAAGCGTTCGGGCAATTAATTGCGCAAGGACACGGTGTTGCTGCGAATTGAACGTCTTGAGGCCAAATGTGGAGAGCACAACGTCTGCACTGCCATCAGGCAGATCGCTATCAAGAACATCATCTTCAATAAACTCAATTTTGTGCGCACGGTGTTGATGAAGGCGGTCCATCGCCCGCCGATGCATACCGCTCGAAATATCAACCGCCGTGATTGAGCTGACATAGGGAAATCGTTTTAAAAGATGCGGCCAAACTTCACCGGTTCCCGCCATCAGATCAAAGCAACGCGGCTCATCAACGCCAGGAGGCGGCAGATGTGACACGCATTGCTTGCGCCACCGCTCCGTAAACCCAAAAGAACAAACATAGCTGAAGAAAATATATTTTGCCGAGCAGCGATCAAAAACACCCTTCACAAAGGAAGGGTCATAAATATCTATTGGCTTCTCTTCATTTTCCACGCACGAACCTCCTCACCCAAATTCTTTTTCCAAACTCTTCGCGATGCGCTCGTTCTGCATTTCCGTTGAGCCGTCTGTGTAGCAGGCAAGTTTCGCGCACATGAGATGCCGACCGAGTGGAATGTCATCGAGCATGCCGCGCGCACCCATGGTCTGGATGCAGGCGGCAATGGCGGGGGCACCGTAGTCGCCGGCAAACTTCTTCGCATGCGCGGCGGCGAGCATCGCGTCCTCGCCGCGCTCGATGAGGTCCGCCGCGCGGTAGGTGAGCGCCTTGGAGGCTTCCAGCTTGTTCGCCACATCCGCCAATGACCACTGCAGCCCCTGATTGGTCAGCAGCGGCGCGCCAAAGGCCTGGCGCGTCTTCCCATAGGTCACCGCATGGGAAAGCGCGGACGCCACCATGGCGTTCACCATGCCCGCCACATAGGTGCGCGCCTGATTGACCCCGCCCATGGCGCTTTTAAAAGCCTCGCCCGCCGGAGCGATCACATCTTCCTCAGGCACAAAAAAGTCGGTGAGCGTAAACCCGCCGACCCCAATCACATGCCCGCCCGCAAGGGCGTAAGGCGCCGCGCGTTCAAAACCCGCTTGCCGTCCATCGACCAGAAACGACGCAATGCCGCGCCAGCCTTGCGCGGCATCCGTTTGCGCATAGACGAGGAAGAGATCGGCCTCCGCCGCATTGGTGATCCACCCCTTTGTCCCGCTCAGCCGCCAGCCGCCCTCGCAAGGCACCGCCGTGGTGGTGATGCCGGCAAAATCGCTGCCCGCCCCGGGCTCCGACAGACAGGTCGCCGCCAGCCGCCGCGTCATCAGCACATCCTCCAAAAACCGCTCCCGCTGCGAGGGCGTGCCGAGCACCATGAGCCGCCCGGTCATGCCTTGGGTGTTGGTGAGCGAAAAAGCAAAGCCCATGTCTTCCTCCGACAAGGCCTCAAGCACCAGAAGCTTGGCGAGAAATCCTTCGCCGCCTTCCTCGCGCGGCGCATCGAGGCGCGTCAGCCCAAGCTTGGCGGCTTCCGCAAGCCCCTCGCGGCCCATGCGCCGCTCGCGCTCCCACGCCGCAGCATGCTCACGTAGATAACCGCGCGCAAAGTCGCGCGCGCGGGCCACCATGTCTTGGCCGCCAGCGCTCAGCGAAAATGGCAAATCCTGTTCTGTCATGGAGCCTCCCAAGTTTTCTATTCTCTGCAAAGCCTATGGCTTCGGCAGGCAAATGTCACTTCGCCCTTCACCTGGCGCCCCTTCTTAAGTAGTGTCGGCTCAAATCGATCCCGCAAAACCGGAAGCCGCTAAAGATGACCATAACCCTGCACAAGGGCGATCTGCCCGCCGATGTCAAATTTGAAGGCTCTGTCGCCATCGACACAGAGACCCTGGGGCTGAACCCCCACCGCGACCCCCTGTGTCTGGTGCAGCTGTCGTCGGGCGATGGCACCGCCCATCTGGTGCAGCTCGATCGCGCCGCCTATGACGCGCCGAACCTCAAGGCCCTGATGGAAGACGAGAGTGTCCTCAAGATCTTCCACTTTGCCCGCTTTGATCTGGCGGCAATCGCCTATTATCTCGATGCCATGCCGTCCCCGGTCTATTGCACCAAAATCGCCTCCAAGCTGGTGCGCACCTATACCGATCGCCACGGCCTAAAAGACCTCTGCCGCGAACTTATCGGCGTCGATCTCTCCAAACAGCAGCAAAGCTCGGACTGGGGCGCGGATGAGCTGGCAGATGCCCAGTTGAAATACGCCGCTTCGGACGTCCTTTATCTGCATCAACTCAAAGAGCAGCTTGATGTCATGCTGGCCCGAGAGGATCGGGTCGATCTGGCGGAGGCCTGCTTTGGCTTTTTGCCCGCCCGTGCCGCCCTCGATCTTGCCGGCTGGCCCGAGGTCGACATCTTCGCGCACTAACAAGCACGGGCATGCCCGCCGCATCTCCCTGACATTTTTGCCGATTTTCGGGGAAAACTTGGGATCACCCCCGCAAACTCAGTTGATATTTTGCCCCTCGCCACCCATACTTAAGGCGAAAATGGCATGGTTTTCGCATGGTTAACGGCCTCAGCGCCCTTCTCCGGCGAGAGCATGGATTTTTTGTTGTTTCATGATTTCTTGGAAAATGGGGGGTCGTATCTCCAATCCCGCTGAACATTCAACCCAAAACGCACTCATTGAACAGGACAAGAGCGTGGGTCGCCGCGTGCTTGAGACCGAGGCCGAAGCGCTCTCGGCGCTAGGCAATGCGCTCGACAGCTCATTCTCTGCCGCCATCGACGCGCTTTTGGGGGTCAAGGGCCGGGTCATTGTTTCCGGCCTCGGCAAAAGCGGTCATATCGCCCGCAAGATTGCTGCCACGCTCGCCTCCACCGGCACCCCGGCCCAGCACGTTCACCCGTCTGAGGCCAGCCACGGCGATCTCGGCATGATCACCCGCGACGATGTGGTGATAATGCTGTCAAACTCCGGCGAAAACCGTGAACTCTCTGATCTGATTGCCCATACAAGGCTTTACAATATCAAACTCATCGGCATCTCGAGCCGTCTGGACTCGACCCTGATGAAGGCTTCCGATATTTGCCTGCTCTTACCCGAGGCGCCCGAGGCCTGCCCCATGGGCATGGCGCCAACAACTTCATCCACCATGATGCTGGCCCTTGGTGATGCGCTCGCCGTTGCGCTTATGGAACGGCGCGGTTTCTCAAAGGACGACTACCGCGTTTTGCACCCGGGCGGCCAATTGGGCAAGGCGCTCATTCGCATCGAAACCATCATGCACACAGGCGATAAGGTGCCGCTCGTTACCGGCAATGTGCCCATGGCCGATCTTCTTGGCGTTCTCGTTGCCATGCGATTTGGCTGCGTCGGCATCACCAACGATCAAGGAGCCCTGATCGGTATTTTCACGGACGGAGACCTCGGCCGGAATATCAGTGCCGACCTCATGAATAAAACGGCCTTTGACGTGATGACCACAAACCCCAAAGTCATCACCTCCGATGCTCTGGTGGCAGAAGCTATTCGTATGATGGAGGATAAAAAGGTCTCCTGCCTTTTTGTCATGCCGCCCGATGATGCCGCAACCGGCGCAGGACGCCCTGTCGGCATCGTCCATATGCATGACTGCATCGGTGCCGGAATCGGGTAACCCCCATGACCACCAAGACACCCTCCAAAAGCCGCATTGCCGAAACCTGGCGGCAAATTCCCGCCTCCACCCTGCATGGCGCGGAGCGGCACTCGAAGTTTGTCTATTTCATGCGGCTCACCCTGCCGATCCTGGCGGTTGGCCTCATCGCCATCGTGTTGATCTATTCGGTCGCCTACAAACCCAACATACAGCGGGTTTTGGATTATCCCATTAATGGCGCGGGCCTGGGCGCGGTCTCCATGGAAGAGCCGCATCTGACCGGCATGGATGCCCTGGGCCGCTATGTTGTTGTCAGCGCCAAATCCGCCGAACGTCTTCCCGAAGACCCCGAAACGGTAACCCTAAAAGTCGTCAGCGCCAAAATTACCAAAAACGATGAAACCCTGCTCGACCTGCGCGCCTCGACCGGTCAGATCTTCTCTGCCATCGACACCCTCGAATTTGGTCCCCCCGTCGCCATAGACTTGCCGGGCGGTTATGCCTTCGTTACTGAACGAGTTGAGGCCCAGTTAAAGAACGGCATCATTCAGGGCCCCGAGCCCATTCGCGGCACGGGTCCTTTGGGGAAAATTTCCGCCAACAGCTTTAAGATCAACCGCAAGACGGATGTTTTTCAGCTCCAGGGCGATGTCCACATTACGGTGGATATGACTTATATGTCTGAACTCAACCAGGCCAACACGCCAGCACCCGAGAAAGAAGAATGACCTACAAAACATCGCAGCTCGCCAGAACCTCGGCCCTGGCTCTTTTCCTCGCTCTGGGCGCCGCACCGGTAAGCGCCCAGGACACAGGCATTGAAACCGCCGGCTGCCCGTCCGTTCTGCCTGACACCGAAATCGATATCACCGCCGATCAGTCCGAATTCCGGCAACAGGAAAAGCTCGTGTTCTTGAAAGGCAGCGTGGATGTGACCCAGGGCCCTTTAAGAGTACGTGCCGATGCCATCAAATTGAGCTATGAACCGTCCGGGAACGAAGCCGCTGACCCTCAATATAAAGGCGTCGTGACCAGCCTTCTGGCGACCGGCAATGTCCGCATTGACTGCAATGGCGAGCGCGCCACCGGCGCCAGCGCTGAATATAATGTTCCGCAGCGCAAAATCGAATTAACCGGCGATGTTATGCTAAGCCGCGAAGGGAATCTTTTGGCCGGCGACAGATTGCACATTGATTTAAATACCGGTGCGAGCCGGATCTTCGGCAGCCGCGCCGTCACTGGACAATCTGACGATGGGCGTATCCGCGCCATCTTTAAATCCGGAACGACCGACAAAAAGGATGAGGCCGAAACAGACTAGAAGGATGTTGCGCAGCACAGGCGGCGTTAACCAAGAAATTGAAGACAATTTTATCTATTTTAAGAGCATCCTCACCGTTACGGCCGAGCAGGGAACAGGAAAAACAGGCAAGATGAACCAAACCGATACAAACAGCACTGAGGGCGACACTGCGGCAAAGCCAACCCTGGTGTCGGAAAACCGTGGGCTCGTCGTCGACACTATCGGCAAGAGCTTTAAGCGGCGTCCTGTTGTGCGCGGTGTCAGCCTGCATCTGGAACGCGGGCAGGTGCTGGGGCTGTTAGGGCCCAACGGCGCTGGCAAGACCACCTGTTTTTACATGATTACCGGCCTTTTGCCCCTCGACTACGGCCGCATTGAACTTGACGGCCATGACATATCCAAGCTGCCCATGTACCGCCGCGCCCGTCTCGGTATCGGCTATCTGCCACAGGAAGCTTCAATATTCCGTGGACTGACGGTTGAGGACAACATTCGCGCCTGTCTTGAACTCATCGAACCGGCGTTTGACAAGCGCGAAATGATGCTCGACGACCTCTTGGCCGAATTTTCGATCACCCATTTACGGCGCACCCCCGCCCTCGCCCTTTCCGGCGGCGAACGACGGAGGGTCGAAATTGCCCGGGCTCTGGCAACCCAGCCGTCTTTCATGTTGTTGGACGAACCGTTTGCCGGCGTCGACCCCATCGCTGTTAACGATATTCGAATTCTGGTGGGCATGCTTAAAGATCGCGGCATCGGCGTGCTCATCACCGACCACAATGTGCGCGAAACCCTCGATATTATCGATCGCGCCGCGATTATTCATGACGGACAGGTCCTTATGGAGGGTGATCCGCAGGAAATTGTCGGAAACGAAGATGTTCGCCGCGTTTACCTGGGAGATAGATTTTCACTGTAGGGTGCCTGAGAAACCCTTCTGAGGTGAATTGGGAACATTAGTATGGCGTTAACCCCGAGATTAGAGCTGCGTCAGGGCCAGTCCCTGGTGATGACGCCGCAATTGCAGCAGGCAATCAAGCTGCTGCAACTGTCGAATCTCGAGCTCGCCGCCTATATCGAGCAGGAGCTTGAAAAAAATCCGCTCCTGGAGGTCGATGAACGCGCCGACCCGGCAGACAAATCAGAAGCTTCCGACGACACCCCCACCAGCACCAGGGAAACCGGCCCCATGGAGGCCGATATTCAGCTTTCCGACCATGCCGCCGCCGGCGCTGCGGGCGATGATCTCGATACCGACTTTGAAAATGTCTATTCCGACGATCTGGCTCCCAATCGTGTGCAAGAGGCAAAGGCTGCCCAGGACGCTTCTCTGGAAGCCTGGAATTCCACCAGCACATCAAGTGGATCCGGACCGGTCAGCGACGACTGGGGCATCGACCAAATTGGTCAGAAGGAAATTTCCCTGCGCGATCACTTGATGGAACAACTTGCGATTGCTGTCTACGACCCAATGGATCGCATGATCGGCGCGGATCTCATTGATTCGGTCAATGAAGCCGGCTACCTGACCGCTTCCCTTGAAGGCGTAGCCGAGCGGCTGGGGATCGAAGAAGACAAAGTCGAGGATGTGCTGCATCTCCTGCAGACATTCGACCCGGCCGGCGTTCTGGCCCGCGACCTGCCCGAATGCTTGCGGCTTCAGCTTGAAGAGCGCAACCGGTTTGACCCCGCCATGGAAGCTCTTCTGAACAACCTTGAACTTCTGGCGCGCCGGAAGATCGATGAGCTCACACGCATCTGCGGCGTCGACCAGGACGACATTGCCGATATGATCAAAGAGATCCAGGAGCTCAATCCCAAACCCGGCCTCGCCTTTGGCGATGAAGTCATTCAGCCCGTGGTGCCTGATGTTTTTGTGCGCGAAAAACCTGATGGCGGTTGGTTTATCGAACTCAACAGCGACACGCTGCCGAAGGTATTGGTGAACGCGCGCTATTTTGCCAAGGTCAACAAATTGGCAAACAAGAAGGATGAGAAAACCTACCTCAACGAATGCCTGCAAAACGCCAATTGGCTGGTCAAGAGCCTCGATCAGCGCGCCAAGACAATCCTCAAGGTCGCCACGGAAATCGTCAAACAACAGGACGGGTTTTTGGCCCACGGAGTACAGCACCTGCGGCCCTTGAATTTGAAAACGATCGCCGAGGCCATCGACATGCACGAGTCGACAGTCAGCCGGGTGACCTCCAACAAATATATCGCAACCCCGCGCGGTGTTTTCGAAATGAAGTATTTTTTCACTTCGGCGATCGCTTCGGCCAGCGGCGGCGAGGCCCATTCCGCTGAGTCGGTGCGGGCCCGCATCAAATCTCTGGTCGATGCTGAAAACCCAACAGCAATATTGTCAGATGACAAGCTGGTTCTGCTCTTGCGCGAAGATGGCGTGGACATCGCCCGGCGAACCGTGGCCAAATACCGCGAGGCTCTGCGCATTCCCTCGTCGGTCCAAAGACGCCGGCAGAAAAGGGCCTCCGCCTGAGGCCCCCTGCCACCCCCTTGTCATCCCCTTGGCGCCACTGCCCGCGCCAAACCAACATTTCGGGGAGAAAAGTATAAACAATTTCAACGCATTAGAAAGGGTTAACAGAAAATTCCTGACCAGTTGACAGGAACCGGCGGGGAACCTATTGTCCCGCGCTTTCATGGGAATATATGAAAGACTGGTCAGGTCGCGGCATTCCCTGAGTAAAGGAATAGCCAGATCGCCTTTTTAAACAGGCGGCGCTTTTTGACAGCCCCCAAACTACGGGGACGAAGGCACCGACAAGGCACAACGTAACGCGTTCAGGTAGTAGGAAAACGCTCATGAAAATTCAAATCAGCGGAAAACACATCGATATTGGCGACGCTCTGCGCACCCATGTGGAGGAGCGGCTCACCGCGGGGGTCATGAAATATTTTGACCGCCCGGTTGATTCGATGGTGATTTTTTCGCGTGAGGGTCATGAGTTCAAATGCGACGCTTCCGTGCACCTGGCTTCGGGGATCACCCTGCAGGCCGCCGGCCACGAAGCCGACATCTACGCCGCTTTCGACAGCACGATTGATCGGTTGGAGAAGCGTCTGCGCCGCTACAAAAGACGATTGAAAGACCACCACAACGCCAACAAAGAACCTATGCCGATGCAGGCCGCATCTTCCTATGTTCTGAAGGCGGAAACAGATGAAGAAGCTGAAGGGGATCTCCAGCCCGTAATCGTTGCCGAGGACGTGACACAAATCAAAACTCTGTCCGTCGGCGAAGCTGTCATGCAATTGGATCTGCAGGATGCCCCGGTCGTCCTGTTCCGCAATGGCGCTCAGGGTGGGTTGTCCATGGTATATCGCAGACCGGACGGCAATATTGGTTGGATCGACCCGGCCAATGCCATTCAGGAAAAAGCCTCCTGAGGGCCCCTGCCGCCGCCTGATTGCGCTGGACCCCAATAAGCGGGTCGCGCGGTCGTGTAGAACAGTTAGGTAAACAAAGAATATGGATCTTTCAGATTTAATCAGCCCGGAAGGCGTCATACCCTCTCTTAAAGTCGCCAGCAAAAAGCAGGCGCTGCAAGAGATGGCACGCCGAGCAGCAGAACGGACGGGACTGGATGCCCGCCTGATCCAGGAAAAGCTTTTAGAGCGCGAACGCCTGGGCACCACGGGCGTAGGCAACGGCATCGCCATCCCACACGGCAAGTTCGAGGAATTGAAATCTGTTGTCGGGCTCTTTGCCCGTCTGGAGCAACCGGTGGATTTTGAATCGATTGATGATCAGAAAGTCGACCTGATCTTTCTGCTTTTGGCTCCCGAACCTGCTGGCGCGGACCACTTGAAAGCCCTGGCGCGTGTTTCCCGTCAGCTGCGCAATCAAACCGTCTGTGAAAAATTGCGCGGTTCTGAAAATGCCGACGCCATCTACGCCCTGCTTACCAAAGCCGCAGAGCCGCACGCGGCTTAAGCGCCCTGCCATTTAATAAAAGCATTCATGCGCCCGCGCGGAGCCAGACACAATGTGTCTCGGTGTGAGCGATCTGATGCCAACGAGGCCCTACGGGCCGCCGCGCTTTCGCGCGCCCGCGCGGAGCCGGACACAACGTGTCTCGGCGTGAGCGATCTAATGCACGCTCACCGGCTGCATGGAATATTGGCGGGCTGCGGCAAAGGCTGTCTCGCGGTCATCCAGCAAAGCAACCGGCGTGCCGTCTGCCGTGTGAACGGAAAACAGCCGCAAACCGCTCGGCAGTTCGCCAAAGGCTTCCCGATCAGCCGCTTTAACGTCGTCTGACATGACAGGCTTTACATAGACTATTTCCGACATGCCAAGAGCTGTCAGCTCTTCAGCGCTCATCAGGCGAGGATCTAAACTGGGGTCACGCATGTTACTCACACCTTTCACTCCGCAGCATCTTCAGCCGATAACTCAATCTCGGGCGCTGCTTTTTTATCGCCCCCCTTGCCACCTTTGGCGCTGATCTCGATGGTTTTAACCGCCACGGTGGGCCGTGGCCGCTTCAGCTCGATACTCAGAAGTCCGTTTTCAAGGCCGGCACCGGCAATTTCAATGCCGTCCGCCAGGACAAAGGAGCGCTGAAACTGCCGCGCGGCAATGCCCCGGTGGAGATAGGTGCGCTCCGTGTCGTCGGTTTGCTTACCGCGCACCACCAGTTGGTTGTCCTCCAGCGTGACCGAAAGATCGTCCCGGGTAAATCCGGCAACCGCGATGATTATCCGAAGCGACCCATCGCCCAGTTGTTCAATATTATAGGGCGGATAGCCGTCCTGGCCATGTTTGGCCACGCGGTCCATAACCCGTTCAATTTCGTCAAACCCGAGAAAAAATGGGCTGTTGAAAGGCAAGTGTCTCGTCATTTTCGGCCTCAGCGTCCTTCTTTAAAGCGACTATTCGGGCTTGGGCTAACAAGCCCCGAATTCCGGCGTTCTAGCCCGGCCCACAACGGCGGCACCCGGCTCACATTGAAAATGTGGACATTTTTGGCGCCTTTTCAAGCGTTCTCTCCAAAATCTTCCGGTTTATGGAATAAATTCAATTGATTAGAGCCCCTCACCTGGGTCAAAACCTTCAATCATGCGCGAGAATTTCACCAAGCCCCCCAAGCGATTCCTTTTGGAGACCACCTTGCCTGGCCAGGGGCTGTCACGCCGTTTCGAACGCCCCCTCAAGGTAATTAGCGCCTTTGAACCGGAAGACTTACCCGCTGCCTTTCACGAAATGGCTCAAGCGCGCGCCCAGGGACACTATCTGGCGGGCTTTCTGTCCTATGAAGCCGGATATGCGCTCGAAAAAAGGCTCAACAGATATTGGGAGAACAACAGCACCTTGCCGCTCCTTTGGTTCGTCGTCTATCAGGAAATCCATCCGCTAACCCGGCACGACATGGACGATGCGCTCCGGGGATCCTCCGCCCCCGAACTCTCACCGCTGAAGCCGGAAATCTCCCCCGATCACTACCGGCAGAAAATCGACGAGATTCAGAACCTCATTCGCGCAGGAGACATCTATCAGGCCAACTTTACCTATCGCACCCACGGCCAGCTGCAAGGATCGCCCGCAGGTCTCTATGCCCTGCTGCGCCGCGCCCAGCCGGTAGCCTACAGCGCCTTCCTTGAGAGCGACAATTGGGCGGTCCTGTCCCTGTCGCCAGAACTCTTCTTTGATGTCACCGACGGCATCATTACCTCGCGGCCCATGAAAGGGACCGCCCCGCGCGGGGCAAACCCCAAGGATGACGAGGCGGCCCGTGCCGCCCTGCAAAACGATCCCAAGCAGCGGGCTGAAAATTTGATGATCCTGGACCTCATTCGCAATGACCTTGCCCGGGTCTCCGAGGCTGGGTCTGTTCATGTTCCCGAACGCTTCAGCATCGAAACCTATCGCACGGTGCACCAGATGACCTCAACGGTTACCGCCCGGCTAACCGCCAATACAGGGCCTGAAGAGATCCTGCGCGCGCTCTTTCCTTGCGGTTCGGTCACCGGCGCACCCAAAATCCGCGCCATGGAAGTTCTGGCTGAGTTGGAAGAAAGCCCGCGCGGTCTTTACACTGGCGCCATTGGCTTCATCGAACCGGACGGGCATATGGCCTTCAATGTCGCGATCCGAACCCTCGTTCTCTCGCGCAAGGCTGAAATGTTGTGGGACGTTGAGGCGGGAGTGGGCGGCGGCATTGTCGCTGATTCAACCCCTGACGGAGAATGGGCGGAGTGTCAGACCAAACTGGCCTATCTTGGGCTGGCCGCGCAAAGCGGTGACGACTTCCGCCTCCTGGAAACACTGCGATGGTCCCGCAAGGACGGCCTCACTCTTTTTGACCGCCACATGACGCGCCTGGCGGCCTCCGCACATCACTTCGCCTTTCCTTTCGATCGCGATGAGATCGAACGCCATCTTGCAGCGCATCTTGACGGTCTGCACGAACGGGAAGTCATGGTGCGTCTTCTTCTCGATCGCAGCGGCGCGGTAGAGATCGACTTAAAACCACTCAACACCAAGCCAGACGAAACCTGGACCTTCGATCTTGCCAAAGAACCCATCTCCTCAAGCAATCCTTTTCTTTATCACAAGACAACCCATCGCCAGGTCTATGACACGGCGCTGGCAACGGCCAAGTCAGAGGGTCCCTGTGACGAAGTTCTGCTCTTCAATGAACAGGGCTTTCTGACGGAAGGAAGCCGCACCAATCTCTTCCTTAAGATTAAGGGACAGCTCATCACGCCGCCTCTCCATCATGGACTGTTAGAGGGCACCTTGCGCCGCGAACTCCTAGAAACCGGTCAGGCCGTGGAAGGGGATTTGACACGCAGCGATCTGGACACAGCGGAGGCGATTTTTTTTGGCAATTCCGTGCGGGGGCTCGTGCCCGCCAACAAGCGCAGCTGAAATCTAAAGTCGTTCCCAGGGAACAAAAGGCTTTGCCCCGCCACCTTCAGCCTGTGCCCGTACCCGATACACCCTTTCAAGCAGATCGGTCGGCACCTCCCGCGCGCGCCCATCATAGGCAACCTGGCCCTCATTCAAAATGCACAGGCGGTCACAAAAGCGCAGCGCCAGAGCAATATCATGCAGGACCACGACAACCCCTGTTCCCCGCGCTGCCTCCTGTTGCAACGTCTCCATAACGACAAGCTGATGATAGGGATCAAGCGAGGCCACCGGCTCATCGGCAAAAAGGAAGGGCGCTTCCACCGCCATGGCGCGCGCCAGCATCACATTAGCGCGCTCGCCGCCCGACAGCGACAAGACCGTCCGGTCTTTCAAATGGGCGCAGTCTGCCGCCTCAAGCACCCGGTCCACCACCGCCTGATCCTGCGCGCTCATCGGCTGGAAGGGCGTCTGGTGTGGCACACGGCCAAGACCGACAAGCGCCGCCACTGACAATGGCCAGTGCACCGGCGCCCCTTGCGGCGCATAGGCAACCTTGCGCGCCCGTTCAGCCAAAGGAATATCGCTCAGCGGCACATCATCGTAGGAAACACAGCCCTCACAGGGCACCAGCCCCAGAAGGGCGCGAAGGAGTGTACTCTTGCCCGCCCCATTGGGACCAATCAGGCCCAGAACTTCCCCGCTGCGCAGCGTGAGCGAAACATCCCGAAGGATCTGCGCGTGGCCAAGACGGACTGAGACCTGTTCCGCCTGGATATGGGTTAAGGGAGAGCTCATCGCATGGCCCCCCGGGTACGCACAACCACATAAAGAAAGAAAGGCGCGCCCACGACCGCGGTCACCACCCCGAGACGCAGATCGGTATGCCAAAACGGCAGCCGCGTTAAGAGATCCGCCAAAAGGATCATCAGGCCACCCAACAAACCGCTCGGCAAAAGCAGATGTCTCGGACTAAAGCCAATGAGGTAGCGCGCCAGATGGGGCACCACCAGGCCGACAAATCCGATCGCCCCGCAAACCGAAACCGCTGCGCCGACGCAAAGAGCCGTCCCCAACACCACCTTCAGCCGCAAGCGTCTGAGATCAATACCCAGCGACTGGGCCGCGTCCTCGCCGAGGCTGAGCGCGGCAAGCCCCTGCCCGACCCCGAACATCAAGAGCCAGCCCCCTACCATAAAGGGGCCCGCCAGACCGATGTCCGTAAAGGATCGGTTCTGCAACGACCCCAGCATCCACATCACCATATCCTGCAAGGTGAAAGGGTTCGGCGCGAAATTAAAGGCAAGAGACGTGAGCGCCGTGGCCATGGCATTAATGCCGATGCCTGCCAGGATCAGCGTCAGCACGCTAGCATCGCGTGAAGCCAGCGCAAAGAGCGCCAGGGTCGCAATCAGAGCGCCCCCCATGGCCATGATCGGAATGGCAAACTGAAAGCCCATTGCCACCCCGAAGTAAATGGCGATCACCGCGCCAAGCCCCGCACTCGCCGACACGCCGACAACTCCGGGATCGGCAAGAGGATTACGCAAAAGCCCCTGCAAGGCGGCTCCCGACACTCCGAGAGAAAACCCAACCGCAACACCGAGAATAAGGCGCGGCAAGCGCAGCTCTTGAACAATCATCTGGGTAACCGGATCGCCGAGCCCAAACAAACCTTCAAGGGTCGCCGCAAAGCCCAAAGAAGTCGGCCCGATGAAAAGCGCGCCGAACAGACAAAGCATGATCGCCGCCGCAAGCACCAAGCAAACCAATCGAACATCAAGATTGAGGCTGCGCATCATGGCACCAGCTCCGCCTGTCGCCCCAACGCGCGGTCCGCTTGAGCACGAATGAGCTCTGCCGCGTCCACTATGAAAAGGCCGTTGCACGAAAGATAGCGCCCCGGCACATCTATGCGCAGCTGCGTCTTCAAAAGGCTGCGCACACTGGCATGGCGCGCCAGCGACCAATGCGCCTCCTGAGCGCTGGGCTGATCATAAAACCCGGTAACAAAAACATCCGGCGGCTGACGCAAGGCCTGCTCCAGCGGAAAATTCGGCCACCCCTCAAGCGCCATCTCCTCGCCCAGTGTTCGAAACCCGGCAAGACGCAAGGTCGTGTCGACCGTCGTGCCGCGCCCGGCCGTCACGCCGCCGGGGGTCAAATAGGCCGCCGTCAGCGGCAGATCGGGTAGTGTCTCAAGCTTGGCCTGGCGACGGCGCAAATCCTCAGCCAGCTCCCCGGCTCTTGCCTCCTGAGCCAGCGCGGCCCCCACATGTCTTAAATTGGCGGCAACCTGCTCAATGGAATCCTCATAAGGCGCCCGAACCACCTCAATACCTTGAGCGCGCAGGTGGGAAAACAGTCTCGGCCCCCCACCCCAGGTCGTCACCACCACTTGTGGAGATATCGCCAGGATCTCTTCCACCGAAGCGCCGGTTTGTGGCAGGCCCGCCGCCCTGTCCCGGTAAAAAGAGTGCGGCATGCGCGATTCTCTGGAAAGCCCTTTGATCTGAGCGGGAGCTCCCAAAGCCAGCACATATTGGTCGGCGCAATAATCAAGCGACACAACGGACGGCAATGTGCCTTCCGCCCCGGCCTTGAAAGACACGAGGAGAAGCGCTGTGAAAATTGCCATCCGCCGTTTCATTACGATCAATACCTCACACGCAGCCCGAGATAACCCTGAACGCCAGGCGTGGCAAAGCCAAAGACATCCTCGTAGGTTTCATCGAGTGCATTTTCAACACGTGCTGTCAGCATGACCCGATCAGATATCGGCAAGCGTCCCGCAAGGCTGACCAGCGTATAGGCATCCAGGCTCACCACCTCCGGCGCCAGCGGCCAGGGCGGATAAAAGACATCTTTGGCCTCGCCCACATAGGAAGCAGCCAGCGTGACGCCCGCACCGCCCACGCTTTGCCAATCCACCTGCGCCGAGGCGCTGTGAGCAGGACGGCGAAGTTCCGCTTTCTCACCGCCAAGACCATCGGGCTCATCGGCATCCACATAAGTATAACTAGAGGTAAAAGAAAACGCGGCGCTCATCTCATAATCAAATGTCAGCTCCACCCCCTTACGGTGGCTCTTGCCGTCCACATTGACCGCGGTAAAAAGCCCGCTGCCAAAATCATAAAAGAACCCGTTGATCTCATCTTCAAGCTCTGACTGAAAGTAAGTGATGCCAAACCCAGCCTTTTCAAAGCGCCCATCGAGGCCAACTTCAAAGCCCGTTGATCTCTCCGGTTTTAGATTGGGATTGCCCAAAAACTGATCGGCGAAAAACCCGAACCGATCAATAAAACTCGGCGCCTTCTGCCCCGTCCCGACACTGCCGCGCAGTCGCACATGATCACTAAGGTCATAGGCACCGCCAAGCCGCCAGGTCGTGACATTTTCAAACTCGGAATTAACATCCCGCCGCACAGAACCCGTTACCGTCAAGCCTGATGTGAGATCTCCCGCATAATCAACCACATAGCCCGTATTGGTCATGGTCTCCTGATAATTGGGATCTCCGTAAATCGTCGCCATGCCGGTTTGCTTAAAATCAGTTGCCTCATGATCAATTGCAAAGGTCACCCGGTGCCCCTCCGCGACCGCCCAGGTAAGATCATATGAGGCCTGCAGCCGGTCTGCGCCGGTGGTGCCAACTTTGACCCCATCGCTCAAAGTCGCATTGTCCGAGTTAAAAGAGCTCACTTTCAGAAGATGAGAAAATGCCGCCCCTTCCGGCGCTACCCGCAACGCCAGACCGTTAAGCCAGGACTGGGTTTCACCAACCCGGTCTCCATCTTCCGGCAGGCCCGTCAAAAAACTGACCGGATCATAATCGTTGCGCCCTTCGACGTAACGCGAGGTCACACCTAAGGTTGCCCCAGGCGCCAGATCAAATCCCAAACTGGCCTGAAGGGTCGTGTTCTCATAGCCATCGCGCTCATGTCCAAGACGGCTCGCGTTGCTGCCGTCGCTCTCGCTGTAAGAACCGCCCAGATTAAGCGACCAGCCTGTCCCACCTGTTTGAAAGGATCCGGCGCCTCGAAGGGTCTCGAAACTCCCCCCTTCCACAAGCAGCGATCTGGATGGCCTGTCGCCGCCTTTGCGGGTGACAATATTGATCACCCCCGCCACCGCATCGCTGCCCCAAAGCGCGCTTTGCGGACCGCGAATAATTTCTATTCGCTCAATTTGTGTGGCGGTCAGATGTTCAAATAAAAACTCATCATTGCTGGCCGGGTCATTGACCTCAATCCCATCAATAAGCACCAGCACGTGATTGGCCTCGGTGCCACGCAGCCGCACCTGCGCCTGACTACCAACCGATCCCGTACGCGCGACGCTGAGACCGGGCACATCCCGGAGCAGGTCAATCAACTGAAAGCTTTGCCGATCCAAAAGATCCTTGCCATCAATAACTGTCACCGCGGTGGCGACATCGCCAGCCGGCAAGGGGGTACGAAGACCCGTAATGACAATGGAATCGATATCCTCAGCAAATACAGTGTGTGAAAAGGCAAGCGGCAATAAGCTTGCAAGACAAAGGCGTTTGAAACTCATGAGACGAATAACTCCAAATCCAACAGAACCCTTTCAAAGGCTCCTTGATTTCAAAAATGGCTTGGAGTTTTTGGCGATCCTCGCCCTTTTCACTCCGCACCGACGACCGGTGTCGCCAACACGGGGAAAATGTTCCGTTCTGACCGGTTAAACCCGACCCATCAGAGAAGCGACGCGATGGCAGGTCTCCTGACTTTCAGATCAACGCTTTTGGTTCTGGCCTTCCCGGGATGAATAAAACCCCAGTGGCTTTTCAAGGTCGAACCGCAGCTCACTGACTACAGTTGCGGGAACAGTTGCGGAATTGGCGTAAAACGCCGCACCGCATTCCCTCTTAGCTCTCATCTTCGATGAAAGAACCATCTAGGACGGGTCTATAGCGATTCTGCGACGACTTGTCATCACTTCATCGGCAAAGAGCGGATGCTTCCGGCTTTCCCTTGCGCGGGTGGTTTCGCCCTAACCCACTGAAATAACAAAGATTTCAAGACAAAGGGTCAATCTGCAGCTGGAGCCGTGGCTGAGACAAATTGTCAAAGCCGGGCCACTGTGGTTGAGTCCCCTCAACACTCAGGAAGAAGGGAGCACAAGGTGCAGCTGAGATCTATCCGGCTCTTCGTTTGGCTGTCGGTCTATTATGGCGCAGTCACATTGATCGCTGTGATCGCGCAAAATATCTATCCAGCCCTGTCTGATTTCCTACCCTTGGGTGGCGCTCAGCAGCTGCTGGGCGGCCCGAACGGCAATACCCTTGAACCGCTTGAGATTTACGCAACGCAAATTCAAAATTTCTCCGGCAGCCTGGCCTGGTTGGTCTTTGCTGTGCTCGGCGCTATCGCCACCGTCCTGCCGGTGACCTGGGTCTATATGGAAGTCCGCAACCGACATGACTATGACCAGTCGCTGGTGGAAACCATTCTCATTCTACCGATCGCGGTCACCAGCGTGGTGGTTATTGTGCAAAACTCCCTCGCCCTCGCCTTCTCGCTTGCCGGTGTCGTGGGGGCTGTGCGCTTCCGAAACACTTTAAAGAGCTCCGGCGATGCCCTCTATATTCTGCTGGCCATTGGCATTGGTCTGGCCGCGGGCACCAGCGCCCTGGAAATCGCCATCGTGATGACCGTTATTTTCAACTACACATTCCTGGTTCTGTGGACCCTTGACTACGGCGCCCGGGGCAACGGCCACCGCTATATGCGCCCGAGCCATAAACGAGCCGAAGCACCAGCCAATCCGGAGGAGAAATCATGAAGACTCTATTGCGATACTTGGTTTCAGCGAGCACCTGTCTGGTTCTGGGCGTACCTTCGGCTCAAGCTGAAATTACAGACAACCAGCCGCTCTTTAATCAGGGCACAACTCTGTCCATTCAGATCGAAGCCCCCCTGAACACCCTGTTCAATGATCAGCGCGAAACAGGCGAGCCGGTCGAAGGGAAACTGACCGTCAACGCGCCCGGTTTTGGCACCCAGACCTTTGACATTAAACTCGAGACACGGGGCAAGACCCGGCGCGACAGCAAGGTCTGCAAGTTTCCGCCGCTGTCGGTCAATTTCAAAAAGAAAGAAGTGGCAGGCACTCTTTTTGCGCATCAGAACAAGCTCAAGCTGGTCACCCATTGCCAAAGCAAGCGCGCGGCCTATGACACTTACTATCTGCAAGAATATCTCATTTACAAAACTTACAATCTGATCACCGAAGAAAGCTTTCGGGTCAGACTGGCGACAATCGACTACACCGACACAGAAGGAAAGCAAAGCGTTTCAGGACGCTATGGCTTTTTCATTGAAGACGCGGACAATCTCGCGGACCGCTTGGGACGCGAACGCCGGGATGTCGCACGGGTGCCCGCTACCGATTACGATGCGGCGGCGGCCAGCCGCGTTGCGCTCTTCCAATACTTTATCGGCAATCTGGACTGGGCCATGCTCGGTGGCCCGGAGGGGGAAAAATGCTGCCACAATCTAAAGCCGATGTTTTCGGCAAATGGCCAGGCCATCCCGGTGCCCTATGACTTTGATTACGCGGGCCTCATCAATGCTAAATATGCGGTCCCACCGGCCTCCCTGTCGGTCAAAAGCGTTCGAACGCGCCTTTATCGTGGCTTTTGCATTCACAACGATGCCCTGCCCGCCAACATTCAGACCTTTAAGGACAAAAAATCCGAGATCTATGATCTCTCGCAAAACTCAGGCCTTCTTCCCGACCGCAACGTCAAATCGATCGTCAAATATTATGACGCCTTCTATGAAATCATTGATGATCCGAATAAGACAGAACGCCTTCTTCTCGACAAATGTCGCGGCTAGGTTTTAGTTCGCCGGGAAAAGACTCTCCATATAGGCATTGAGCCGC
Source organism: Alphaproteobacteria bacterium (assembly GCA_006226305.1). Lineage (GTDB taxonomy): Bacteria > Pseudomonadota > Alphaproteobacteria > M2410 > M2410 > M2410. The sequence goes on along the minus strand of SBHG01000018.1, from coordinate 3,706 downwards.
GGCGCATCCGCCTCCAGTGAGCGGGCCTTTTCCAAATAGGCTTTCAGCGGCGCACCCTCCGCCATGGGCAGAACCAGGCGTTGACCGCGCTGGACCGCATAAAGAACGCCATCGATCACTTCCACATAAGCAAAGGCATTGCCGTAATATTCCGCCAATCCCACATCGGCGACAATCACCTTGCCGCCAAAGCGCGGTGTAATGGCTTCAGTCAGGGGCGTGTGCCCGGTGATCACATGGTCCACGCTATAATGTTGAAGAACCGCATCGACATTCGATGCCTCCTCGGCCGGAGGATTTTGCGCCATGCCGCGATACCACATGGGCCCGTCCGATTCATTGGTAATGGTCGCCGCCTCATCTTGCCCGGCCTTTAAGTCTTTCGTGACAGCCTCATTGATTTCCTTCAGCGAGGCGCGTGCATATTTCGGACTGATGCCGCCGTGGACAAACAACAAATTACCTAGCTTGATGACCGCCTTCTGCTCAATCACCCATTTGCCGTAGACACCATCCGGTGCCCAGGCCTGGCGATGCTCAACCCAGCCAAGGGGATGCTTCTTGTCCCAATCCGCGCGGAAGACATCATCGAAGGTCAACCACTTGCCATCTTCCAGATTATCTCTGAGGTAGGTCTTATAGCGTTCGTAATAATCATCGCGCGCCACGGACGATTGAGGCGTCTCATAGGAAGCAAATTCGCCTGCGGTCACATAGCGCAGGTCCCCCTTCACATTCATCGCTTCATGATTGCCAATCACAAACTGAACCGAACCGCCACTGCGCGGCGCCTGTTTTTGCAGAGATTTCAAGAGATCGAGAATATTGCGGCTCTTGTCACCGCGATCGATCACATCGCCCAGTTGGACCAAGACGGTTTCGCCGCCGGTCCAGCTGCCGCGCTCATTGATCACCTCGGCTTCCATCAGCAGCGCCGCATATTGATCGAAATCTCCATGCGCATCGCCAACAATCACAATTCGGCCGGGCTTGGTTTCAGGCACCTTGGCCGAGGCATGCGCCATCGGCAATCCCGCCAATCCAAGGCCCGCGACCATCGCCAGCGCTTTCAGCAGCATCCCAGTTGATCTGATCATCATCATCCCCATGTCTCTCGCACCTATTGTGAGATTCCCCCTGGGCATCTTTCTACCACCGAAGGGCGATCAGAGCAAAAGCGGAAGATTCAGGGCAGATTAGGCTCGGTTTTCTGCGACCGTTCCCGGCGCAGGTCTCGCAGCGTTGAAAAGGAAATCAACCGTCGCCGCTCACTGTCCCAGAGCTTAAGGTTCGGAGTTTTAAGGCTCTCCCATAGCGTCAGGGCGCTGACCCCTTTAAGCTCCGGAAAATCCTTAAGGACCTGCGGTAGCCTGTAAAAGGGAATGCGGCTTGACAGGTGATGCACATGATGGACCGAAATATTGGCGGTAAACCATCTCAGAACCGGCGGCAGAACATAATAGGAGGATCCTCTAAGAGCGGCCTCTTGAAGAGACCAGGTTTGGCCCTCCTCCCAGAAGGTTTCCTCAAACTGATGCTGTACATAAAACAGCCAGACACCGACCGTCGTCGCGCATAACAAAACCGGCAAATGAACCGCCAGAAACGGCCCCGGTCCGACAAGCACAATTAGAACCGCAAACATGCCGATAACCGCCACATTGGTTCCCATAGCGCTCACCCAATAACGCCAGCCTCCTTTGCGCAATCCGGCCGGCAGCCGGTTGCGAATAACAAAATTATAGGTCGGTCCGACTCCAAAAAGAACAATTGGATGACGGTATAGCCGGTAAAGAAGGCGCCGTAATTTCGGTAGTGCTTCATATTCTTCAACGGTCAGGGTATCCACATCACCAACACCCCGTCGGTCCAGATTACCGGACGTGGCATGATGCATCGCATGGGCCTGGCGCCAGACATCATAAGGGGTCAGGGAAAGAACACCGATGGCCCGCCCGACCCAGTCGTTAAGCGCCCGTGATCGGAAAAAGGCATAATGCCCGCAATCGTGCTGAATCAGGAACAGGCGCACCAGAAATAGGCCCGCCGGAACGGCAAAAACGAGCGACAGCCAGAAACTCACCTGATAGGCAGCCCAGGCGGCGACCCAGAGCCCGACAAAGGGCAATCCGGTCCAAACTAACTCTCCAAAACTGCGCAAATGAGACGGGCGACGGTACTCAGCCAGAAGTTTCAACCAATCCCGCGCCATGACCGGCGGGCTATCGGTATGATTCGTCATCAATTCAGGTAATCCCCTTCGTTAAGCAACTCATACATGCAAAAAATGCAACGCATATATGGGGACTGACATTAAAACAAAAACCCCTCCCTGCAAAGCCAAGCAAAAGGAGAGGTTCTTCAGGGAAATGCCCGTTTAAAGGGCAATTTTAGTCAACCGCAAAGGCCTCTCTGAGACAGGCCACAAGCGCCCGCTCGGTCAATCCACCCGACCCACGCACATCCTGTTGCAAGACCAGCCGCATGGCCTCGGTGACTTTGCTCAACAGTGCCATTTGGACTGAGGACCCTTCGATCCGCCCGCGTAAAAACGCGCAGGTCATTTCACCCAGTTCGGAGATAAGATCAAAATTGAACGAGGACCCCTGCCCCGCCAGATTCGACAAAATCGCCTGAATGGATTGCAGCGTCGGCGCATCAGCGGCGCCCTCCGGCAATTCGCCGAGAATATGATCCACCCGGTCCAGATTGCGCAGCGCATTGGTGCGAAACTCCTCAACAAAGACGCCAAGCGCATAGTCCAGCCGGTCCTGGGCCGCCTGTGCGCCAGCATCGCCCTCATTTGAATCATACAAGAACTCGGTTTCTGATAAGGAACTCATGACGCCATCCATTCTTCAACAAACGCCAGCCGCGGATGAGCTGTGCCGCGCAGCGCTTCGATCTCACACATCACGCGGTCCAGAGCGATGTGATACTCACGCTCCTGCGACCCCTTTACACTCGTCAACTCCGAGGAGACCCCCGTTCGAGGTTTTGTCTGGCTGTGGTCCGTCATGATCTACTCCCCCTCATGTCGTCACAAAATGCGATAAAAACTCGCGGTTCCAGGAAAGTATGGGGTAAGTTTCCTTAACAAAAGCGTAACAAGATCAAAGACTTATGGGGGCCAAGGCTACCAGACCTTGTGCCCGCGGAAAGAGCAGACACAAGGCGCGCTCGCGATTGCTCGTTTGTTCTGGTGTTCCGGAAAGACCCAAACCACGGCCCCGCGATCCGTTAAGAAACAAATCAACGAGGTTTGCAGCCTCCTCTTGCCACCTTGGGATGGGCCCTTATGATCTGATCACAGGACTTATTCGACCTCACCGGCCAACACTCTGGAAGGCAAAATCCATGCGCAAATTACAATTACTCAGTTCAGCACTCTTCTTTACACTGATGATTTCCGCACCCGCATTGACCCAGGAGAGCGCCGCCCCTCCCCAGCAAGGTGAAAAAGGCGAAACCGGCGACAAGGGCGAGATCGGTGATAAAGGCGAGGCCGGAGATAAAGGCGAGGCCGGAGATAAAGGCGAAACTGGCGACAAGGGCGCGCCGGGAGATAACGGGCCACAAGGACCTGTTGGTCTGCAAGGCCTCCAAGGGGTACCAGGACCGCAAGGCGACCAAGGACCACAAGGCGAAAAGGGGCCGATTGGTGATCAGGGCCCACGCGGCGAGCGCGGCCCGCAAGGAAATCTAA
>SBHG01000027.1 GCA_006226305.1 Alphaproteobacteria bacterium | reverse complement strand
TTGGTAGGCCGTGCAGGGATCGAACCTGCGACCCACTGATTAAGAGTCAGTTGCTCTACCAACTGAGCTAACGGCCCCAAAGGAAGACTTGCGGTGTATCAAACGCTGGGCAGCTTGGCAAGCATGAGATTGCGCCCCAAGCGCTACTCCGATGCGGCGGTATTTTCGCCCATGGCCATTTTCCAATAGGCATAGGCCTTTTGTTCGGCGCGCCAGAGCAAGGTGCCGTCCGGGTAGTTGCCGTCTTCGTCGGCCTGTCCTGCGACGCAGCCGGTGAAGAGCTCGAGGGCGTCGTGGATGGTGTCGAGCGGATAGACGTGGAAGGTGCCGTCGCGGCAGGCATCGACAACCTCCGGATGGAGCATGAGATTGCGCACATTGGCGCGCGGCAGGGCGATGCCTTGGGTGCCGGTGAGGCCCTGCTCTTTACAAACCAGATAAAAGCCTTCGACTTTTTCAGTGACGGCGCCGACAGGCTGAATATTACCCAGTTGGTCAATGGCCCCCGTCATGGCCAGATCCTGGCGCAGGGGCACTTCCGTCAGCGCGCTTAGCAGGGCGCAAATTTCGGCGCCCGACGCGCTGTCCCCATCAATGCCGCCATAGCTTTGTTCAAAGGCGATGGAGGCGGAGAAGGCGAGGGGGTGTTCGGTGCGCAAGAGAAAGCGCAGGAGCCCGCTTAAGATGTAAAACCCCTTGGTGTGGATGGCACCGCTCAGATCCGCTTCGCGATCGATGTTAACGGCCCCGGCGGTTCCCGCGCCAATGGTGGCGGTGAGCCGGTTTGGAAAGCCATAGGTGAGGGGGCCGCTTGAGATCACTGCCAGACCATTGATCTGGCCAATGGTGCGGCCCGTTGTTGCGACACCTATGGTGCCATCGACAATCATTTCGCGGAAGTGCCGTGCCGGCAGATTGGCGCGGTGGCGACCCCGGTCGATGGCGCTGCGCACATGGGCTGCGTCGACGCGCGCGCCATCTTCGTTTTTACAAAGCCAGGCGGCCTCGCGGGCAAGATCGGCGAGCCTCCCAAAGCGGGCGGTCAGACGGTCGCGGCGACCGGCGATGCGTGCGCCATGCTCGACAAGGGCGCCCACAGCGGCACCTGAAAAGGGTGGCAGGTTTTCCTTTGCGGCGATGCGGGCGATGACGCCTGCATAATGCTTCACGGCATCCTCGTTGAGGGGGATGTCGTCGTTGAAATCGGCCAGCACCTTGAAGAGGAAGGAGAAGTCCGGGTCGTACATGTCCAGCATATTATAAAGGCCCGGGTCGCCGATCAGGATCACCTTGACATCAATGGGAATGGCTTGCGGTTTGAGCTGCGGTCCGAACCAGCTGTAAACCTGAAACTCCGACGGTACGATTTCGAGGCAACCGGTTCTTAAGGTGCGCAACAGAACCTTCCAGGAGCCGGGCTCCTCCAGGACATCGCGCACCTGAACAATGAGATAGCCGCCGTCGGCGAGCAGGAGTGAACCCGGCTGGATCATCATGTGGTCGCTGCGAAAGGCCCCGCCGGGGACAAATTCGCGCTCTATGCTGCCGAGCAGATTGGTCAGCGTCGGCGCATCCTCGATGATGATCGGCGATTTCTCGCTGTTGGATCGATCCAGGACCAAATTAACCCGGTATCGCTCGGTAAATTCGTTTTTGTCGCCAAGCACCGGCAGGTAGTGCTCAATTAAGTCGTCCTCAAGGTCACCTAGGAAGAGCGCAACGGATTCGTTTTTGAAAGTGTCGGCGATCGCCCTGACATAGGGTGACATGAGGACGCGCGCCTCGTCCTCATAGAGTTTACGCAAGGTTTCGCGGTGCGACTGCTGGAAGTCGACAATCTTGTGGCTGACTTCTTCGAAGGCGCGGGCAAAATGAGCGATCTTGCGTCGATACTCCTCAAGCTGAGCTTCGGTGAGGGCAAATTTCTCGCGCTCCGCCTCGAGCTGTTGGTAGGGCACCGGCTCGCCATTGATCAGCGCCATCACCGTTGGCTGAATGATCCGGCCGATCTCCACAGGCACAAGCACAAGGCCGTTCGCCTTGAGTTCAGCCTCGAAGGGCTCGCCAAATTTGCGCATTTCCTCCTGGGCGGCGTCGTCAATATCGGCCCGCCGGGCGCGCATATTGTCTGAAGAAAGGGCGGGGCCCAGCTGCTCGATAATGAAGTCAATCAAGCGATCCATCATGGATCGAAATTTCTTGCCTTCGCCCTTGGGCAGAGCAATCAAATTTGGCTTTTCGGAGTGCTTGAAATTGTGGACGTAACAATAATCGCGCTGCGGACGCCGGGAGGCGGGGGCCTTTTCCAGCAATTGCCGGACCAGGCTCATCCGGCCCGTTCCGGTGAGGCCGCGTACATAAACATTCTGGCCTTCGGCGGCAAAATCGAGCCCGAAGCGTAGCGCCTCAAGGGCATCGTCCTGGCCGACAACCCCGGCGGCGGGTTCTATCTCGGCGGTTGTATCAAATGCCACCCAGGCGGTAGGGCAATACCAGCGAAGATCATCGGGGCTTAAAGGTTGCCTTGGGCTTGCCTCTTTCACCGCTCATTGCCTCCTGGATTGTTTCACGCGCGTCGAGGATATCTAACCATACTCAAGGGCTGCGCCGAAGAGATTTTAGGAGGTGGCTTTGCAAGGGGCGAGGCGGTTTTTTACTGTCCTGCGACAATTTGCTCAGCAACAAGACGAACTTCGAGCATTTTCTGCGCGAGCGGGTGGAAGTGCTTTACGCCACTACCGTGAATAAGTGCCGATGTTCAAATCTTACCCCAGCAGTCGCATTATCAGCACGCCGTAGTCGAGGACTAGGGAAACCGTGAGGACGATCATGACGACCGAGAGCCAGAGGCTGTAAATGATGGCGAAGGGCTGGCGCGAGCGGAAGTCTTGCAATCGCAATGGCAGGCGCTTGAAAAGATAAATCAGCGCCGGGGTCCAGATCACAATGTGGATGATGCGTCCGATCTCTCCGGAGTGGACGTCCAGCATGGCGGCTTTAATTGAAAAAAGCAGGAGGGCGGTGGTCACCGCCATGGCGAGCACGATGCGGGCCTCCTTGCGCCACCAGGCAAAGAGTAGGCTCGACAGAAACATCGTGCGCATGAAAACCATCCAGGTCTGAACGTTTTCAGGCAGGGCGTCGACTTCGGCCAGTCTCAGCTCAAGGGCTTGGCGAAACGCATCGGGGAGTGAGGCAAGCAGCATGGTTGTGTCCCGGGTCTATTCTACGTTGGATTTGGCGATCCGGGCGTGGATCTCGCCGATTTTCATGAGGGCCGCGGTGCCGTAATAGGAGTGAAACTCAAGTTCGAAGATGCCGCTGGTAACGGTCGGGTCTCCTTGCATCCACGCCTGAGCGGCGCTTATGTCATCGGCGGCGAAGATCATAATGCCGCGCAATCCATTTTCGCCATCCAGTGGACCGACGAGTACCAGATCGCCTTGTTCGCGCAGTTTGTTGATATTGGCGAAGTGCCCTCGGAACATTTCCGCGCGCGCGTCTTTGTCTGTGACCTCGGCGTCCCTGGGGCCTGTTTTTAGCAAGACAAATACATAGGAGCGCATGCCGTAGGTATCGGCGCCAAGCTCTGCAGCGAGCGTAGCGTCATAGGTGGGGTTGGTGTTCATGGGCACGTCCTCCGCAAAGGATGAGGGGGCGGCCAACATCAGCGCCAGGGCCAAGGACCCCATAAAGTTTTGAGCGGTCTTCATGGGGTGACAATAAAGCTTTGATGATGGCCCGACAAGCTTGCTTAAAGCTTTAGAAAGTCGAGCGTATGAAGAGTTTGACACGCCGACCCGGCTGCAGGACTTCTTCCTTGCGCAAGGACGTGTGATTGCGAAGGGCATCGTCGAGCAGATTATCTCCTGAAATGCCCAAGAGCACCTCTTTGCCAGAGGCAAGTTCAAGGCGATAGGACAAGTCAGCGGTCAAATTGACATAGCCTGGTGTGGTTGTTTCATCCAGGGCGAGGTGTTTGGGGCTTTCCGCCCTAAGCACCGCGACACGCGCTTGCATGGGTCCCTCACTGAGCTTGAGAGACGCGCCATAGCGGCGTACCGGGATGCGCGGGAGGTTTGTGCCATCGTCAAATTGGGCGCGAACCTGATCGGCGCGCAAACCAAGAGAGAGGGCGCCGCTACCCCAATTCAGGGCGCGCCAGGCGAGACTTGCTTCCAGGCCTTTAAAGGTTGCGTCCTGTTGACTGTAGACAATCTGTTTGAGTTCTTCCTCCACGCCCGGCTCCCCCGGCGTGCCGCATGTGTCAAAGTCATCGCCGCAGACAAAACCGGTTTCGTATTTATAAAGAAAGTCATCGAACTCAGTGCGGTAGATCGACATGTCGAAAGAGAGGGCATGTGCCTCACTTTCTTCACGCCGGATATTGAACTCAAGCGAACGTGCTATTTCTATCCTGGCGGTGGGCAGGCCAATTTCGAATGTCTCTGAGGCTTCGTGAGGCCCCTTGGCAAAGAGCTCCAGGATATCGGGGGCGCGTTCCGCATATTGCCAGGTGAGTCCAGCGTTGATGCCTTCAAAAGTGCCCTCTGGGTGACGATAGACAAGACCGGCCGAGAAACTTGCCGGCGTATAGTCAGGGGTTACACGGGCACCATAGGTATCTAAAGGCAGAGCAAGGGTGACGCCTTCTGGCGTGGGGGGCATCACGCCGGTGCCTTTCAGTTCTGTATGCTCGATACGGGCGCCGAGTTCGAGATTGACACGTTCGCGCAGGGAGATGTCCTCATAGAAGAAGAGGGCGAATGACGTCATTTCCGCTGGTGCCAGCAGCTGACCGCCTTCTCCCCTGGCGGCGAGTGATCGGTCGCGCATCTGAAGGCCAATGGCGCCGGAAAAACGGCCACGATCTTCGTGGAGAAGTTCCAGTCGGAACTCGGTTTCATTGTTCTTGAATGTGGAACCGATGTCGCCGGTGGCACTTTCGATCTCGTGGTGGGTATATTCAGAATAGGCCCCTTCGAACTGTAGTCGATCAGAAAGCAGGGTTGCCAGGTCGCCGGATCCAGAGAGCTGGAGTTTGTCCTGGGAGATGTCGAGGGCAATGTCACCGTGGGCGGCTGGCGTGGTCAGCGAGGCAGGAATACCATAGTCGCTTTCAAAATGTGACCACGCGAGGCCGATGTGGCCTGTGTCCAGGAGGCGCGCGCCGCCTATTGCAAAGCCTTGTGAGGCGATGGCTGAATTGGGCTGTTTTCCCGGCGCGGTCGGGATTTCATAGTCGTTCGCCTCGCGCTTGTAAGCATCCAGATGCCAGCCATAGTGCCGGGTGCCGCCATCCAGAAGCAGACCGATCTCGTAGCTGTCGTCCTGCGGGCTGGCGGCCAGGGAGAGCGTGCCCGCCAGGGGCGCCTCGATCTTTGTGGGCACCCGGTCGTTTAAGACAGAGACGGCGCCGCCAATGGCGGCAGATCCGTAGCGCAGAACGGCAGGGCCCCTGATGATTTCGATGCGCTGGGCGGAGAGAGGGTCTAAAGGAATACCGTGGTCTTCACTCAACGCCGAAACATCCTGAGCGCCAGCGCCATTTTCAAGAACACGAACCCGAAAACTATCGAGCCCGCGAATGATCGGCCGACTGGCGCCCGGCGCGAAGGAGGAGCTGGTAACGCCGGGCTGGTTTTGCAGGAGTTCTCCAATGGAGGCCGCGCTGGCGCGGGTGATGTCATCCGCGTTCATGGCATGGATGCTCGTGACCATTTCATCGGTTGCGCGGGCAATGGGTTTGGCTGAGACGATGATTTCGTCGGGATTTATCTGGGCCAGGGCGGCAGCGCTAAAGCCGACTGATGTCAGGAGCGCCGCGGCTAAGGCGGACTTGGAACTCATGGTGGTTACTTCCCGGGCGCTGCGAACATTGGGTTCGCAGGCAGAACTGTTGATACAATAAGGGTTCTCGTATCAAAGCGCCGGGGGCGCGCGGGTCGTGGGAAGAGGAAGAGAGGGCCGGGTAAGGGCTTCAGCCAATTCCGTCACGGGGGCGTCATAGGTTGCGCCACAAACCGGGACCAACTGATCTGCCGCCAGATCGAGATGGTGACCTTGCTCAACCGCGGTGATGATGGCGCAGGGCAGGCCATGATGCTTGTGTTCCCTGAACTCAAATTGAGCCGCATGGGAAAGGGCCATGAATTGGAACAAAACGAACGCCAGCGCCGCTACAAAGCCGCGCAGGTTTAACCGTGTTATATTTGGCCAAGTTCTGATCATCGGCGGGGACCCTATCACAAGGGCTGAGCTTTAACCACAGCTTCTGCGTGCTTCCAATGTGATTGTGCGCCTTGGCTGATTACACCCGGACGATGCCGCCGCGAATGGTTTTTGCCCGCGCGTCAAAGGCGTCGACAAGGCCCTCTTCGGTTTGGCAGGTAAGAATACCGCCACCCGCCTCGATGGTGCGGGCGATGTGGGGCCACATCACCTCCGGCAATTTGGCTTCGTTCCAGCGGGTTGCGATCGCCGGGTCCATGTGACGCACGCCGCCAAACCGATCCGGTCTTGCCTTGGCACCGTCCCAGATCTTGGTATTGAGGAGACCCGGGTTTAAAAGCGTGGTGGCAATGCCTTCCCTGGCAAGCTCGCCCTTTAAAGCTTCGCCCACGGCAAAGGTTGCATGCTTGGTGGTGGCGTAAAGGGGGAAATCTCCCTCTGGTGGGCGCAAGGTGGCGCTGGAAGCGGTTATGCCGACATGCCTTGGGCCATCTGCCTCTTTCATCAGGGGTACGAAGGCTTGTGCCGTCCAAATGACACCCAGTACATTGACGCCAAAGCCCCATTCGATGTTGCGCGGATTGCCGGTGAGGACAGGCGAGCCCACGCCGACGCCGGCATTAATCCAGAGGAGGTTGAGGGGGCCGTGGTCAGCTCCCACTTTTTCAGCGGCAGCAAGGGCAGCGTCGCGGTCGCTGACATCAAAGACGAGAGGGAAGGCGTCAGCGCCAATCTCGTTTGCGACACGGGTGGCCGCCTCGGCGCGAATGTCCTGCACACCGACGCGCATGCCGCACAGCGCCAGATGACGGGCCAGCATTTCGCCAATCCCGTCACCGGCGCCGGTGACCAGTGCCAGTTTTCCTTTGAAATCTTCAAGTTGCGGCATGGATTACTCCTTGGGGTTCTCTTTGAGGGCGTAAAAGCTCACAGGATCATCACGGCCACGCAAGGCTCGGGTTTCGCGAGGTAAGAATTCGGCAAGCAGTGCAGCACTCTCGTCGCCATCGCGGACCTTTTCATAAAGAGTTTCGGAGACAATCAACGAGGTATCGATTTCACGGGTCAGGCCCTCCAGACGGCTCGCCACATTAACGGTGTCGCCAATGACGGCAAATTCGAGAATGCGCTCTGATCCAATATTGCCGAGAGTGACCTCGCCATAATGAATGCCGATGGAGAGTTTTACGGGAATGAGCCCTTTGCCTTGGCGTTCCTCGTTCCACTCATCGACCAGGCGGATCATATCGCGCGCGGCGGCGAGGGCGTTGCGGGCATCGTCTGGGCCAACATCTGGCGTGCCGAAGGAGGCCATCAGGCCATCGCCCAGGAATTTATTGAGTGTGCCCTCGTGAGAGAAAACCGCTTGTTCCATGCGCCGGTGAAACTCACGCAATAGATCCATGGTGGATGCTGGGGTGAGCTGTTCGGCGATGCGGGTAAAGCCGACGATATCGGCAAAGAGAAGAGCGATCATTTGCGAGCGTTCCTCGCCCAAGGTGCGCGTCTGGCTCGCGAGCGCATCGACCATGCGCGGGGCAAAATAGCGCGCCAGATTGGAACGCTCCTGCGCAACTTCTGCCTGCGAGACGACGAGCTGATTAGTGCGCCAGGTGTTAATGGCAAGGGTAATTGCGCAAATGGCGAAGATGATCACTTCTTGTATTTGGTCGCCGATGGACACCCGGTTGGGATCAAGCACCTGCGCCATCCGTGAGCTGGGCCCGAGTGCCTCGGCAAGGCGCGGGGTCAGTTGGGGGATGGTGTGGCCGAAATTGATGACCAGAGCGACTCCAATGAGCCAAGCTACCGCCACCCAGGTGCTGAAAGAAAAAACAGTGCGCCAGGAATAGGCCATGACTGCGGGCACGAGCAGAATATAAAAATAAGAAAAATGAACCACCTGAAACTGCATGGCGGTTGGCCAATCACCGTTCAGTAGTGGGTTGGGCACCAAAAGGGTTAGCGTCATCAAAATGATGTCAAACCAGATGAGAAGGAGTTCGCGTCTGGATTGGGCCAGCTCGCCAACCTTGAGCTGGGCCCAGCCGTTAACCGCAAAGAGCGCAATGATGGCCTCGTAATAGAGAACCGCGCCGCCCAGACCTTCAGAGGTCAGAGGCAGCACCACAGCGATGATGGCGAGGGCCACCCAGCGGGCCCGCACGGCCATGGCCAGACCTTCAAATTTGTGACGCTCCAGGGCTGACCGCAACATTGGGTTATCGTCTGGAAGATTGTCGCGCTGGCGCATGCGCCGGATGGTTTCCAGCAACCGGATAGGGTGGGTTTTGGCCTTTTCCTGCGGGCTTGGGGTGTCGCTCATGGGGCCACGTCTCCTTGGCGTGTGGGATAATGGAGCAGATTCGCTGCAAATTTAACCTAAAGAGTGCCTGACGGGGCAGATTTCGGAATGTGAAATCGCAGAAATCAGCCCGTTTGATTGGCTTGATCTCTCAACTAACTTGCCGATAGGGCTGACTTGTGCAACTCTATGGTTGTAGGCAGGGGAAGCCAAATCGGGGGATCGAATGCGGAAGTATGTAGTTCTCGTCGTCGCATTATGCGCGTTGATGACAACGGGCTTTGTGCGTATCGGTCCTTCGGTCATTCACTTCTACCGGGATCACGAGGTGAGACCGCCCGAGCTGTCGCCGAGCGGGCGGTATCTCTCCGTGATCGTGCAAAAGGGGTCGCGGGGAGAAATCCGTATTGCCGACCTTTCCGGACAGGAGCCGGTTCAGGGTATCCCCATTGGTACGGATCTCGAAATTCTTTGGCAGAAGTGGGCAAGTGATGATCGCTTGCTGATCGGCGTTCTCACCATGACGCTGACCAAAGACCGTCGGTACATCAAGGGGCTTGCCACGCGAACGCTCGCTTTCGACCGTGATGGTGGTAATACGCTTTTGTTGTTTGAGGGTGAGCGGCGAATTTTGTCGCGCAACCGTTTTACCAGTAATGTGTCGCAAGTTTATGCAGCGGACCCCGAGCATGTCTTCATATCGCTCTGGAAGGGGAACTCGCTGGGCCTTTACAGTGTTAATGTCTACAATGGGAAATACGAGAAAGTCTCAGCGGGTACGCAACATACCCTCTATTGGATTATGGATCAAAGCGGCGCGCCGCAGGTTCGGGTCGACACCAATCGCCGTCAATCCATGCTGTATTTTCATCGCTATGATGCGAGCGGGCAGAGGTGGGTCGAATATTTGAGAGCCAAGGTCAATGACCTTGATGAAGTGCCGGAAAATTTACCGCTTGGCCCGGGACCAAAACGCGGCCAGGTGTATGTTTTGGCGCGGCCAGAGGGCGAGGACCGCAAGTCCGTTTATCTTTATGATATTGAAACGCGCCTTTTTGTTGAAAAGGTTTTTTCCCATCCGGTCTATGACATTAGCGCGGTTGCGGTTGATCGGATCAATGGTGGATTGATGGGGGGATATTTTATCGCCGATCGGTTTGGCCTGGTGACCGACCAACCTGAGATTCAGGCGATGTATCAACAGATCAACAGCAGTTTTGGCAATCAGGTGAATGTGCAAATAATTGATAGTAATCGCGGCCGTACGCGATTTGTCGTGCTGGTTTCCGGACCGAAGATCCCTGGAAACTACTATGTCTATGACATGCCAAGTCGCTCGATGAAGCAGTTAAACAGCCGATGGCCAGATCTCGAGCCTGACGACTTAGGACAGATGGAGGTTATGCATTTTAAGGCGCGGGACGGGCTGGATCTGACCGCCTATGTCACCCATCCCTTTGGGCGGGAGAAATATTATTCGCCCGTGGTTGTTTTGCCGCATGGAGGACCGGAGACCCGGGACCATTACGATTTCAATCCCATGGCTCAATATCTGGTCAGTCAGGGTTATCGGGTGTTGCAGGTTAACTTTCGGGGATCTTCCGGGTTTGGCGCGAAGTTTGCCGAAGCGGGGTATCGCGAGTGGGGCGGTAAGATGCAAGATGATATCGAGGATGCTGTTCAGATGCTGCTGGATCGCCAGCTCGCCTCTCCGCACAATATTTGTATCGTTGGCGCCAGCTACGGGGGTTATGCGGCTCTGGCGGCGGCGCAGCGCGACAATGGAATCTTTAACTGTGCAGTGAGCATCGCCGGTGTTTCTGATTTGCCTGATATGCTCGACTATGTGAGGCGCGAGGATGGCGCTAGTTCATTGGTCTATGAATACTGGCTGAAGTCCATCGGACACCCTGTGACGGACAAGGAACATCTTATTGCCATTTCACCGGCGCGAAACGCGGGCCGTATTAATATGCCGGTGTTGTTGGTTCATGGCGGACGGGATGCGATAGTTCCAATCAAACAATCTGAGACCATGAACGAGGCCTTGGAGCGGCTTAACAAAGATGTGACCTATATTGAAATTTCCAGTGCCAGTCACAGGGACTGGGGGTTTTTTGAGCAGATCCAACTGTTTGAGCAGCTTGACAGGTTTTTGGCGAAGCACCTCGTCGGTGAGTTTTAGGCGCGTGGCTGTTGCCGCCTTGTTAACCGGTTAACCCTTCTCTAGAGACAAAAATGGCGGGTTGTGCTAGATTGGCTGCGATCCGTGAGAAGGGGCGTCGGATTATCTTTGAGAATGGCTGGAGCCGGAGCGACAGATATGCTGTTTGCCAGATTGATAAAACTCTACAGAAGACAAGAAGGGGCGGCGATGGTTGAAGCAGCCCTGGTGGTCCCGCTTCTTATTTTCATTTTCGCCAGCATTGGGCAATTTGGATTTATTTTCGCGGCCAATTCCAACATGGTGGATGTGGTGCGTGAAACCACACGCACCATGGCGGTAGGGGAGATTACCTCAGCGGAGGCAGATGCCTTTGCGCAGGCGCGGCTTCTTTATCCGTTGACTTATACGGTTACGGCGACCGGGAACTCCGCGGGTGGTAACGACGTGACGGTAACCATTTCCGCGCCGATGAGCGAGGTCGCTTTTCTTGATATATTTGACCTGTTGGGCAATGACCCGCTCAGCAATACACTGACCATGCGCTGCGAATCCGGCACCTGCGACTGATAATTTTCTTTTGACTTACTCCGCCGGGGCTTGGGCAAGCGCGGC
The DNA here is from genome assembly GCA_006226305.1 of Alphaproteobacteria bacterium. Lineage (GTDB taxonomy): Bacteria > Pseudomonadota > Alphaproteobacteria > M2410 > M2410 > M2410. The sequence continues at coordinate 11,876 of SBHG01000027.1, read as the reverse complement.
TTTGATCTCATCTGATTTGGCGACAGCGGCTGCCTTGACGGCTTGGGCATCCAATGTCAGCACCTCGCTGTTCAGCATGACGACCTGGCCATCAATGATTGTTGTCACAACATCTTCTGAATCGGCCACATAAACCAAGTGGGACAGGACGTTGTAGAGCGGCGTGAGACGTGGTGCATCAAGGCTGACCTGAATCATATCGGCGCGTTTGCCCGCTTCCAGCGAACCGATTTTATCGCCCATATCAATCGCCCGCGCGCCCATGGAGGTGGCGGTTTGAAGCACGGTCTCAGCGGGCATGACCGTGGCGTCGGCGTTGTAACCTTTGTGGATCAAGGCGGCCATTCGGATTTCTTCCCACAGATCAAGGTCATTGTTGGAGGCCGCTCCATCAGTGCCAAGGCCAACGTCGATACCTTTGGAAATCATCTTTTGAACCGGAGAAAATCCAGCGGCGGTTTTCATATTGGAGGTCGGGTTGTGGATCGGTCCCACGCCTTTTTCCTTGAGGATTTCCATGTCAGCATCAGTTGGCCAGACCACATGGGCACCGATCATCGTGACATCAAAGGCACCTTGTTTGTTGAGCAGGTCGATGGAGGTTGTGCCGTAGCGTTCCTGGATGGTTTTTACCTCGGCCTGGTCTTCGGCAATGTGTGTGGTGATCGGCGCGCCCAGTTCATTCGCCTTGGCCGCCAGGGCGGCATAATGCTGCGGTGTCACTGTGTAGGGGGCATGAGGCGCAAAGCCCGCCGTGACACGGCCCGATGGGCTCTTGTGGGTGCTGACAAAGTCAACCGCGGCGGCAAAGGAATCGTCCCAGCCTTTAAATCCGGGGCTCGGAAAATCAATGGCCGGCGCGCCAATGATGGCGCGCATGCCGCAGCGCTCGGTCACATCCGCGATCACTTCCGGATAAAAATACATGTCAACAAAGGTGGTGGTGCCGCCACGGATCATTTCCAGGCAGGCGAGCTCAGTCCCGATTTTGATGAAGTCTGGGTCAACAAACCTACCTTCCATGGGGAAGATATAATTTGTGAGCCAGGTCATGAGGTCGTAGTCGTCCGCCATGCCGCGAAAGAGGGTCATGGCAGTATGGGTATGGCCGTTGACGAGGCCCGGCATCAGCACCCGATTGGCGCCCGGGATGACCGTTTCGGCATCGTATTGAGCGGCGATATCTTGGCGTGATCCGGTTGCGACTATAATCCCGTCGCGAATGGCGACAGCGCCATCGTTGATGATGGTGCCCTGGGCATCCATGGAAACGAGGTAGTCGCCCTCGACAATCATATCGACGGTCTGTTTGGGTTCTGCGGCGCAGGCGCTGGTGGATGTCATAACAATTAGGGCGCTCAAAATAACTTGAATGGATTTCATTATTTCAGGGCCTTCCTTTTAGGGTGGCTTTCGGGATTGGCGATCCGTTTTTTGAGAGATCCCAGCACAAGGGTCAGAAAAGCAAAAAGAGCCTCATCCAGGAGCGGGATCGGGTCAGGCAGAAAAAAGTCGAGAATAGTCAGCGCCAGAACGACGAGAAAGAGTTCTCTGAATTTCAACCGGGCGAGCCATTTTCGGGAATGGACCATTAATTAACCCGCCTTTGCGTAGAAGGCCTTCATGTCCTTGGTAAAGGCCTTTCGGGAGGCTTCCCACATATAGAACATGTGCCCGCCTTCGTAGTTCTTCAGCTCAATTTTGCCGGCTTCTGGGTAACTGGCCGCCAGCTGCAGGGCGAGATATTTTGACGTGAAATAGGGGGTCACCAGGTCATAGATGCCATGGACGATGGTGACCTTCATTTCCTTGTTGATAGAAATACCGACAGCCAGGTCATCCGTGGCGCCCGGTGGCACAGGCTCGCCAGCTTTGGGGTCGTGCCATTGCCATTTCTGATGGACGTCGTGGGACAGGAGTTCATACTTGAGATCGCTTTCAACGCCCAGGTTTTCCCGGATATGGGTGTTGGCGCCGACCGTATAAATGCGGTCCTGGCCGCCGAGGGTCATGTCGACCCCCTTAAAATCGCCAGAGGCCGGGAAGGGATCGTCGGCCAGAATGGCGGCGTCATACCAGCCCAGGACTTTGCGTTCGTCGCGGAAGAGCTCTCGGGTGAAGGTGAGGAAATTGATCTTGCCCTGATGCAGTTCAATGACTTCCTTGCTCAGGCCCAGCCAATCGGAAAGGGCGCGCAGCAGTTTGACATGGCCGTCATTGGGTTGAAGCTTGCCGAGGGAGAGACCGGGCAAGGCGGTGCCGAAGGCAAACATCTCCGCCCGCTCCAGAAAGGCGTCCAGATCTTCGCCCTGTTTTGCCGCATCGCAGCGCCCATGGTGGCGTGCCGCCGCGGCCATGGAGGGGATAAGATGCGTGAGGGCAAAGGCATTATAGTCACCGGCAAAAAGCGTATCCCATTCCAGCGCCGGGGAAATCAGGACCGCACCGGAAATGCCAACCCCGGCCTTTTCCTGAAGCTGACGCACCAGGCGTCCGACGCGGTAGCCGCCATAGCTTTCGCCCGCCAGATAGATCGGTGCCGTCCAGAGCTTTTCACGGGTCAGGAAGGTGGTGATGAAGTCGCAAAGGAAATCGATGTCGCTTTGCACATTCCAATAAAAGGGGTCGTCCTTTGTATCGGGCTGGGCCTCCCCGTCTTTTTTTTCGGCAGGGCGCGTGCGGCTGAGGCCGGTGCCCACGGGGTCGACAAAGACCAGATCAGTAAATTCCAGCCAGCACTCGCTGTTGTTGACAAGCTTTGCCGGGGAGGCCGGGACGGTGCCATCCGGATTTACATCAACCCGCATGGGGCCGATGGCGCCAACGTGCAGAAAGGCGGATGATGCCCCAGGGCCGCCATTAAAGACAAAGGTGATCGGCCGTGGGCCGCTGTGTTTTTCGGTGGACCGGTAGTAGGTGTGAAAAATGTCGGCGCGCACGCGTTCTTTGTCACGCAGGGGCAGCCACCCCGCTTTTGCCTCATAGCCGACTTTGCTGCGACCCATCGTGACACTGCCCTTGGACGTGAAAATCTTCGGGCCTGTGTCCGAGCCGCTGGTTTCAGGCAGGCTCGACTTTTCGGCTTCAGGGGTTGGTTTTGACATTTTTGGGCTCCCGGATCGAAATCTGTCCCCGTAAGGGTTAGAGGAAATTGCCTATCGCAACAAGAGGACTAGTCGTCGTCTTCTTCTTCAAGGTTGTTGAGGCGGGCGGCTTCGGCGGCCAGGGACTGGCCGCAGAGTGGGCATTGGTCCGACTGGAGGGCTGCCTCCTTGTCGAGGGCGTGTTGGGGGTCTTCGGGGAGGCCCAGCTGGGTGCGCAGTTTTTCAAGCTTGCGCCGTTCCCGTGGGGTGATGATGCCGTCTTCCAGGGCGCGGGCCACCTCGAACTCGTATTGACGCTCCCGGCGGCGCAGTTCATCGACGAAACCAGATGCCAGAATACCGGCGGGAAGGGCGATCATACCAACCCCTACGACCGCAACCACGCCGCCAAAGATTTTGCCGCCCAAAGTGATCGGAGTAACATCGCCATAGCCCACCGTGGTGAGGGTGACCACGGACCACCACAACGATTCCGGAATGGAGCCGAAGTATTCAGGCTGGGCCCTGTGCTCAAAGAGATAGATGCCGCTGGCGGCCAGAATGGCGACGACCGCAAGGACAACGATGGCCGCGCCGAAAGCTCTACGTTCCTGCGACAAGACATTAAGAAGAATAGCTACGGCCTTGGAATATCTCGTTAATTTAAATATCCGCATGATCCGAACGACCCGCAGGAACCGCAAGTCGATGCCCGGGATGATGGCGGCCAGATAAAAGGGCGCGATGGCCAGCAGATCAATGAGCGCCATGGGAGTTGCCATATAGGCAAGGCGAGATTTGAGGGTTGTCAGGCCGTGGGTCTGACCCTGGCGCTCAACACTGGCCCAAACTCGGGCAATATATTCGACCGTAAAGACGGCTACTGAGAATGCGTCAAAGGCGTCAAAGAAATGGCGGTATTGGAGGTAGAGGGGGCGCACAGATTCCAGGCTCACGGCAACCACATTGAGCAGGATCAGGGTCATCAGGGACACATCCACCCAGCGCCCTTTCAGGTGCAAATTGTCGGTCACCTCAAGTGTTTCCCAGATTTCCTTGCGGATGGTCACGCCCAGCCCCCTTTTTGTCGACTCAGTCTCCTGAACGTTCATCATAAACGCCAATTTCATAGAAATCACACCCGCCTGGCCGCAAAAGCCGGCAATCCGGGGCCGGGTAATGGTTGATTTGAAATCCGCTGCCTTTACCCCCATGTTAGGAGCCAAGGAGGTGGCCCGATGGCAGACTACAAGAAAACACGCGAAGCAATTGACCAGCTTACCCCGGAGCAATTCCGGGTGACCCAGGAAAACGGTACCGAACGGCCTTTTACAGGCACCTATAATGACCACAAAGAGGTGGGGATCTATGTGGATGTGGTCAGCGGGGAGCCGCTTTTTGCCTCGTCGGATAAATATGAGTCCGGTTGTGGCTGGCCGAGTTTTACCCGGCCTATCGACGAAGCCCGAATTGTTGAGTTGTTCGACGACAGTCATGGTATGCGGCGCACCGAAGTGCGGTCAAAGGATGGGGACAGCCATTTGGGCCATGTGTTTCCAGATGGACCGAAAGAAGCGACGGGGCTACGCTACTGCATCAACTCGGCCTCATTGCGCTTCGTGCCTAAGGCCGAGATGGAAGAGCAAGGCTATGGCGCCTATCTTGGGCTTATTGAAAGGGGAGAGACCCGATGACCATTGAACGCGCGGTATTGGCGGGCGGATGCTTCTGGGGCATGCAGGACCTTATTCGCAAGATTCCCGGGGTCAAGGCGACGCGGGTTGGTTACTCCGGCGGTGACGTACCTCATGCGACCTATCGCAATCACGGGACACATGCTGAAGCGATCGAGGTCATGTTCGACCCGTCGGTTTTGAGCTACCGCGCGCTCCTTGAATTCTTTTTTCAGATCCACGACCCAACCACGGTCAATCGCCAAGGTAATGACCTAGGCATGTCCTATCGATCCGCTATCTATTTTGGCAGTGACGCTCAGCATCAGGTGGCGCTCGACACCATAGAAGATGTCAATGCGTCCGGCCTTTGGCCTGGCCAAGTCGTAACCGAAGTCGCGCCGGTTGGTGATTTCTGGGAGGCGGAACCGGAGCATCAGGACTATCTGGAGCGGTTTCCAAACGGATATACCTGCCACTTCCCAAGGGCCGACTGGAAGCTACCGCGCCGGGAAGATGCCGCTGAATAGTGTCTCAAGTCCCCCAACAAAACGCGATCCTTCCATAATCCAAGAAAAATTCTGTTCACCCCTCACAGCGCTATGATGGTGGTCACACTGCCTCTTGGCGGAAACCTTACGTTTTGCATAGCCGTTAGGTCCGCTATGCAGACATTGCAATTCTCTTTTTGAAATCCGTGACTATGTTCCCATCACAACAACGGAATACTCTTTGACTGATGAAAGATAGAAAAATGGAATACGTCACACGTACTCTTGAAGTTTTGGTCGTCGGCGCGATCTTCGTCGGCTACGCACTGGCCACAACCGGCGCGCAAGCTGAGATGCTGTTCGTCTAATCGACCAAGGCTTTATTCTAGTCCGGGCCGCCTCGCTCTCCTCCCCCAATCTCGAAGAGGCGCAGGACTAGATACAGAAATGGCGCCAGCCCTGTTCTGCGGGGCGGGCGCCGTTTTTTTTAGGGGCTCATATCAGAAGGTCCGATTTTGTCGGAACCTCGCCTCCATAAAAGCTACTCTGCGGCTTCCGCCAGGGCAGCATTCATACGGGCGAGCGCCTCGTCCTCAGCCGCTTTCAGGGTCGTAATATTGTCCCGTTCCGCGCGGTCAAAGATGCGCAGAAGGGTGTCGTAGATCCCCATGGTCCGACTGCGGACCTCGTCCTCCGAGAACATATCCACGTGGCTGTCGACCTGGATGACACCACCTGCGTTGATCACATAGTCCGGTGCGTAAAGAACGCCTTTGCCCTTGAGCACCTCAGCCAGACCGTCGTGGGCCAGCTGATTGTTGGCGCCGCCAGCGATGACGGAGGCTTTCATACGGGCGATCGTTTCGTCATTGACCGAAGCCCCGAGCGCGCAGGGAGCAATGATCTCCACGTCCTGATCCCAGATGGCGTCAAGGTCTACGACTTGAGCGCCAAGATCCTTGGCAGCCTTGTCAAGGGCCGCCGCATTGACGTCGGCAACGAAAATCTCTGCGCCTTCTTTGGCCAGATATTCCGCAAGACCGTAGCCAACTTTACCGATGCCCTGGATCGCGACGCGTTTGCCTTTGAGGTCATCGGTGCCGAGTTTGGCTTTGGCTGCCGCTTTCATACCTTGATAAACGCCAAGCGCGGTCATGGGAGAGGGGTCACCGCCTGGAACCGCATACGGGGTCACTGAGGACATGGTGTCGACGTCGGCAGCCGAGATGCCAACATCGACGCTGGTGTAATAGGCACCGCCCAGGCTATCGACGAATTTGCCCATGGCGCGCAGGAGCTCGGGTGTTTTCTTCGCCGGGTCGCCCATGATGACACTTTTCGCGCCGCCAAGCGCCAAACCACTGACGGCAGATTTAAAGGTCATGCCGCGCGACAGGCGAAGCACGTCATTAAGCGCGTCTTCTTCGCTCTTGTAATCGACCATGCGGCATCCCCCCAGCGCGCGGCCCTTCGGGCCCTTGCGGTGGATGGCAATAATGGCCTTCAGGCCGGTTGCCTTGTCGTAGCCAAAGACGACCTTCTCGTGATCATCAAATGCGGGTGCCGAGAACACCATGGACTTTTCCCTTCTTAAATTCAGGCTATTCAGCCGCAAGTACTGTGTCGTCAGGGTTTTGGAACTGACGCAGTTTGACATCCCATTCCTCCTCGACAGAGGTCCGGTTTTCTTCTTTGACATGGCCAAAGCCACGAATGCGATCCGGCAGGTTCGCAATTTCGACGGCCTTCGCGTAGTTGCCGGCATTAAGCGCCCCCAGAAGCAATTCCACGGAGGCCTCATATTTGCCGATCAGAGCCCGCTCAAAGCGGCGCTCTTCCTGATAGCCAAAGGGGTCGGCCCAAGTGCCGCGCAAGGACTTGCCTTTGGCAAGCAGCCCCAGGAACGGGAAGATCATCCGGCCATTGAAGGCACGTTTTTTGCGCAGGCCTGTGTGGATGTCCTTCTTGGCCAGGAGTGGCGGGGCCATCAGGAGCTCCAGCTTGTAGTCACCAGCAAATTCAGAACGTAATTTCTGACGGAAGCGGCCGTCTGTGTAGAGGCGCGCAACTTCGTATTCGTCCTTGTAGGCCAGCAGTTTGAAGTAGTTCTTCAATACCGCATCTGTGAGCTCATGACGGCCGAGGCTATCGTCGAGACCCTTTGCCTTGTTCACCAGGCTTTCATAGCGGGCCGCATAGGCCGCGTTCTGATAACCGGTGAGATGCTCAATCCGGCGGGCGAGTTTGTCCTCAAAAGTTTCGGCGAGGGGTTCGACTTCCATTTTTTCCGCGAAAGCACGCTCGCGCACGGCTTCCGGGTCATGGGCGAGTAGCCGGCCCCAACGGAAGCTGCGCAGATTTTGTTTCACGGAAACGCCGTTCAAGGTGATGGCCCGCTCAATGGATTCTTCAGAAAGCGGGATGTAGCCCTGTTGATAGGCGTGTCCGAGCAGCATGAGGTTGGACGCGATGGCATCTCCAAAAAGCGCGAAGGCATAGGAGGTGACATCCACCAACGTCGTGCGGTCTTCGCCGATGGAGCGCTTAATGGCTCCCGTGGTCAGATCCACTGGCAACACGGTGTTGGTGTTGAGGGTAAAGTCCGCGGTTGGTGTCTCGTGGGTATTGACCAGTGCCCAGGTACGGCCCCGGTCGCAACGGGTCAAGGCATCGAGACCGCCGGCCACCACCATGTCGCAGCCGAGCAAAAGGTCAGCAGAAAGCTCACCAATACGAACCGCATCCAGGCCCTCTGGGGAGTCCGCAATCCGGATGTGGGAGATGACGGCGCCGTTCTTTTGGGCAAGGCCCGTAAAGTCGAGACCAGTAACACCTTTGCCTTCGAGGTGGGCCGCCATGGAGATGAGTGCGCCAATGGTGACCACCCCGGTCCCGCCGATACCGCCCACCAGAATGTTATAGTGAGGCTCCGGGCTCGGTTGAAGGGCGGGCGAGGGTAGATCCTTCATGAGGTCGGCTTCTTCCGATGCGAAGCGGCGCGGATCGGGCTGTCGGACGGCACCGCCATGGACCGTCACAAATGATGGGCAGAAGCCCTTCACGCAGGAAAGATCCTTGTTGCAGGCGGATTGGTTGATCTTACGCTTGATGCCGAGCTCTGTGGTCAGCGGCTCAACGGACACGCAATTGGACTGGACCGAGCAATCGCCGCAGCCTTCGCACACCAGATCATTGACAAAAACACGCACGGGCGGGTCTTCCATGAGGCCGCGTTTGCGGCGGCGGCGTTTTTCCGCGGCGCAGGTCTGATCATAAATGATTGAGGTCACGCCCGGGGTGTCACGGAATGTTCGTTGGACATAGTCCATATCGTCGCGGTGATGGAAGGAGAGGTGTTGCCAGCGATCTTCATCCAGACCGTAGTGCCGCGCTGCCTCGGCGGGGTCGTGTTCTGACACAATGGCGATACGCTCGACCCCCTCGGCCTTCAGTTGGTCGTAGATGCCCTTAACGGTCATCTGACCCATGATGGGCTGACCGCCGGTCATGGCAACTGCGTCATTGTAAAGAATCTTATAGGTGATATTGGACTTTGCCTGGATGGCGGCGCGTACGGCCAAAATGCCCGAGTGCTCGTAAGTCCCATCGCCCAGATTCTGGAAGATGTGGTTGACGTTGGTGAAAGGCTCCATGCCGGTCCAGTTCACGCCTTCGGCGCCCATGTGGGTGAAGAGCTCCGTTTCGCGGTCCATCATCAAAGACATGATGTGGCAACCGATGCCGCCCATGGCGTGGCTGCCATCGGGCACCTTGGTGGAGGTGTTGTGCGGGCAACCAGAGCAGAAGTAGGGCGACCGGTTGACCGGTGCCGCATTAATGCGGGTTTCAGGCGGCGGCTGCAGGATGCGTTTGAACTTGGCATCCATGTCATTGCCGATTTCACCCGCTCTGATCCGCTCCATAATCAGCGACGCCACCTTGCGTGGATTGAGTTCTCCGAGTGGTGACAGTTTTTCCTGGTCGTGTTCGTCCTTTTTTCCGATGACAAGCGGACGGCGGCCCTCAGGCTCGTGATAAAGGATGTCTTTGACTTGGCGCTCGACGATGGAACGTTTTTCTTCGACAACGATGATTTCTTTCAGGCCTTTGGCAAATTCGCGAATGCCGGTTGGCTCGAGCGGCCAGGACATGCCGACCTTATAAATGGTCAGACCAATGCGCTCGGCATCCGCTTTTTCGATGCGGAGCTCTTTAAGGGCATGCAAGACGTCCTGATAGGCCTTGCCGGTGGTGATGATGCCGATGCGCGGGCGCTCGGCGGTCATGACGACCTTGTCAATTTTGTTGGCGCGGGCAAAGGCGCGGGCGGCGTCGAGACGCAGTTGCTGTTGCAGGGTTTCCAGATCCCAGCGCTCTTGCGGCCAGCGCAGGGTGGGGTCGAAATTAAGACCGCGCGGCGGGATGGTAACGCCCTCCGGAATTATAAAGTGCGGCGCGATGGGGCTGATCTCCACAGAGGCAGAACTTTCCACCACTTCGGTGACGGTCTTGAAACCAACCCAGCAGCCGGCAAAACGAGACAGGGCAAAACCAGCCAGACCCAGCTCCAGGAACTCAGCCACATTGGAGGGCTGGAAAATGGGCATGCCATAGCCCATGAAAACATGGTCGCTTTGGTGGGCAATAGTGGAGGATTGAACCCCATGGTCGTCCCCGGCCAACGCCAGGACGCCGCCGTGCTTTGACGTGCCAAAGGCGTTGGCATGTCGGAAGACGTCGCCTGACCGGTCAACGCCCGGGCCCTTGCCATACCACATGCCGAAGACACCATCATATTTCGCGCCTTCAAAAATGCTCAGTTGCTGGGTGCCCCAGACGGCCGTTGCCGCCAAGTCTTCGTTGAGCCCGGCGCGGAACAAAATGTTGTGTTGGTCGAGAAACTCTTTTGAGCGGGTAAGCTCCTGGTCGTAGCCGCCCAAGGGCGATCCCCGATATCCGGAGATAAAACCAGCTGTGTTAAGACCTGCTGCGCGATCGAGGCGCGCTTGCATGATAGGCAGCCGGGTAAGAGCTTGAATGCCGGTCAGGAAGACGCGGCCATCTTCCCGCAAATACCGATCTTTCAGTTCATAATCGGTGTCAAAAGCCTGGGCAGGAAGCATCTAAATCCTCGCTCAAAAGTGGGTTTGTTGATGCGAAATATAGGGGATGTTGCTTGATCGAACCTGTCGAATTGAGGGCGGCGCGGGACAATTTTTGGCGCTGCCGAGGCTCTCGACATATCGAAAATTACCAATACCGCCGGATCAGGGCTTTGATTGGGGGGAAAAGGGTCGTTTAAGCGGGGTTTGTGAGTCGTCTGGGGGACTAAGACCCTGAAATTGAGTGTTTTTTCTGATTTTTTGTCAAAAATCTTTTGAATTCGGGTCTACAAACCAACCCGCTTCCTGTTATAGAAGGGGGGTGGCCGATGGGGGCCGGGAAGTGCTTTTGTGTCGAATTGGAGATGGGGACCAAATTGAAAATTCTGACAAACAGCCGTAGCTGCGCCGTTGCTGTACTTGTAGGGGCGTCCGTCTTGCTCGCTGGATGTGGCGGCGGAAAGCTCTGGGGCAAGGAGGAGCGTTACAAAGCTGCTCAGGACGTACCTAAGGAAACCTTGCGGGAGTTGGCCGCGAAAACCGCTGAACCTGTTTGGGAGTTCAAAGAGCAGGGCAGCCTGATGGGCCGGATTGCCGGGGTGCTGATCAGTGGCGAGGAAGAGGCCGATACGGCGACCGCCGCCTTTGACCTGTCGGGCCAGGACCGGGAAAGCGCGGAAGTGGCGCTGCGGTATTTGGAGAGCCTCGACGAGAATAACAAGGGTATTGATGAGCTTGCGTCGCGCGTCACCAAGGATGCGAAGAAAAAGAACCGCCAGATCAGCAAATTCATTCGCCGCGCCCAAGTTGACCTTAATACTCGACTTGACCAGCGCGACAAGGCGGTGTTTTCAGCGAATAAGGATCGCTATCCCTCTTTGAAAAAGGTCATGGCGGAAGCGGACAATGATCGCCGAGCCGTGGCTCAGGTCGAAAAAGCCGTGTTCAATCAGCTGGGTGTGTTTATGGCCACGCGCGACCTTCTGGCCGGGCAAAATGCCGGAATCGATATGGTGGAACTTGATCTGACGCTCAATGAGATCGACCAGCAACTGACCTATCTCACAGACCTGGTGCATGCCTTCCGATTTAACGACGGCTCCTAAGGTCGCGGCTCTAGTCTGTTTGCGGATAATTTTGGATAAGTGAACCCTCTTCGCGCCAGGCGCGATAGAGTGTCATGAGAGAGTCTGGCTTGTGGCCCAGTCGGCGATTTGCGGCGCCGATTTCAAACAGATGACGGAACTGCTGACGGAGGGTGCCATAGGCCTCAAGGAGCGTGGTTCGAGAGTCCCAGATATGAGTGGCCTCGCCGCCGGCGCCATTGACTTCGAGAATTCGGAATTCACCGCCTTTTTGCAGCTCTTCGATAGATGGAAAGCGGATGTCAAAACGGCCAAAAAAGAATCCGGGAATTCCGTCGGCGATCTCGTTAAACCTCTGGGTCATCTCTTGCGTGACATAGTCTCGGCCGTCACGGAATATGGCGCCGCGTGAATGACTGCCCGCAAAGGCGATCCGGTAGGC
>SBHG01000210.1 GCA_006226305.1 Alphaproteobacteria bacterium | reverse complement strand
GCTTCCGCGTTCAGATAGTTCAACGTTTCTTCACGGGTCATCTTAAGAGGCCTCCTGCACTTCGGCCGTTTCAGTTATTTCGGGACGCAGACCCAAAATGTGACAGATCGCATAGGTAAGATCAGAGCGGTTGAGCGTGTAAAAATGGAAATCTTCCACGCCCTGATCATAGAGCGCGGCACAAAGCTCGGTCGCCACCGTTGCGCCCACCAGCTTGCGTGTCGCCACATCATCGTCCAGCCCTTCAAACCGATAGGCCATCCAGTCAGGAACGCGCGTGCCCGTGGCTTGCGCCATTTTGGTCAAGCTGTTGAAATTGGTCACCGGCATGATGCCTGGGATAATCGGAATGCTAATCCCCGCCGCACGCACACGCTCCAGAAACGCCAAATAGATTTCCGGCTCAAAAAAGAACTGGGTAATTGCCTGATCGGCCCCTGCGTCAATCTTGGCTTTGAGCCAATCAAGATCCGAGTTACCACCGCGCCCCTCCGGATGAATCTCCGGATAAGCCGACACGCTCACCTCAAAGTCGCCAATCGCTTTAATGCCTTTGATCAGATCAACAGAAGAGTGATAACCATCAGGGAAAGCCTCAAAGGCCGCATCAAGCCCCCCTGCCGGATCGCCGCGCAGGGCCACAATACGGCGCACGCCCATCTCCCAGTAGTCTTCCAGGATTTCATCAACATCGCGTTTGGACGCGTTGACGCAGGTCAAATGGGCCGCCGGCTTTAAATTCGTCTCCTTCAAAATTCGCTCGACCGTCGCATGCGTGCGCTCACGCGTGGACCCGCCCGCCCCATAGGTCACAGAAACAAAACTGGGATTAAGGGGCGCCAACCGCTCAATAGAGGCCCAAAGGGTGCGCTCCATCTCTTCCGTCTTCGGCGGAAAGAATTCAAAACTTGCGGTGATCGGCGCGCTTCGCCGGTCAAACCAATTCATCGATTTTGTCATGAGCTTTGCGCCTCTTGTTTTTGGGCTTTGCTTTGCACCGTTTGAGGCGCTGCCGCAAGCCAGAGCGATACCGTGAGCTGTGACCCATTTTGCTGCGGGGGCGGCAGATGTCGCGCCTCAACCAGTTCCAGTCCCAAAGCGTCGCACCACAACTGCACTGCCTCATCGGAAAACCCGAGCCGGTGGTGAGCGTGTTTTTCCCGCAGTTCTTCCAAATCATGCGGTGCAAAATCAACGATAAGCAGCTTGCCACCCGGCGCCAGCACCCGCGCCGCCTCACTGAGCGCCAACGCGGGATCGTCGAGGAAATGCAAAACCTGATGCAAGGTCACAAGATCGAAGGCGCCAGTATCAGACGCTTCAAAGGGCAATGCATAAAGATCGCCCTGGCGCACCTGCGCGTCCAAGATACCTTTGTCTTCAAGCCGCGTGCGGGCCAGGGCAAGCATCTCCCGGCTTTGGTCAAGACCGACCCCTCGGCTCACTCGGTCTGCAAAGAGTTCCAATATCCGGCCTGTCCCCGTACCCAGGTCAAGCATCCCGTCGAAGGGTCCGCTCCCAACAAGATCCAGCATGGCCGCTTCTACTTGCGCTTCGTCCACATGCAGCGACCGGATCTCTGTCCACTCCCCCGCATGGTCACGAAAATAGGCCTCCGCTGCTTGTCGACGCGCCGCTTTAACTGCCGCGAGCCGCTCCAGGTCCCGCAAGATAATCGGATCATCAAAGGGCACAAAGGAGATCAGGCGGCTTGCATCAATCCCCTCCGGCATCTGCTCGGCCACACGGTAAAACACCCAGGCGCCCTCCCGGAATCGCTGTAACAGAGAGGCTTCGCACATAAGTTTGAGATGTCGGCTGATGCGCGGTTGGCTCTGCCCCATGATCTGAGTAAGCTCGGTTACCGTCAGCTCGCCCTTGGAAAGCACCGCAAGCAGCCGCAACCGGGTCGGCTCCCCGGCGGCTCGCAAAACAGAGATGGCTCGATCTAGGCTCACTAAAAATCCTGGCTTTCTGCAAAATTTCACTCATATAAACATATCTTTATGTGATTATTCAAGCTTATTTTGTGAACTTCTCCACACGCAGGGACAAAAAGCGCTGTTTCAGCAACAGACAGGCTTGAATTATCCCCTGCTTCGGTGGCACAGCTTTGTCGGCAAATCCACCTGTGTTAAGCATAAGAAGCAAAAGAATCAGTCCCTTTTGACGAAACGCGACGGACAGCACGTGAAATTTGGATCGCTACAGACCCGGCGAAAAGCCAGCCTTTGGGCAAAGCTTGCTTTGCTCGGGGTCGTGCTCGCCTTAAGTCCAGCGAACGCCTTAGCCGCCGACAAAGAAGACGAAGCGGTCCGCGAGGCGCGCCGTGCGGTCAATGACCCTTATGAAAAGATCAACCGCCGGTTCTTCGCCTTCAATACCGGCATGGACCACAAGATCATCCGCCCGACCGCCGAACTCTATCGTGACGGGGTTCCCAAGCCATTTCGCCGATCGATCCGCAACTTCCTGAACAATTTCCGCACGCCGATTATTCTTGCGAATGATTTACTGCAGGGGGAATGGAAACAGGCGGAGAACACGACCACGCGCTTTCTTGTGAATTCCACCGTGGGTGTTTTGGGTCTCTTCGACATTGCCGCCTACAACGGCTACAAGTTCCACGACGAGGACTTCGGCCAAACCCTCGCCGTCTGGGGTGTCGGCGAAGGGCCTTACATCGTCCTGCCGCTTTATGGCTCCGCGCCGCCGCGCGACATGACCGGCATTGTTATGGATCGCGCGTTTAATCCGCTGACCTACCTGCAGGACACCGACCGCACCGTAGCGTCTATTACCCTGACCACCTTCGATCTGATCGACCTGCGGGCGGAAAACATTGAAAACATCGATTCCATTGAGCGCACCTCGCTCGACTACTACGCGACGATCCGCTCCATTTATCGCCAGAACCGCAAGTCTGAAATAGCCAATGGTCGCGAAGATCCGGAAGACCTTGAAGACTTCGACTTCGACCTCGACGACTTTGATCTGGAATAAGTCCGCCAATCCGTAAAATTTTAAGGATCTTCCTTACCAAACCGTAGGGATGTTTTTCTATGCTTGGCTCTAATTAATGATGGAGGTGGGCATGGTGTTCTGGCTTTTCACATTCCCCATTCGGCATTTCAAAATTTTCTCCGTGGCCTGTCTCTTGGCCTTGCTGATCATTGGCAGCGCGCAAGCCGCCGAGCGGGATATGGCGGCAGAAAGCTTCATTCAGTCCGTTTCCGACAGCACCTACAACGTTCTCAATGACCCGGAGCTTTCTCTGGAAGAACGCAAAAATGCCCTCCACACCATTGTGCTAGAAGCGCTGGATTTCAAACGCATCGGGCTTTTCACCCTGGCGAGCTATCGCCGCCGGGTGAGCCAGGACGAAGTGCTGCAATTTCTCGACGCCTTTGATGACTATGCCATCGCCATTTATGAAAACCGACTGGGCGACTATGGCGGCGAACGTATTCAGGTTGTGGACTCTCTCGTCCGCAAAAAATCAAACGGCCGCAGCGATGTCATCGTCGAAAGTGCGATCCATTTTCAAGACGGCAGTGCGCCCCTGCCCGTCAACTGGCGCTTGATTGAAGAAGACGGCGCGTACCGCGTGGTCGACATTCAGGTGATCGGGGTCTGGATGGCACTCGAGCAACGCGCGCAGTTCAATGCCCTCATGAGCCAATCCGGCGGCGATATCCATCAACTGATCAATCACCTCAAGGGCGTCAGCGCCTAATGTTAATCGAGGGAGTCAGACCTCTTTTTTAGGAACTGGCCGCCGGGTGATAACCCGCCCCCGCGGAGGCCGTGCCAAAGGCACTGGCCGTGAGCGATGGCACTGGCCGTGAGCGAAATTATGCCCGCGCGAATTTTTTGAATTTAACCCTGTGCGGCACCATCGCATCCTCGCCAAGGCGGCGCTTGCGGTCGGCTTCATAGTCTTCATAGTTGCCCTGGAACCATTCCACATGGCTGTCCCCTTCAAAGGCCAGCATATGGGTCGCGATCCGGTCGAGGAACCAGCGATCGTGGCTGATCACAACGGCGCAGCCGGCGAAATTGACCAGCGCGTCTTCCAGCGCCCGAAGCGTATCCACATCCAGGTCATTGGTCGGTTCATCAAGCAGCAGCAAGTTGCCGCCCGCCCGCAACATCTTGGCCAGGTGCACCCGGTTACGCTCCCCACCGGAGAGCTGACCCACTTTCTTTTGCTGGTCGCCGCCACGGAAATTGAAGTTGCCCACATAAGCGCGGCTTTGCACTTCCTGTTTCCCAAGCATGATGAGGTCATTGCCGCCGGAAATTTCTTCCCAGACCGTCTTATTGTCGTCCAGGGCATCGCGGCTCTGATCCACATACCCCATCTGCACGGTTTCCCCGATTGTGAGGCTCCCGTTGTCCGGCGCTTCTTGGCCCGTCAGCATGCGAAACAAAGTCGTTTTACCCGCGCCGTTAGGGCCGATGACACCAACAATGCCGCCCGGCGGCAAAGCAAAGGACAAATCATCAAACAAGAGCTTTTCGCCGTAGGCTTTGGAAAGGTTTTGCGCCTCAATCACATTGCCGCCGAGGCGCTCGCCTGCAGGAATGACAATCTGCGCCCGGCCCACCTGTTCCTTGCCCGCTTGCGCAAGAAGGTCGTTATAGGCATCGATCCGGGCCTTGCTCTTGGCCTGGCGCGCGCGCGGGGAGGCTTTGATCCATTCCATTTCGCGGGACAGGGTGCGCTGGCGCGCTTCTTCGTGCTTGCCTTCCTGCGCAAGGCGCTTTTGCTTTTGTTCAAGCCAGCTTGAATAATTGCCCTGATAGGGAATGCCCTCGCCCCGGTCGAGCTCAAGAATCCAGCCTGTCACATTGTCGAGGAAATAGCGGTCGTG
>SBHG01000162.1 GCA_006226305.1 Alphaproteobacteria bacterium | reverse complement strand
GGAACCCCAGCCGGTTGCTCGGGAAGCAGCGGCAAGGGGTGCATCATGTCCGGTTTCAAAACGTCAGACCCCCTCTTCCCCGATGATTGCGACAGAGCAAACATTCGAAGACGGTGAGCCGCCTAGGTTATGAGTAAGGCCAATGCGCGGGTCTTTTAGCTGCCGTGCGCCAGCCCGGCCCTGCAATTGCAGATACATCTCGTAGAGCATTCTGAGACCCGAAGCGCCGATGGGGTGACCAAAACATTTAAGTCCCCCGTCAATCTGGCAAGGCACGCCGCCGTCTGCATCGTAAAAGCCGTCCATGACGTCGCGCACGGCGCCCCCTTCTGGCGAAATGAAGAGATCCTCCATGGTCACAAGCTCTGTGATCGAGAAACAATCATGGACCTCAATCATGGAAACCTCCTCCCGCGGGTTTTTGATCCCGGCCTCTTCATAGGCGCGTTTGGAGGCGATCCGAGCGGTGTGGAAATAAGAACCATCCCAGGAATTGTGACCGGACTCAAGACCGTTGGAGAGCGCGAGCTGTAGTGCTTTGACGGTGATGATTTGGTGTTTGCCCATTGCCTTGGCGATTTCCGGCGTGGTGACGATGGCACAGGCCGCCCCATCTGACACCCCGCAACAGTCAAAGAGCCCAAGCGGTTCCGCAATCATCGGCGCGCCCATCACTTGTGCTTCCGTGATCTCTTTTTGCAGGTGGGCTTTCGGATTCTTGGCGCCATTGGCATGGCTCTTCACCGACACATGGGCGATTGCACGTTTGAGATCATCCTTATCGATCCCATGCTTGGCGCGATAGGCGCTCGCGAGTTGCGCAAAATTCCCGGGCGCGGAACCGTTTGGCGTCCAAAGCGGCGAAAGCGTGCCAGGCTGCCGCGTGGGCAATCCGCCATAGCCGGTATCTTTGAGTTTTTCCACCCCAAGCGCGAGCGCGATGTCACAGGCCCCGGCCGCGACCGCATAGACGGCGCCGCGAAAGGCGTCTGAGCCCGAGGCACAGAAGTTTTCAACACGCGTCACCGGAATATTGGCAAGTCTAAGCGTTGTCGACAACGGCGTTCCGCCTTTGCCAACGCTGGCCTCATCAATATGTGTTGAAAACCACGCGGCTTCGATTTGATTGGTCTCAACGCCCGCATCTTGAAGCGCCTCCAGATAGGCCTCCACCATTAGTTCTTCCGCGCCGGCATCCCAGCGCTCGCCGAATTTTGAGCACCCCATGCCAAGAATGGCGACTTTGTCTTTAATTCCCTTTGCCATGATGATCTCTCCCTTACTCCGCGGCTTGCGCCGTTATTGTTTGTGCTGCCGGTACCGCTTTCCAGAAATAGCGCCGGAAGCCCCGTTTTTCGTCAAAGTCCTTGATGCGGAAAACCATGCGCACCGCATCACCGGATTCCACGCTCCCGACATCCACGTCTGTTATGTCCGCCATGAAGCGGCCACCATCTTCAAAGGTGATCATGCCGAAGTGGCTCGGCGGCTCAAGCGAATAGGTCAGATAGTCGGCAGACCAGGAAAGGATCTTGCCTGTCTGCTCAGCAAACGAATATGGCTCTTGCGTATCGACCGCCCCGCAATTGGGGTTGACGCAAATGCGCGTGCGCGGGAACTGCGCGGTGCCGCAAGTCGAGCATTTGCCGCCCGTCAGGCCAAACAACATATCGCGTTTGCGGTAGGCAACCGTTTGCGCGGTCTTGGTATCGACTTCCGCCCGCATGCCCTTTTCAAATTCGACAAGCCCGTTAAAGGCGAGCCATTTCATATAGCTGGTTTCTTCTTTCCGATTCGAGAGGTGACCGGAAATGCCCTTGGCCGGTCGGAAGCTGGATATCCTATCCGTCACTTCGATGACGACCGCGTCAGCGCCTTGCCCAAAGGCGGCGACCACAATGCGTTCGCCGGGGTTTGCTGTTTCAAGGCAGTGAGCCAGCATGACCAAAGGATGAGCCGCGCCTGTATGACCACAATTGCCGCCAAGATTATCTCTGACTTTCGCAGGATCGATGCCGCAGGCCTTTGCGACCCCTTGATCAAGACGCGGGAACACAGTTGGGAAGATAAAATGATCCACCTCACCGCCCGAGACGCCAGCAGAGTCAAGCGCGTCCTTGATTACCGGCGGTAGTAGCTTTGTGATTCCTTCGTCCCGGATCCAGCGCTCCTCCCAATTGTAATCAAACTCTTCGCCCTCACCTCGGAAATGGTCGACAAAATCAACCGTCGAGGAGGCATGGCCGATAAGGCGCGCAATAAGGTTTTCAGTGCCCAGTGTCAGCGCTGCTGCGCCGTCACCAAATTGGGCTTCCTGGGGCGATCCAGCCCGTGTTTTTCGATGGTCACTCGCCAGCACCATTGCGTTCTTGCGAATGCCGCTGGCCACCGCCCCATAGGCCGCATAAAGCGCGCTCATAGCAGCCTTCTGGCAGCCACTCACGTCTGCGGCAAAAACACCCTCAGATAAAGAAAGTGCCGAGGCGACAACGCTCGCGTTCAGGCGCTCGGCAAATGGCATGGTGGTCGAGGCGAGATAAAGGGCGTCTATGGAGGCGCGATCACAGGTGACCAGGCAATCGCGGCCAGCTTCAACCGACATGGTGATCGCATCTTCATCCCAATTGGCCATGGAGCGTTCGCCCTTGGCGCGGGCAACTCCCCCTGGGTTGATCCAGGCATTGGCCTCGGCAATGGTTTTTCGGCTCAGACGGCGGCGCGGCACATAGCCGCCATAGCCGGTAATCCCGACAGACTGGCTCATCAGGTCATTTCCTCCCTTTTTTAAAATTAGTCTACCGATTTGCCGTTTTCCGGCAAGGAGGGATTTGTCCGGCCAATCGCCACATGACAATCTGCTGGGCCTGAGTTATGAGGAACCCATGACAATGCCCGACTCACTCCCCGTTCCTGCCCACATTGCCATCATCATGGACGGCAATGGTCGTTGGGCGCAGAACCGGGGCCTTCCGCGCGTCGAAGGTCACCGCCAAGGCGTTGAGGCTGTCAAAGGAATTGTCCGGGACTGCGCCAACATGGGGGTGAAATATTTGACGCTCTATGGCTTCTCGACGGAAAACTGGAAGCGCCCAAAATCTGAAATTTCAGGGCTCATGCAACTCTTTCGTCGGTATATTCGTCAGAATTTGAAAGACTTGAACGAGCGCAATGTCCGCATTCGTGTGATTGGCGAACGGGAGGGGCTGGAGGAAGACATCTTAGGATGGGCGGACAAAAGTGTCGAAGAGACTAAAAACAACACCGGCATGCAGCTCATTCTGGCGTTCAATTATGGCGGGCAACAAGAGATCACGCGCGCGGCCAACAAGGCACTGAAGGCACTTGGGGCGGGTGACCTTAATCCTGCCGATTTGACCCCGACAAGCTTTGACCAGTTCCTTGATACAGGCGATATCCCTCGGCCCGAGCTTCTCATCCGAACCAGTGGTGAAAAACGCATTTCGAACTTTCTGCTCTGGCAGGCCGTGGACGCGCATCTTTATTTCACTGAGACGCTCTGGCCGGACTTTGACAAAAAAGGGCTCGTGGCTGCCATTGAGGATCTGGCGGCCGCTCAAAACCTTTGTCACCCCGTGACTTGATCACCAGATTTCCCCGCCAAGGCGAGGGTCCAGGAAATACATTTAGACGCCGATGTAGATCGCCTCAAGCCTCCCGCCTGCGTGGGACGACGAGAAGACAAGAGAATGCCCTACTCGACCGTCACTGACTTCGCGAGATTGCGGGGTTGGTCCACATCCGTACCCTTGTGAACCGCGGTGTGATAGGCCAGGAGCTGCACCGGAACCGCATAAATAATGGGGGCAATAAAGGGGTCAACGTCGGGCATCTCGAAAGAGACACTGGCATCCGCCCCGGCTTGTGATATGCCGCCTTTGTCTGAGATCAAGATCACCTCGCCGCCCCGGGCGATCACTTCGTGCATATTGGACACGGACTTTTCGAAGATCTGGTCACAGGGCGCTATGACGACAACCGGCATATTTTCATCAATAAGGGCGATGGGTCCGTGTTTAAGTTCACCGGCCGCATAGCCTTCAGCGTGGATATAGGAAATTTCCTTCAGCTTCAGCGCTCCCTCAAGCGCGATGGGGTATTGAATGCCGCGTCCTAAAAAGAGGACATCCCGCGCCCGCGACAGGTCATGTGAAATAGAAACAAAAGCCTCCTCATGCGCCAGCACTTCAGCAATATGGCGCGGCACTTCCTGCATGAGATGCAGGAGACGCTTCTCATCGTCTGTCGTCAGAACACCCCGCGCTTTACCAACCGCAAGGGTCAGGATCGCGAGCACAGAGAGTTGACAGGTAAAGGCCTTCGTCGATGCGACACCGATTTCCGGTCCCGCATAGGTTGGCAGAATTAAATCGGACTCCCGTGCAATGGTGGATTCCTTAACATTGACCACCGACACCACATGCTGTTTATGCGCTTTGCAATACCGCAGCGCAGCTAGCGTATCGGCAGTCTCCCCGGACTGACTAATCATGATGGCAAGCCCGCCTTCGGGAAGCGCCGCCTCGCGGTAACGAAACTCGGAAGCAATGTCGACTTCCGTTGGTACCCGAGCAACTTGCTCCAGCCAGTATTTTGCCACCAAAGCCGCGTAAAAAGCCGTGCCGCATGCGATGATCGTAATACGGGGGAGTGTCGCCAGATCGAACGGCAGGGCTGGCAGTTTCAAGCTTCGGTCGGCGGCATCAATATAGGCTCCGAGGGTATGGCCGATTACATCCGGCTGCTCAAAGATTTCCTTAGCCATGAAATGGCGGTGATTACCCTTGTCTACCAACGCGGCACTTGCCGAGGTGATGGTGACAGGTCGCGAGATGGGGTGGTTGTCGGAATCATAAACCTGAATTTTTTCACGATGGATTTCTGCCCAGTCGCCATCTTCCAGATAAATGACTTTGTTAGTAATTGGTGCCAGCGAAAAAGCATCCGATCCGATGTAGTTCTCCCCGTCGCCAAGGCCGATTGCCAAGGGGCTGCCGCGCCGGGCGGCAATCATGAGGTCTGGGTGACCATCGAAGATCATCGCAAAGGCAAAGGCGCCTTCAAGACGTTTCAGAGTCTTGCCGACTGCG
Organism: Alphaproteobacteria bacterium; assembly: GCA_006226305.1. Lineage (GTDB taxonomy): Bacteria > Pseudomonadota > Alphaproteobacteria > M2410 > M2410 > M2410. The sequence continues at coordinate 18,274 of SBHG01000162.1, read as the reverse complement.
TCGACCGGATTGTGGGTCTGCGCCAGATAGAAGCTGACAAGTTGAGCAACGACCTCAGTATCGGTCACGCTCGAAAAAGTTTTTCCGGCAGACAAAAGCTCATCGCGGAGCTCCATATAATTTTCAATAATACCATTGTGCACCACCATCACGCCGTCGGCCTGATGCGGGTGGGCATTTTGCGTGTTGGGCGCCCCGTGCGTAGCCCAGCGCGTATGCCCAATACCGACAGAGCCGTCTAACGGGTCTTTGTCGAGCTCGGCAATGAGATTGGACAGCTTACCCTCGGCGCGGCGGCGATAAGTGCTGCCTTCAATGAGCGTTGCAAGTCCTGCTGAATCATATCCGCGATACTCAAGCCGCTTCAGCCCCTCGATCATAAATTCTGAGGCATTTCGCTCGCCCACAATCCCGACAATACCGCACATACCCTGTTACTCCTCAAGACTCGTGGTTATAGCTGCGGAACCAATCGACAAATTTAGGGATGCCGACTTCTATAGGCGTATGAGAAGAAAACCCGCAAGTTTCTTCAATCAAATGTGTATCAGCACTGGTCTCATAGACATCGCCCGCCTGCATGGGGAGCAATTCCAGTTCGGCTTTCCGACCGACAGCATCCTCAATAACCGAAATAAAATGCATCAGCTCTTCCGGTCTTGAGTTGCCGATGTTAAAGACACGGTTGGGCAAACCGTCGGCGCCCGCAACAGGCGGCGTGTCGAGCGACGCCATGATCCCGGCGACAATGTCGTCGATATAGGAAAAATCCCGTCTCATGTCCCCGTTGTTGAACACCTTGATGGGGCGCCCTTGAATAATCGCATCTGTAAAACTCCAGTAAGCCATATCTGGACGTCCCCACGGTCCGTAAACCGTGAAAAAACGCAGACCCGTTTGCGGCAGCCCATAAAGCGACGCATAGGAATAGCTTATAAGTTCACCAGATCGTTTGGTTGCAGCATAGAGAGACACAGGCCGATCCACCTCTGCCTCCTCTGCAAACGGCGCCTGATTAGCATTTCCATAGACCGAGCTTGAAGAGGCATAGACGAGGTGTTCAAACCCCTCCGTATGTCGACAAAGCTCAAGGACTGCCAGATGCCCCACCAGATTGGATTGGGCATAGGCCATCGGATTTTCCAGGGAATACCGGACGCCCGCTTGCGCCGCCAAATGAACCACTCGCGTGACCTTGCGTCCACTCACACTTTGTTTCAGCGCGGCAACATCGGCGATGTCAACCTGATGGAAGGTAAAATTGGTGTGAGGCTCAAGAAGGCCCAGGCGGGCCTGCTTTAGAGCGACGGGGTAATAGTCATTCAGATTGTCGACGCCAATGACCTCTTCCCCTCTTTCAAGAAGGGCCTTGCAGACATAGGAGCCGATGAAACCTGCTGCTCCGGTTACAAGAATGGCCATAGTTTGTGTTACTCCGCTGCGTGAACGTCTTTTTGAGCCAGTTTCGCTTCCCACTCAAAGGCAGATCGAACAATGAGCTCAAGATTGTCAAATTTGGGCTGCCATTGAAGCGCCTCAACGAGGCGCCGGTTGTTAGCGGTAATTTCAGCGCTGTCGCCGGGCCGGCGTGGCACATGCTTTACCGGCAAGGGCCGCCCGGTAATCTTTTCGACCACGTGCACAACATCCAGAACCGAATAGCCATGGCCGTAGCCACAATTAAAGACTGCGCTCGGACCGCCTTCGCTCAGATAATTAAGCGCGTTCAAATGGGCCTGAACCAGATCTGACACATGAATATAATCACGAACTCCGGTGCCGTCCTTCGTGTCGTAATCATCACCAAAGACCTGCAAGTCGTCCCACTGCCCAAGGGCTGTTTGTGTGGCGCGCTTGATCAGATGCGTTGCATTCGGCGTTGACTGGCCGGTGCGTTTCTCCGGATCAGCCCCCGCCACATTGAAATAGCGCAGTGCCACATAGCGCAAAGGATGCACCGCGGCCGCGTCCCTCAACATCCACTCCGTCATCAGCTTCGAAGTGGCGTAAGGACAAGCAGGTGCCACCGGAGTCTCTTCGGAAACAAAAGTTTCCGCGGAATTGCCATAAACAGCCGCCGTCGACGAAAACAGAAACCGAGGCGTCTTATGCTCAACAGCGGCCTCAATCAGAGTCCGCGAATTCGCTGTGTTGTTTTCGTAATACTTAAGAGGGTTCTCAACCGACTCGGGCACGATGACCGAACCAGCAAAATGCACCACCGAGTCAAAGGTAAATTGCTTGAAAATCCTATAAAGCAGCGCCTTGTCTCCGACACTGCCTTCTATGAGCTCGATATCTGAGGGTAGAAAATCAGGCACACCTGTCGACAGGTTGTCGAGCACAACGACATCCTGCTCCAGGTCTTTTAAAGCCCAGGTCATATGGCTGCCGATGTAGCCTGCGCCCCCTGTCACCAAAACGGTCATGAAAGTCCCTTTCCTCCTGACCCCTTGTTGCGGCTCAACTAGCTGTCACTTTCTAGATAGCCATTAGCTTCCAGATATTCGATGATCTGATCCGCCGAAGTTTCGGCATCCTGATCGGCCGTGCTGACAATAATCTCGGCGTCTTCAGGAGCTTCATAGGCCGAATCTATCCCGGTGAAGTTCTTGATCTTGCCTTCGCGCGCCTTCTTGTAGAGACCTTTCGGGTCGCGGCTTTCACAAACCTCAAGCGGCGTGTTGACAAAAACTTCAAGAAACTCCCCTTCACCCAACAGATTGCGCGCCATCCGTCGTTCGCTAATGAAGGGCGAGATGAAGGAGACCAAAACGATCAACCCGGCGTCGACAAAGAGCTTGGCTGTTTCTCCGACCCGGCGAATGTTTTCCACCCGGTCGACATCCGTGAATCCAAGATCTTTGTTGAGACCGTGGCGCACATTATCGCCATCAAGAATGTAGGTGTGCTTGCCGCGGGTCAGAAGTTTCTTTTCCACCAGATTGGCGACGGTCGATTTGCCTGAGCCCGAAAGCCCGGTAAACCACAGTACGCAAGGTTTCTGGTGTTTTTGATTAGCTCGCGTCTGCTTGTCGACATCAAGTTCCTGCCAAACAATGTTCGATGCCCGCCGAAGCTCAAAATCGAACATGCCCGCGCCCACCGTATTGTTGGTGAGCCGATCAATCAGGATGAAGCTACCTGTATCGCGGTTGACTGTATAAGGATCAAAGGCGATCCGCTGGTTAAGGCTCAGCGTGCATTGCCCCACTTCATTGAGTTCCAGTGTTTTGCCGGCCTGGTGTTCAAGTGTGTTGACATTGACCTTGTGGCGCAGATCACTGACCACGGCGGTCGATGTACGATTGCCCGATTTCAAGAGATACGGCCGACCTGGCAGAAGCGCCTCGTGATGCATCCACAGCACATGGGCCATGAACTGATCGGACACCCGCGCCGGATCGTTGGCGGCGCAAAGGACATCGCCCCGGCTGATGTCGATTTCGTCCTCCAGTGCTATGGTGACGGCCTCGCCAGCTGCTCCAAGCTGGCAATCCTCGTCGCCAACCAAAATCTGCTTCACTCGGCTGCGGTGCCCGGAGGGCAATGCCATGATTTCATCGCCAATTGAAACAGTGCCGCTTGCGATCGTGCCTGAAAAACCCCGAAAGTCTAGATTGGGGCGATTAACCCATTGCACCGGCAACCGGAAAGAGCTGACCTGATCATCCCGATCCACATTGACCGATTCCAGATGGCTCATCAGCGTTGTGCCCTGATACCAGGGCATCGCGTCGCTACCGTTGAGAATATTGTCACCCTTAAGGGCTGAAATGGGAACGGCCACGACATCGTCAAAATTCAAGGCCTGAGCGAAGACTTCATAGTCATGCTTGATCTGCTCAAAAACATCTTGGGCATAGTCCACCAGGTCCATCTTGTTGATCGCCAGCACAACATGACGAATACCAAGGAGCGACACGATAAAGGAGTGTCGCCTTGTCTGGGTTAAGATGCCTTTGCGGGCGTCAATTAGAATAACTGCCAAATCCGCAGTCGAGGCGCCGGTTGCCATATTGCGTGTATATTGCTCATGGCCGGGGGTGTCCGCCACGATGAACTTGCGCTTGTCCGTTGAGAAGAACCGATAAGCAACATCAATCGTGATGCCCTGTTCGCGTTCAGCTGCCAGGCCGTCCACAAGCAGCGCCAGATCGAGATCACCGCCGGTCGTGCCGACCTTTTTGGAATCCGCTTCCAGAGAAGTCAGCTGATCTTCAAAGATCATCTTGGAGTCATAAAGTAGCCGCCCGATCAGCGTGCTTTTGCCGTCATCCACACTGCCGCAGGTAATGAACCGCAGGAAGCTCTTGTGCTCCTGGGCATCAAGATATTGCAGAATGTCTTTTTCAATAAGTTCAGAAGCGTGAGACATCAAAAATACCCCTCTTGCTTCTTTTGCTCCATGGAGGCGCCATGATCCTGGTCGATCACCCGGCCCTGCCGCTCTGAGGTTGTTGTCAAAAGCATTTCCTGAATGATGTCCGGTAAGGTCGCTGCGGAGGATTCCACGGCCCCGGTCAACGGATAGCAGCCCAGGGTTCTAAATCGCACCATGCGCATCTGGGTGGCCTCGTTGGGCTCCAGCGGCATCCGGTCATCATCGACCATAACCAGCGTGCCATCGCGTTCGACGACAGGCCGCTCCTTGGCAAAATAAAGGGGCACGATGGGAATATTTTCCAGGTGGATATATTGCCAGATGTCCAGCTCGGTCCAGTTGGACAGGGGAAACACGCGGACGCTCTCTCCCTTGTGGATCTGCGAATTGTAAATCCGCCAAAGCTCCGGGCGCTGGTTCTTGGGGTCCCAACGGTGCTGACGGGATCGGAATGAGAACACCCGCTCCTTGGCGCGAGATTTCTCTTCGTCCCGCCGGGCGCCACCAAAAGCCGCATCAAATCCATATTTGTCGAGCGCTTGCTTCAGCGCCTGGGTCTTCATGACGTCCGTGTGGACCGCTGAGCCATGCGTAAAGGGGCCAATCCCCTGTTGAACGCCCTCTTCGTTTATATGGACAATCAGATCCAATCCGAGATCGCTCATCATCCGGTCCCGAAACTCGATCATCTCCCGGAATTTCCAGGTGGTGTCCACATGCATTAGCGGGAACGGGGGCTTGGAAGGATAGAAGGCCTTCATCGCCAAGTGCAGCATGACCGACGAATCCTTGCCAATCGAGTACAGCATGACCGGATTTTTACACTCTGCCGCGACTTCACGCATGATGTGAATGCTCTCCGCTTCGAGCCGCTTAAGATGGGTAAGCTCTTTCATGAGGCTAACTATTTTCCTGTATTTTCGCGCTGGTGGCCCGTTGCAGCTCAGACCCGCCAGCGTTCAAGTTAAGGGTGGTTTGACCAGCTTTTTCAGCAGAAATCAAGGAATTCCCCTTTGATATCAACTTAAAAACATATGGGAGATGTATTTTAACATTAATCACAATCCGGGTATGTGTTTATTGACCCAAAATCGCACAATTCGGGCATAATTCACCCTTTCCACGCAATCCTCATGCCGTCCTTTTGGTAGAAACTGGCTTGTCTCTTGCAAACCCTGGGGGCTGCGTGGCAAAAGCAAGCCACATTTGTCTCATCTTGATCGCCAGCCCCCAAGGAGATCGCCCAATATGCTGCAACCCGTCCGCAAGGCTGTCTTTCCCGTGGCCGGTCTTGGCACACGTTTCCTGCCCGCGACCAAGGCTGTCCCGAAGGAATTGCTTCCCATCGTGGACCGCCCGCTCATTCAGTATGCCATCGAGGAATGTATGGCGGCCGGAATTGACGAATTTGTTTTCGTCAACGGTCGGGGCAAAAGCGCGATTGATGATTATCTGGATCATGCCTTTGAGCTTGAGACCATTCTCCACGAAAAGGGAAATACCGAGGCGCTCGACTTGCTAAAGTCGACAAAACCCGAACCGGGGAAAGTTGCAGTGGTTCGCCAGCAGCAACCGCTGGGTCTGGGACATGCGGTCTGGTGTGCAAAAAACTTCGTCGGCCATGAGCCCTTTGCCGTAGTTCTACCGGATGATTTTGTCGATGCCACCCCGGGGGCAATGGCTCAGATGGTCGCGGCCTATGAAAAGACTGGCGGAAACGTAATCGCCGTCGAAAATGTGCCACTTGAAATGACAAATCGCTATGGCGTGCTCGACCCGGGTGCTGACGACGGCAGCCTCGTGGAAGTTAAAGGGCTCGTCGAAAAACCCGAGCCCGCAGAAGCGCCCTCAACGCTCACGATCTATGGGCGCTACATCTTGTTACCAGAGGTCTTTGACCATTTGGATGCCCACGAAACCGGTGCCGGGGGAGAAATTCAGCTCACAGACGCCATGGCTAAAATGATCGCCACCCATCCTTTTCACGGGCTACGTGTTGTCGGCACTCGTTATGACTGCGGTTCCAAACTGGGCTTTTTAAAGGCTAATATGGCTATGGCCCTCGCCCGCGACGAGTTTTCTCAAGATCTTAGAGAGATCATGTCGGATCTCCTCAAAACCCAATAAAGCAAAAAAGGTAATTACCCATGCGTATTGCAATGGTCGGCACAGGATATGTTGGGCTCGTTTCCGGCGCCTGTTTTTCAGACTTTGGTCATGAAGTCGTTTGCGTCGACAAGAATCCGGACCGCATCGATCGCCTGAAGCAGGGTGAAATCCCGATCTATGAACCCGGGCTTGATGTATTGGTTGCCGATAATGTGGAGGCGGGCCGCCTCTCCTTCACAATGGATTTGAAGGAGGCCATGCTTGGTGCGGACGCGGTTTTTATTGCCGTGGGTACACCCAGCCGCCGCGGTGATGGCTTTGCGGATCTGACATACGTCTATGAGGCATCCAAGGAGATCGCCGAAAACATGGACGGCTATACGGTAGTGGTAACAAAATCCACGGTACCTGTCGGCACTGGCCAGGAGGTCGAAGCGATCATCCGCAAAACCAGGCCCGAAGCGGATTTCGATGTGGCGTCCAATCCGGAGTTCCTTCGCGAAGGGTCCGCCATTGAGGATTTCAAGCGCCCGGACCGAGTTGTTGTTGGTACCTCATCTGAGCGCGCGCAACGGGTCATGCGTGAGATCTACCGTCCGCTCTTTATTAATGAAACACCGATCCTCTTTACTACCCGGCAGACCTCTGAGCTCATCAAATATGCCGCCAATGCTTTTCTCGCCACCAAAATTACTTTCATCAATGAGATGGCGGATTTGTGCGAGAAAGTGGGCGCCGATGTACAGGATGTCTCCAAGGGCATCGGTCTTGATGGCCGCATCGGGAAAAAGTTTCTTCATGCGGGCCCAGGGTATGGCGGCTCCTGTTTTCCCAAGGATACACTCGCCTTGGTGCGCACGGCCGCCGAAGCGGGCGCTCCAACGCGTATTGTCGAGGCCGTTGTCGATATTAATGACACGCGCAAGAAGGCAATGGCGCAAAAGATCATCGATGCCGCGGGCGGGTCCGTTCAGGGCAAAACCGTTGCCATTCTCGGGGTGACCTTCAAACCCAACACGGATGATATGCGCGAGGCACCCAGCCTCGACATTGTCCCCATCCTCCAGGCGAACGGCGCAACCATTCGCGCCTTTGATCCGGAAGGGATGGAAGAAGCTGCTAAAGACCTCAAGGAGGTTTTCTGGGCGAAAGATGCCTATGACGCGATCTCAGGTTCGGACCTGACCGTCATCCTCACAGAGTGGAACGAGTTTCGTGCTCTGGACATGCGCAAACTCAAACAGAAAGACGGTACGCCTATTCTTGTTGACCTGCGAAACATTTATGATCCGGAGGATATGGCCGAGCACGGCATTGCTTATCATTGTGTCGGACGGCCATTGAAGGCGCCGAAGTAAACGCATTTATTCTTCTTTGCGCCCGTAAATATCTTCAAACCGCACAATATCGTCTTCGCCGAGATAATCCCCGGTTTGAACTTCGATGAGGTGCAAGGGGGATCCGGTCGAATTTTCCAGTCGGTGCCTTGAGCCGATGGGAATATAAACGGACTCATTCTCCTGCATTTCCCGGGTTTCGTCCCCAACGGTGACCAAAGCCTTGCCTTCTACGACAACCCAATGTTCCGCGCGCCTATTATGGAGTTGCAGGGAAAGACTCGCGCCCGGTTTTACATAGATGTGCTTAACCTGGTGTTTGAGCCCCACATCAAGAGATTCATAATAGCCCCAGGGCCGGTGTACCTTTTGATGGAAAGCGTGCTCCCCTCGCCCATTTTCTTCCAGATGGGCGACAATGGATTTGATTTCCGACACCTTCGCCTTATCTGCGACCAAAATGGCGTCCGGCGTTTGAATAACAACAAGGCCCTTGATGCCCAGCGTGGCCACCAGGCTGTCTTGGGCACGGATATAACTATCAGCGCTGTCGATGGCGATCACATCGCCCAGTGTCACATTAGCGTTCGCGTCTTGTGCGCCAAGCTCCCAAAGTGCTCGCCAGGAACCGACATCATTCCACCCCATCGAGACCGGTACGCTTTTGGCGCGGTCGGTCTTTTCCATGATGGCAAAATCGATGGAGTCAGAGGGGCATTGCTCAAAGCTTTCACTGTCGAGACGCAGAAAGTCCAGATCCTGCCGCGCGCTCGCATAAGACGCGCGACAGGCCGCCAATATCTCAGGGCAATGACGGTTCGCCTCTTCCAGCAATGTCTCGGCGGAGAACAGAAAGATGCCCGCATTCCAGTAATAATCACCGGAGGCAACATATTCTTCGGCCGTCTCAAGGTTCGGTTTTTCAACAAACTCGGCAACCTCGTGGACACCGCCCTCTCCAGGTCCGACCCTGATATAACCAAATCCTGTGTCGGCATGGGTGGGGACAATCCCAAAGGTTATAAGTCCCCCTTGCGCGGCTGCCGTAGCGCCCAGCTTGACCGCCTCGACAAAGGCACCTGGCTTTTCGATAAAGTGATCGGCCGGCAAAATAAGGATCTGGCAGCCGGGAAAGAGTTGCTCGGCCGCAAGTGCCGCTACCACCGCTGCAGGCGCTGTATTGCGTCCAACCGGCTCAAGAATATGCGCTGCCATCGCGACACCAAAATCGGCCATCTGCGAGGCAATCGTGAAGCGGTGTGCGTCATTTGAGATTACGACCGGAGGCGTGAAGATCTCTGACTCAGTGACCCGCGCCACCGTTTCCTGCAGCATGGTGCGCTCCGAGGTCAGGTCCAGGAGCTGCTTGGGGTAGCTGGATCGGGACAAGGGCCAGAGCCGCGTTCCCGAGCCACCTGACAATATGACCGGGACAATCTTGGTCATGAGAGCCTTTCTATTTGTTTTCCGTCACCGTTTTACACTGATTTGTCAGCATTCTGCCAAATATCCCACGAAAATCTTGACATCTGGTGCACAGAGTTTTCCATGTCACCACAAGAAGTGACAGGAAGATTATGACAACTCAACGCGCGCTCATTACTGGCATTTTTGGGCAGGATGCGGCCTATCTCGCCCGCCATCTGATTGATCAGGGCTACGAGATTATTGGCACCCATCGCCGCACCTCCACAAACAATTCCTGGCGCTTGCGTGAATTGGACGTGGAACGCCATATCCGCTTTGAAGAGCTGGAGCTCCTGGAGCAGTCCAACATCATCCACACCTTGAAGGAAACACGCCCGACCGAAATTTACAATCTGGCGGCGCAAAGCTTTGTTGGATCGTCTTTTAACCAGCCCATCTTCACCGGGGAAGCCAATGCGCTGGGTGTCACCCGTATCCTTGAAGCCATTCGGGTCGTCGACCCGGAAATCCGTTTCTATCAGGCATCTACGTCTGAGATGTTTGGCTTGGTGCAGGAAACCCCGCAGAAAGAGACCACCGCCTTTTATCCGCGCAGTCCTTATGGCATTTCAAAGCTCTATGCCCACTGGATGACGAAAAACTACCGGGAGGCCTATGGCCTACACGCCACATCCGGCATTTTGTTCAACCATGAGAGCCCGCTGCGTGGCACAGAATTTGTTACGCGCAAAATTACGACCCATTTCGCAGCCATCAAATTCGGTCTCATTGACCATGTGGAGCTTGGCAATCTGAATGCCTGCAGAGACTGGGGCCATGCCCGCGATTATGTCGAAGGCATGCACGCCATGGTCCGCCACGATGAGGCTGATGATTTTGTGCTCGCCTCGGGCCAAACCCATACCATCGAGGATTTTGCCAATCTGGCGGCCTCGGTTGCCGGCTTCAAAATTGAATGGGAAGGCGAAGCCGAGGATCGTAAGGCCTATAACCGGGAAACTGGAAAATGCATCATCAAGGTCAATCCCCGCTTCTATCGCCCCACCGAAGTCGATTTATTGATGGGTGATGCAGGCAAGGCGAAGGACGTCTTGGGCTGGGCCCCAAGAACCAATTTTGAAAATCTGGTGGAGGAAATGATGGCGGCCGATCTGGACCGTCAATCGCGCACCGACCGCTTTGTTTCCAATTAGTTTTTACTTCCGCCGGAAAAGGCCGAAGAAGCCGCGCCGCTTTTTCTTCGGCTTGCCATTCGGGTCATAGGCCTCCTCGGGCATGGAAAATCTCTGACGTTGTTTCTTGTTCAGGGGGGCATCCTTAAGTCTTGGCCGATCCCTTTCGCTTAAGCTGCTGGCTGTCAGTTCGCAGCTGTCGCCATCGCAGGAGACGCTGTGCAGGGCTGTCATCGCCGCGTCAACCGGGTCAATCGGACTCTCATAACCGCCGCTGGCCGCCTGCCATCTGTCTTCGAAGGTGGGGCGCTTCCAGGTCTGCGGATCACGCGGCGCGGGGTAGGCATATTGAGCCGCCCGAGCAAAATCTGGCCGCGCCGATGCACGCATCTGTGACTTCTTAAGCGAATTCTCTTTTGCAGGCGGTTTGCCCGCATCGCCACCGGAAATATATTTCCCAGCCTTATAGTCCTGGCTGACGAGATCGAGCATTTCCTTAATACGGTCGGTCATGGGTCTCTCACTCCTCTCCTAAATCGTCGCACTGTCGCGCAGCATGACAAACCCTTCGCTCAGGGATATCAGCGCCACATCGACAGGACCACCAACGGTTTCCGGCTGCATGGTTACTTTTTGCTGGAAGGAATTCAATTTCACAAGGGAAGCGGCAGTTTCCGCCAGCTCGGCCCTTGGCAACATGTGGACCGCCTGGAAGATCGGCGCCATATGCACCACCACCTGATAGCGGTGAATATTGTCAAAGAACGCCCGCAAGGCCGCCGCCAGATTGTTGCGTCCATACCGCTCCAGGACTTCCTGTTTGTCCCCTTCTGACAAGGACGGGATCTGGGCCACCACATCATTGACAAGATGATGGGTCAGCCGAAGGGTTTCAAAATAAAGATATTCCTGAAAATCCCGATCAATCCCGGTCATGAAGGTGTAGAACATCTTGTCCTGGGCAAAGGGCATGATGACAGGCCCGGAATTGTCGTCGACCTGTTCCTTGCTATCGAGGGTACGCTTGAGAAGCCCCCCATAAATGCCGCCCGTAAGATAGGACACCATGGAGGGAAACTTGTCGCGCTCACCAAAGCCGGCAAAGACGATGCCCGTGTAGCCTTCGAAGAAGGCATTCTTGGTAATCGACATAATCGCAATTTCGCGCAGTTTTCCTTCAGTAACGCTATTGAGGGAAATGTCCCGATAGTCCTGTTGCAGGCGACCCAAAAGACCTCCGACAAGCTCACCAATCTGTTTGCCGTACCGCTTTTCAATGCGCGCCGCCATATCTTCGGGAAAACAAGCCAGATCTTCCCGCGGTGAATCATCGTCCCAGTAAGTTAAATAGGCGTCGCGGATTTCATCGACCACATAATCAAATATTGCGCTCAAATGAGTATCAACGTCAGTCGCGCCAGCCTCGCGCATCTTCGCGACCTGCCGGTCAAACTCGTTGCCGATAATTCCGAAAACGGTTGCGACCGTGCGGAAAAACTCAAAATCCTGATTTTGCTGTGGAAATAAGTCGTCGTGGCTTTCAAGAAAATTCAAAAAATCTTCCGCATACTCTTGAACCGTATTGAATTTTTTCTTGCCTGATCGCGCTTTGTAAAGAGAGATCACCGTCTCCCAGGGAACATTCATAATGTCAGCGTGATTATAGATCATCACACCGATCGGCCGCCCTTCAATTAGCTGAAAGACCTTGTCGACGCTTTGATAGATGGTCTGGCTGCCGCCGCCTGAGATTGTGACCGCGCTATCAGCCGCCATGGCGACCGCGCCGCGATTCATCAACAAAACCTCAGAAGTCATAACACCCCCGTGTGAACCAGCAGGACATGCTGGCAAGCGGCCCCGCTCCCCAGATCCGCAGTGCCGCCAATACCCATATGAGCCTCAACAATACACGGGCAAGTGGCGCTTGAAAACCGCACAAAACGGACTTTCTGAGGGTCTGCGATCCGGGTGTGACTAAATCGCTTCAGCTTTCTTGGGGCTGACCTCATTGTCATTGCCGTCCCCGGCCATATCGGCCCGCCAGAGCGATCGGCACGGGATCTTGTCCGTATCAATGCGATCAGCATATTTATTAGCAATTCCAATGACTTCGTCCATCAGGTTATCCTTAAGCGTGATGGGAGTGAGGCCCAGCTTTAGAAGCCCGTCATTGGCCACAAACAGTTCATTTTCCGCCGCTTCCAACCGTGGATTTTGCACAAAATCAATCTTGGCCCCGGTCATTTGCGACACCATCTCGGCCAGCTCTACAACCTTGTGCACCTCAGTCATTTGGTTAAGCACCCGCACCCGGTCTCCCGCTTTCGGCGGCGTTTCAATCGCCAGCCGCACGCAGCGAACAGTGTCCTGAACATGAATAAATGCACGGGTTTGGCCGCCAGTGCCGTGGACGGACAAAGGATAATTGATCGCCGCCTGGCACAGAAAACGGTTCAGGACCGTTCCATAGTCCCCGTCATAGTCAAACCGGTTGATCAGATTTTCATCAAGCGAGGTTTCCTCGGTCTGCGTCCCCCAGACAATACCCTGGTGAAGGTCGGTAATCCGCAGCCCGTCATTCTTGGCATAGAACTGGAACAGTGTGTGGTCGAGGCATTTTGTTGCGTGATAAACGCTGCCCGGGCTGTAAGGGTGAACAATCTCCCGCTCTGATCCATTGCTCAAGGTGACCTTCAGATAGCCCTCGGGAATGGGGTCATCCCCGTGATATCCATAGACCCCCATGGTGCCCAAATGAACAATATGGGTATCGAGCCCCAGCTCGGTGATGGCGCAAAGTAGATTGTGGGTCGCGCCCACATTGTTGCCAACTGTATAGCGCTTGTGGCGCGGTGACTTCATGGAATAGGGAGCCGCGCGTTGCTCTGCAAAATGCACAACGGCTTCGGGGTTGAAGGCGTCAAGAGCCGCCAGGAGCGCCTCATAGTCCTCCGCCGCATCGATATCCTTGAACGCGATGGGTGCCTTGCCGAGCCCTTCCCAGGTCGCCAGCCGGTCTTCCATGGACGCGATCGGCGTCAAAGACTGGGCGCCAAGCTCTTCGTCGATTTTCCGGCGAACGAGATTGTCCACGATCATCACGTCGTGGCCATTGGCGGACAAATGCAAAGAAGTGGGCCAACCGCAAAAGCCGTCCCCCCCGAGCACCATAATACGCATGAATAATTTCCTTATCCGAATGTCAAAATATTCGGCGAGCATAAAGATTTGCGGCCAAATTGCGAAGGTTTTTTCCTGAATTTCCAAGGCGAAAAACTCTTTTTAATGCCTTCAAATTGCAAAACTTTCTCCAGTTCCCGAGATATGGTCACAATCTTGCGACGTTAGGTTTTGATAGAGCTCTTACCAAGGGTGCCAAAACACACAGTTCGTGGCAGGATGCCTGCGCAAAAAGGCCAACGCCCCCTTTGCCAAATAGTTGGAGAAGAACATGTCAATCATACCCGCCCGAATGGCCCCCGCCGTCGACAAGGAATTTGTACTTTTTATCATCGGCATGCGAGTCAACAAGCCGCTCAAGTTCCACAAGTGGCTGCCGGTGGCGGCCGCCATGCCCCGCATGCTCAAGGAGCTCGCCGCCGATCCGGATCTTGGGCTCTTGCATGTGCGCTCTCATGCGTCCTTTCCCAACTTTTTTAATTTCCAATATTGGGAAAGCATCGACAAGCTGATGGACTATGCCGGCAATCCGGATCGCGAACACCGTCCCGCCTGGACTGATTTCATGAAAAATGTTGGCATGGACGGCACCGTCGGGATCTGGCACGAGACCTATCGGGTGCCTGCTACCAATGTTGAAGCCATCTATGGAAATATGCCCCGGTTTGGGTTAGGTAACGCCTTCGAACTTGTTCCCGCCGAAGGCTCCATGAAAAAGGCCATGGACCGGCTCAAATCTGATGGACGAACAAACGGACCTCAATGACTAAGGCGCAAACACTTTCCCAGGTGAGCATGGATCTGTCCAACCTCGGATCGATTCACAATCTTCTGAATCAGGACCGCTGGAGCGGACCGCAAATCAAGGCCGCTGTCACGGCGCGTGCCGACGTTTTGCGCCGTCACGGAATCGGCCCGGGATCAAATATCATTATCGCCCATGGCGGCAGCCCCGCTTTTTTTGTCGACCTCTTCGCCGCGTGGCTATGTGGCGCTTGCGCATCCTGTACCAACCAGGCCCTCACGGATGCCGAACTCATCAATGTGGCGGGCTTCACAGACAGCGAGGCAATCTTGCTTGGTGACCGGGCATTACCCGAAACGGATGCCGGGTTGACCTGGGTGGAAGGCCTCCCGGAAAGAACTGGCGAAGATCAAGGCGCTCTCATCATATCGGCCCCAAAAGACGCCCATGCGTTGATCCTCTTCACCTCCGGCACCACGGGAGATCCCAAGGGGGTGGTTCACTCATTTGGGACGCTCCGTGCACGCATCGACAACAATCATGATTACATCAGTCCGCAGACCATGGCGCGCACCCTTTGTGTGCTGCCCACTCATTTCGGTCATGGCCTTATCGGCAATTGCTTGACACCGCTTCTGGCAGGGGGCGATCTTTTTCTGGCTTCCGGCGGCGGTTTGCAAGTGGCGGCCCGACTTGGCACCTTTCTCCAGGAAAACCAGATTACCTTTATGAGCTCGGTGCCCGCCTTCTGGAAAATCGCTTTGAAGGCCTCAAAAGCGCCGGAGGCCAAAACCCTCCATCAGGTCCATATCGGCTCCGCGCCCGTGGCGGCAGACCTCATCAGGGAAATCGCGGCCTGGACCGGTACACAAGACGTGCGCAACATGTATGGCATTACCGAAACCGCCAACTGGGTGGCGGGCGGTTCTTTGCGGGACCGCGAACCTGAAGACGGTCTGATCGGCCCGATGTGGGGCGGTGAGGCCGCTGTCGCTTTGCCTGACGGGTCCATCGCCCCTCAGGGAGAAGGCGAGATTCTGCTCAAGCCCCCTTCCCTCATGCTCGGATATCTCAAACGGTCGGACCTGACCACCGAGGTAATTAAGGAAGGCTGGTATTACACCGGCGATACGGGGACCATCGACGCGCAGGGTGTCATACGTCTCACGGGCCGTATCAAAAATGAAATCAATCGCGGCGGCATGAAAGTCAGCCCGGAAGAAATTGATCTGCTGTTGGAGCGCCATGACAGCGTCCTGGAGGCCTGCGCCTTCGGGCTACCAGACCCCGTGGCAGGTGAAACCGTCGCTGTTGCCCTGGTCTTCAAGGAGGGCCGAACGGAAGATCCCAAGACCCTTCGGGACTGGGCGATCAGCCACATTCGCCGCGAATGCGTGCCGGAGCGCTGGTTCATCTTGAATGAAATCCCCAAGACCGATAGAGGTAAGTTAAACCGCGACACTGTTCGTAAAGTTTGTCTGGAGCGAGCGTAACTAAGCATGGCATGGATTCCCGGAACGCCTATTCGATTGGAGACGGAGAATTATATTCTGCGTTCTCTGACGCCTGCAGACGCGACCGAGGCCTATATCGCCTGGTGGAATGATGCAGAAGTTCAAAAGAGTCTTGGATTTCCGCCCAGAGGCTGGACCAAGGACCAGGCCGTCACTCACATTTCAAAATTTGATAACCGCGGCCGGTTTCATCTAGGCATCTTCCCGAAGGGGCAGGATGAGCCCATCGGCTTTTTCTCAATTATCCGCGAGGCCGGGTCGCGGGTCGTCACCAATGTGGTCATCGGCAACAAAGACTATTGGGGCAAAGCCGTTGTGCGCGAAGTGCGTCCGGTGTGCCTTGATTTCATCTTTGATGAAATGCGCGTTGAAAAGGTCGTCGGTAAAGTAAACTCGGACAACTACCCGTCTATCTTCAATTACAAGGCGTTAAAATACAAAACCGAAGGTGTTCTGCGCCATCACGCAAAAGACCTTGATGGTAATTGGATCGACGAAGTTCAGTTTGGGCTCTTACGCGATGAGTGGTTTGAGATCAGGAAGGACCTGAAATAAATGGGCGCGGCCAGCGAATTGAATTTAAAGGCACGGGAACTGCTCGCCGAAGCATTGCAGCTGGACGTTTCAGAAGTTCCCGAAGATGCTGCCATCGGGGTTACCGACCGCTGGGATTCCCTGGCTCATATGCGCCTGATCATGGCGCTTGAGGCGCACCTGGGCAAACCTGTTGATACGGACGCCATGGTGGCGATTGAGGACATCTCCGGCATCGTAGATATCCTCAAAACGGCTTAGGCCGCGCTTAAGATGGCGGCAAGTTCATCCTTTAAAACCATGCGCTTCTTGCGCAGATCATGCTCATAATCGTCACTGGCTGTTTCGACGCGGGTTTCAAGGCGGTGAATTTCCCGGTTGATGGCGTGATATTCATCAAACAGCTTCTGGAAATGCGGATTGCTTTCCTTTTGCGTATGGATTTTGTCTTTGTATTCAGGGAATTCTTCGGCCAGCTCGTGGGGCACATGTGACATCTGGGGGTTCCTCTCCGTTACAAGATCTCAATTCAAATCTAATCATCCGGGCGTGCGAAACGAGCATACAAAGTGTCGCAGGCAAAGGAAAACCCCCTTGAGGAGGCCGCCTCAAGGGGGTGTCAAGGGTGATCCGGACGAGTCGGTCTAGAGCAAGGCCAGGAAGATCATGACCATGCCGACAACCCCGCCGAGCCAGAACAAAGGCCGGATCCAGGGCCAGCCCCCGAGATAAATAATTGCGTGGACAATCCGGCAATAGAAGAACAGCTGTGCGCCCAGAACGGTCATTTCCGTGGAAACGCCAGAGGCATTGGCCAAAAGAACCAGGGCCCCGAACATCAGGAGGTTTTCCTTCATGTTGGCGGCCAGGCGTTGGGCCCGCTTCACCATCACGGTTGGCTCGGGCAAGTTGTCGCGATTGCCGGCCTGTGCCGCGCCCCCATTGTTCAGGATCTGCATTGTTGCCGGAATGAGGATCAGGACAAACGTCAAGGCGACGCTGTACAAAAGCATACTGAGTTCAACAGTCATTGAATTTCTCCTCCATCAAGCCCCCTTTGGAGCGAATGACAATCATGGTGCGTCAGCCGCGCTATGATGCAAGCGACAAACGCAAGCGGCTCTCACCTGGCCTAGGGTCCAGACAATCCGATTTATCAAGGATTGCCGACAAAAGTCTGAAATCATGAGGAAAAATGGTGAGCCCGACAGGAATCGAACCTGTGACCCACTGATTAAAAGTCCCACCATGGCAAAATGAAATCAATTGGTTAGACAATTCAAATTTGATCAGCTGGTCAATGTTATGAAATTGATTCGACTAGGGCAAAATTTTGGTTAGGGGCCTTTTCGGACCATAAAATCGCTGACAGTTACGAACCTACCCTCGGTCTTAAATTGGATCTTGTATCTACCTTCCAAAGCCAGATTTATCATAGGGAATCGAATGACTAGGTCAGCCGGCTTTCCCTTCCCGTCACCTTTTATCGGGCCGCTGCCTTCACGAATTGCTTTTCCCTTTGGGTCTAGCAGACGAAACGACAAGATCTTAGTCTTGGAATCTCTGTAACGAATACCTGCCCATAATGCGAAAGAGCCAAGCACTGCGGGAATGTCATTTACAATGACAGCGCCTGTATATACACCTATCAATAACTTCTTATTGTTGTCCTCGGTACGAATATCATCACAGACTACAACCGATTTTATGTCTATGGCCAAGCTCATTTAGGTTCCTGTTGGGATATTTGCTGAGGTGAATGAATCTGTCTTTGTGCTCGATTTACCGTCCGTCGTAAATTCTGGGCCACCATGGCCAGAGCCTACGGCCGTTACGCTATTTAAATGGCCAATAAAAGGATCGACACC
>SBHG01000011.1 GCA_006226305.1 Alphaproteobacteria bacterium | reverse complement strand
TCGCCCCACCACTCCGCCTCCATGGCGGCCCTCGTCGGCGGCGGTCAACGCGCCCGGCCCGGCGAAGTGTCGCTGGCCCACAAGGGCGTTTTGTTTTTGGATGAGCTGCCAGAGTTTTCCGGTATTAGGTAGCAAGCACACCTAAAATCAGTCTTTACGCCCCACGAATGACTCAAGAAACAGGGTCGCGAGCACCAATAGAATGTTGTCCCAAACCTGAATGAGGAATGTCTCTGTTTTGCCCAAATCACCCATAACATTGAAGAGATATTTGGACAGTAGAACGATCACACCAATTCCAAAGACCACTACAATCACGCACAAGACACCCCACAAAGCCCAAATGAAGTAACGTCCTGCGCGACGTATCGTCCCGCGCACGGCATGTTTGCCACCGCGCTCCAATTCCTCTTCTTCTTCTGGTGAGAGTCCTTCAACCTTCTCGAAACCACTTCTGATTTTAGTCGGTGGTGTCGATTTTATTCCCTCTAATAGGGAGCCGGTTTCATCTTCCTCATCCGTCATTGTCTAGATATTCGCGAATTTTCTTTTCAAAATGTGTTTTGATTAATTCATCCGGGATTCTTGTATTCCTGACATGAGGGTCATAAACCTGTTTCCACGGTGATCCGTCTTCATGAGTTTTATTGCGAAGCGCCCACGCCCCATAAACCTTGTAGATCTCCCAAACGCGATCAAGAATAATGTTTGTATCTGCATCATTGGCGGGGATCTTCGGCGTAGTCGATTTTCCCTTGTCCATATCAAATTCGATGGACTTCTCTCTAATAGCACCACCGCCATAGTGCTTAAATTCATCATACAAACTACGCACTACGGGCCCGTGCGCCCAAGCATAAATAGGCTCGTCAAACAACTTACGATCAAGAACCGCCAATCCCCACCCATAGGCAATGTATACAAGTTTCAACAACTTCATCGGGGACACATCTCTGTCCTCATCAAAAGCGCGTTGAAGCATATAATTTGCGATATGGCTCGCGGTATATGTCACATCATCTCTCCTAGTCGGCAATCGTTACTGTTTTGCATCCAATAACTGTCAAGCACTGCAAAAAGAATGCAGCAGAAAAACCTCCACGGCTGATCTTGTTGGCAATATTTCGGTCAGTCTCGCTCACACCAACGTCAGCCAGCATTTCTGCAAGCTGCTTGTAACTGACAGAATGTCTCTTTAGTTCGGCCTTCAGGATGTTCTTTGCAAGGTCTTGATATTCTATCTGAGTTGGCGACACGAGTGAATCCCTGATTTTGATGCAGAAATTCATCATATTCGATGTATTATCCATTGACAACACCCCATATCATCACTATATCCGATGTATACACACTGGATTTGATGATAAATGGCACAACATTTCTTACTTTCAAAGAAGGCTCGGACGCTTTCACTAGCTAAGGTGATGCGTCTATCCGAGGAAGAGTCCTTTGACCTCTTCCGGGCGATTAGATGGCCTGAGAATGAAGGTGAGCCGATCTGCCCGCGTTGTGGCGGGGTTGATAGCTACAAGTACAACGCCCGCAAAATCTTCAAGTGCAAGGCTTGTCATTCTCAGTATTCAGTGACGACAGGGACCATCTTTGCCTCTCGCAAGTTGGCCTTCCGGGACATTCTTGCAGCTATCGCAATCTTCATGAACGGAGCGAAAGGCGTAAGCGCGTTGCAGTTGAGCCGTGATCTGGACGTTCAATACAAGACCGCCTTTGTCCTTGCCCACAAACTACGCGAGGCGCTAGGGGCTGAGGTACATGGTGAGGTTATCAACGGCGAAGTTGAGGTAGACGGTGCTTACTTTGGCGGTTACGTGAAACCCGCTAATAACAAGGCAAATCGCCGTGACCGCAGATTGTCAGAAAACCAATCAGGCAAGCGCCGCGTGGTAGTTGCCATGCGTGAGCGTGAGGGAACCACCGTTCCTCATGTCTTTGACGCTGAGGCCGATGCAGTTGAGATGATTGCGCAGCGTGTAGAGCGTGGCAGCACCATCTATGCCGACGAAGCAAGTCACTGGGATATTCTCCATGCTCGCTATCGCACGTACCGTATCAATCACAGTGAGTGCTATAGCACTGAGGAAGCCAATACGAACCTGATCGAAAGCTTCTTCTCACGGCTTCGCCGCGCTGAGATTGGAACGCATCACCATATCAGCGGCAAGTATTTGAACGCCTATGCCAATGAGATGGCATGGCGCGAGGATAACCGCAGGGTCAGTAATGGTGAGCAATTTGTAATGGCTACTGCGGCAGCACTGGCGCATCCAGTGTCACGCCAATGGAAAGGCTATTGGCAGCGCAGCGCCTAGCGAGTTATCCACATGTTGTGGATAGACCAAACCATGAACACTAGGTCTTGACTCCGTTTTACTTCTGCTGTCTCATTCCAAATTGACGGCATTCATATGAAGAAGCCGCCGGTGCGCAAACACCAGCGGCTTTAGTTTGAGTGTCCCCGCAGATGATCGTAAGGCGCGGGAACCGTTTCAATAGTAGCTTAAGAGTGAATCCTCAGAGTCGCGTTGTCAAGGCCTTACGGCATCAACTTTCAGCCAATTGAAAGGATGATCCCTCATGGCTAACACAATAGAAAATGCAATCCATAACAAACTTCGCCTTCGGATATACTACCCGCCCGGAGAGCGTATTATTGAGCCACATTGCTACGGGATTGGCAGCAAGGGCCAACATCTTTTGAGGGCCTATCAGGTTTCTGGTGCCAGCGCTTCGCACGAACGCGAACACTGGAAACTGTTCCGACTAGACAAGATGGGTGATGCCGAACCTAACGGCGAAACCTTTGACGGACCTCGCCCGGGTTACAATCCAGATGACCCAGTTATGAAGCGCGGGATAATTGCTCGGCTTTAACAGCCCCGCAATCACATGGCCCCGGTTCAAATGCCGGGGCATTACATACTGCACAGCTTGACAGATGTTGCACTTCCTCATGCGTTGCTTTCTTTGAGGGCGCTGCGGGTTTGTCAGGCTGTTTCTTTGCCGTTTGAGACATAATCTCCTCCTCTCAACCTCCATCCCTTATATTGCCCCCTTAAAGGCACATCTTCAACAGTCCCATTGTGCTTGAGAGTATTAAGACAAGCGCCAACTCTCTTACGCATCATGACAAGCGTTGCCTCATTAGCCTTGAGCCCGCGTGACTTCACGTAGCTTTGAGTAATATCAAACGAGGTGAGGGGCGATTGCGCGTCTTTGAGGGAACCAAGCACAAAGCGTTGCATCTCTCCCCGGCTGGCCCTGTGTGCGACAGAATGCTCTGGAAGGCGTCTAGGCGCATCCTCAGTGAATAGTCTTATAGCCGCATCCAGATGGTCTATATCAACGCGTATGTTGCGTATGGCTTTCTCAGCGGCCTTTAGATCGGCTCTGAGTTGTTCTCTCTTGGCAACGAGTCCAGCAACAGTATTGGGTCTTTCCATGACGGGAAAATAGGCTAGAATCTAGGGGCAAGTCTTGGTGTGCTTGCTACCTAATACCGGAGTTTTCACGGCAGGTGCTTGATAGCCTCCGCCAACCTTTGGAGCTTGGCGAATGCGTGGTCGCCCGCGCCAATGCCCATATCCGCTACCCGAGCCGGGTGCAGCTCATCGCCGCCATGAACCCCTGTCGCTGCGGCTATTTGTCAGACCCCTCGCGCGCTTGTGGCCGCGCGCCCAAATGCTCGCAGGATTATCTCGCCAAACTCTCAGGCCCCTTGATGGACCGCATCGATTTGCATATTGAAGTGCCGCAGGTCTCGGCCTCGGATCTGACCCTGCCGCCCGCCCGTGAAGGCTCGGCGGAAGTGGCGGCCCGTGTCGCTGCTGCGCGCGACCTTCAGCGCGCCCGTTATGAGGCCTTAACCGGCAGCGATAAAATTCGCGTAAACGCCGAAGCCGATGGCGAAATTCTAGAAAAGGTCGCAGCGCCAGATAACAAAGGCAGGCTGCTCCTGACCGAAGCCATCGACAAAATGGGTCTCACGGCACGCGGCTACCACCGGGTCCTGCGCGTTGCCCGCACCCTTGCCGATCTCGAAGGCGCGGAGGTGATCTCCCGCACACATCTGGCGGAAAGCCTGTCCTATCGAAGACATGGGATCGGGGCATGATTTCGTTATTCAACCCACTCGAACCAATCCCGTTTGAAGTAGAGATAGACATAAACGCCGCGCATCTGTCAGAGGGTTATGAGGAGATGAGCAAGCCGAGATTTTCACTTTTTTTCAGGAAGCGATGGCGTTTGGGCAAAACAAAAGAAGGTCAAATCTGGGTTGGGCGGACGGACGGTTTTCAGATTTCTATGGGCCTAACGGGAGCGAACTACATAAAGACACGCGGTAACATGAACCCGCGCGCAGTTGCTGAACAAATTGAGAGGCGCGGCAGCAAACTCAAAATAAAAGGTTATGTTGGATTCCTGCCATCACAGAAGACCAAATTTCTAATTCTCCTTACCCTATGTCTTACTTTTGGCCCGGTATTTTTGTTCTCTGCCTTATGGAATTCTTACCAATTTGGCGGGGCCGTTGAAATTGAATCCATTGCGCCTATCCTGCTCGGGTTAAGTTTTTTGTTTGGCCCAATTCTGGTTCGCGCGGCATTGGAAAGAGAGATGAGAAGAACATTCAGTGTTGTGTCTGGGCTTTTTGCGATCGCGTTGGAGCCTTAAATGAGGCACCTAGACCTCAGACAAAATGTCGTTCAATATGATCCAGAAAAATCTGTTCCAAACCGGACACCCCACATGAAACTCTTCACTTTCCCCATCGCGCCGAACCCAACCAAGGTGCGGCTTTATCTGACCGAGAAAAAAGACCAGGGCATCGACATTCCTCTTGAGTTTGTCGAGGTCAGCCTGCCCAAGGGCGAGCACCGCTCCGATGAATTTATGGCCCGCAA
>SBHG01000100.1 GCA_006226305.1 Alphaproteobacteria bacterium | reverse complement strand
ATCGGAGCCGGACACAATGGCCTCGTCTGCGCCGGATACCTGGCCCAGCAAGGGCAATCGGTATTGGTTTTGGAGGCTGGCGCGCAGGTGGGTGGTGGCGCCCAGACCCGCGAGTTTGCCCCGGGCTATAAAGTGTCGAGCTGCGCCCATTTTGCCGGGCAATTGCATCCACGTGTGATTAAGGATCTCGGGATTTCGGTGGACTATGCGGTAACCGGACTTGATACCATTGCGCTTTCGGCTGAGGGCGCACCGCTCAAACTCACGCGGGACCAGGTAACGGGACCGGGCCTTAGTGATGGCGATGTCGCTGCCTATCCTAAGTTCAAAAAACGCATGCGTGAACATATGGCATTGCTTGCGCCCTATCTCCTCAAAACACCGCCGCGCATTGCCAGCGGCGAATGGGCGGACGCCAAAACGCTGGCTCAACTTGGCTTTGACCTGCGCTTCCGCCATGGCAAGGAAAAGATGCAAGATTTTCTTCGGATCATCGGCATCAATGTTTATGACGCGCTCAACGAATGCTTTGAAAGCGAGCTTATCAAAGGCGCCCTGTCGCTCGACGCCGTGCTGGGCGGCAACATGGCACCGCGCACGCCTAACACATTATTCAATTATCTCTACCATCTGACCCGCGAAATTAAAGGCGCGGGTGGCCACGCGGTGGTACGCGGAGGCATGGGCAAGCTGACGGAAGCCATTGCAACGGCAGCGGCGAGCCATGGCGCCGATATCCGGGTTAATGCCCCGGTTGAAAAGATTATTGTTGAGGGCTCAAGAGCGGTCGGCATTCAATTGGCGAGCGGCGATCAAATCCATGCCCAGCGCATCATTTCCAACGCTGATCCAAAAACCACGTTCATGTCCTTGCTTGGCGCGCGCCATCTGGAGGCTTATTTTGCGCACCGAATCACAAAGGTTCGCATGAAGGGTTCGGCTGCCAAGCTTCACGTGGCGCTTAAGCAATTACCGAATTTCAAAGGCCTCGACAAAAAGGAGCTCGGGAACCGCCTGGTAATTGCGCCCAGCATGGATGAGGTGGAGCGGGCCTACAATCACGTTAAATATGGTGAGTTTTCTGAAAAACCTGCCATGGAAATCAGCATTCCAACGATCCATGACCCAAGCCTGGCGCCGGAGGGCGCGCATGTTCTGTCCGCCATTGTGCAATATGCGCCTTATGATCTGAAATCTGGCTGGGAAAGCGGGAAGGCGGCTTTTGCGGATCGCGTGATTGGAAGACTTTCTGAGTTTGCGCCGGATATTGGAGATTGCATCGATATGCTTGAACTCCTCACGCCGACTGACCTTGAAGGCACCTTCAACATGGGCGGCGGACATTGGCATCAAGGCGAGATGTCTTTCGACCAGATTATGATGATGCGGCCGGTTTATGGCAGCGCCCAATATCAAACCCCCATGGATGGGCTTTATCTTTGCGGAGCGGGCGCTCACCCCGGCGGCGGCGTGATGGGTGCGGCGGGACACAATGCGGCGCAAGCCATATTGGCGGAAGGAGAGGCGTCATGAGCCAGGTGATCGACAAAGAACACTATCGCCAATATGTCTGGCCGACGCCCTTTCACGAGCGTACGTCCCAGGAAAATAAGATGAGCGTCTGGTCGGTGTGGAACGGTTACACAGTCTCCCGCTCCATGGAGAACACGACCTACGAATATTTTGCCATTCGCAACAGCTGTTCGGTGCTCGATATTTCACCGATGAGCAAGTTCCGTGTAAGAGGACCGGATGCCCTGCCCTATCTGGAACGGCTCATGGCGCGCAATGTCTCCAAAATTAAAGAGCGCCGGGTGGGTTATACGGTCTGGTGCAATGACAAGGGTGAGGTGGTTGAAGACGGCACGCTTTTTCATCTGGGGCCCAATGAGTACCGCATTTGCACGCAGGCGCATCAGCGCGATTGGTTACAAATGGCCACCCTCGGATTTGACGTTGAGGTCGCCGAGGAAACAGCCGAGATTGCCGCCCTATCCGTTCAGGGGCCAACTTCCTGCGAAGTTCTCAAACGGCTGCGTCTTGACGGCATTGAAAACCTGAAACCCTTTGGCATCGAGTTTTTTACCTTTAACGGGGTGAAGCTCATGGTGTCGCGAACCGGTTATACCGGTGATCTGGGCTATGAGCTTTGGATCGAAAAGGAACAGGCCCTTTCTCTTTGGGACCGTCTGATGGACGCAGGCAAGGACCACGGGATCCGACCCATTGGCCTTAATGCCCTTGAGATCGTCCGCATTGAAGCGGGCTTCATTGAAGCCCATGCGGAATACAGTCCGGCGCTCGAAACGGTTCGCAATGGCCATGCACGCAATCCATTCGAGCTTGACCTTGATTGGCTCATCGACCTTGAGAAACCAAACTTTACCGGCCGTAAAGCCTTGTTGCAGATCAAGGCGAAAGGCCCGAAACGTAAACTCGTCAAGCTCGATATTGAAGGCAACAAACCCGCCGAGCATTCCTACATTTTCTTTTCCAAAAGCGGCCGGAAAATTGGCAATACCACTTCCGCTGTTTGGTCACCCACCTTGAAAGCCAATATTGCGCTCGCCACCGTCGATGCGCGTTATGCCAATCCGGGTGAGAAATTGTGGGTCGAGATTTATTTCCAACGGGAACTTCAATGGCACCGCGCAATGGTCCGCGCAACGGTACTTGAAAACGCGCCGTGGAATCCGGCGCGCCGGCGGGCGACACCGCCCGACCCCTTTTAGGACTTCCGACCCAAGGAAATTTTATGACCGCCAACAAATTACCGACGGAAGTCACCGAGTTTTTCAGCCAATACCCTGAGACGGACAGTTTCGACATCCTGCTTAGCGATATGCACGGGATTCAACGTGGCAAACAGGTCAATCGCAGCGGATTTGAAAAGCTCTACAAGGGGGGGATGAATTTCCCCCTCGGATTTTATTTCCTGAATATCCAGGCGGAAGTCGTTGAGGAAGACGGCATGCCTGGGGTTGGCGACGGCGACCCGGATGCACTCGTCGTCGCGGTGGAAGGAACTCTGGCGCGAGTTCCCTGGAGCCCCAATCCCCGCGGCCAGGTTCTCGCAACGATGATTGAACGCGATGGCACACCGTTTTATGGCGAGCCCCGCAACGTGCTCAAACACGCACTTGAACCCCTGACCGACATGGGGCTGACACCGGTTGCAGCCATTGAACTGGAATTTTATCTTCTTAAACCCGGCACGCAGAAGCCAGAGCCGGCTGACCCGCCAAGCGGCTTGCCTGCGCATTCCGGCGCGCAGGTTTACAATATGGAACTTGTGGAGGATTTCGGCACGTTCTTCCGGGAGGTGGAGGCCGCCTGCCAACTTCACAATATCCCAGCGGCGACAGCGATTACTGAATATGGTGCCGGTCAATTTGAGATCAACCTCTATCATACGAATGATCTGGTGAGGGCCTGCGATCAGGCCTTTTTGCTGAAGCGGATTATCCGCTCAATCGCGCAGCGTCACGGCATGGTGGCAAGTTTTATGGCCAAGCCCTTTGCCGAGGCGGCCGGGAGCGGTCTACATGTCCACATGAGCCTGTTGGACCGGGCGGGGAAAAACGTCTTTATGGAAGACGGGCCCACGGATGGGCTGTCCAATTTCAACGACACGCTCGTCCATGCCATTGGCGGCCTTTCAGAAACCATGGCAGAAGGCATGGCGATCTTTTCGCCTAATGCCAATTCCTACCGGCGCTACCGACCCGGTCTTTTTGTTCCGGTGGAACCCAACTGGGGACCCAACCACCGGGACCTTTCCTTGCGCATTCCGCTGTCCGACGCCAAGAACCGGCGCATTGAGCACCGTGTGGCCGGGGCAGACGCTAACCCCTATCTGGTGGCCGCCGCCATTGTCGCCGGTATCCATCACGGCATAACCCATCAATGCGATCCGGGACCCATGCGGGCCGAGCGCGAGCGGTTTGACCTCAAACCAAAGCTGCCCTTGCGGTGGGAGGTGGCTTTGGATGTTTTCGACCAAGCGCGAGTCCTGCCGAAATATCTCGGTGAAAAATATGCCCGGCTTTTTGCGCGCGCGCGGCGCAATGAAGCGGAACGCTTCCACGCAGAAGTCTCAGACCGCGACTACGCCTGGTATTTGAGATCCTTTTGACCCGGATTCAAAAATAAAACCCCCGCCTGTTAGACGGGGGCCTTCAATGAAGTTTGATGCTTTGATCAATAATTGAAGCGAATACCGATCAAGATTTCGCTGACATTATAGTCATATTCAAAAGTGTTCTGACCTTGCTCGAATTCAAGGCCATCCACGGCAAAATAGCGATATTCCAAATTGATCCGATAATCAGCTCCTTCCGGCTGCCAGCCAATGCCCGCGCCGATCTGATAGGCAAAGGCTCGATCCGACGAATCTGTCAGCGGCGCCACATCAAGGGTGACATCAGCCATACCCAGACCGCCGCCGATATAAGGATGGAGATTGCCCTGACCTCCACCTAAATCGAACCAAACATTCGCCATGATGGACATGGCGCGCAGATCGCCGCTCGCGATGGAAGTCGTTGTATAGGCCGTGCCTCCGGTGATCGGATTGGTGACGGTGTAATAGCCATAATTGCCCGGTGGAATTGTGAGCGAACCACTGATAAAGGTGGCTGAATTGGGAACAGTCGTTGTCGGCGAGGTGTAGTAACGGAAGCGACTGGAGTGCCAATAGGTCCAGCTTGACCCAGAAAAAGAGGACGAGAAACTGAAGACGCGCTTGGCGTCTGCATCCTGCTTGCGATAGGCCAATTCAATTTCGAAATTGACGCCATTGCCCATGTCATAGCCAGCCGCCGCACCAATGACGAAGCCTGAGTCGACAGAGAGATCGAAATCGGTTGCGCTGTAGAAACTGCCGGAGGTGGACCGGTACCAGACCGATGACGAATAGAA
>SBHG01000023.1 GCA_006226305.1 Alphaproteobacteria bacterium | reverse complement strand
ACCGCCACCGGCACTTCAAAGCCGAAGTTTGGATCAACCCGCATCTCGGCCCCATTGAGCGAACCATCCAGCGCGGCCGCCAAAAGGGCCCGCGTTGCCTTAATCGGCATGCGGGAGCCTTCGCCATAGGCGCCGCCGGTCCAGCCCGTGTTCACCAGCCAGCAGCCCACATTGTGCTGGGCAATGAGATCGCGCAGCAAATTGCCGTATTCGCTCGGGTGACGCGGCATGAAGGGGGCCCCGAAACAAGTCGAGAAAGTCGCCTGCGGCTCAACCACGCCCTTTTCGGTGCCCGCCACTTTGGCGGTGTAACCGGACAGGAAGTGATACATGGCCTGGCTCGGGGTCAGCCGCGCAATCGGTGGCAGAACGCCAAAGGCATCGGCCGTCAACATGATGATATTCTTCGGCTGCACTGTGCGCCCCGTTTCCGAAGCATTGGGAATAAAGGACAGCGGATAGGCGCCGCGTGAATTCTCTGCCAGGCTCGGATCATCCAGATCAAGCTCGCGGGTGCCCGGATCCATGACCACATTTTCAAGCACTGTGCCGAAACGTTTGGTGGTGGCAAAAATTTCCGGTTCGGCTTCCGCCGACAGACGGATCATTTTCGCGTAACAGCCACCTTCAAAATTGAAAAGGCCGTTTTCCGACCAGCCATGCTCGTCGTCGCCGATGAGGGTCCGGTTGGGGTCCGCAGAAAGGGTCGTCTTGCCAGTGCCCGACAGGCCAAAGAAAATCGCCGGGTCCGCGCTTTCGCCCACATTCACCGAGCAATGCATCGGCATCACAGACTTCTTCGGCAGAAGATAATTGAGCATGGTGAACACCGACTTCTTCGTTTCACCGGCATAGGACGTACCAACGATGACAACCATCCGCCGCGTCAGATCGCAGGCGATCATGGTTTCACCGCGACTGCCATGACGGGCAGGGTCTGCTTTAAAGCTCGGCATATTGATAATGGTAAACTCAGGCGCGAAGTCTTCCAGCTCGCTCTTATCGGCTTCGATCAGGAGGTGTTGAATAAAGAGAGAGTGCCAGGCGAGCTCCGTGATAACCCGCGTCGGCAAACGGTGGGTCAAATCCGCGCCGCCAAAGAGATCCTGAACAAAAAGCTCCATGCCTTCGCCCGCGGCAGTGACATCGGCCAGCAAAGTGTCGAATTGCTCGGCCGTCATGGCCGCATTATTGTCCCACCAGACGGTGCCTTCGGTCTCGCTGTCACGGACGACAAATTTGTCTTGTGCGGAGCGGCCTGTGTGCTGGCCGGTTTTGACAACCAGCGGGCCATCTTTGGCCACTTCACCTTCGCCGCGCGCCACAGACAGCTCAAAAAGGGCCGGAGCGGACAGATTCCAGTATTCCGTTTTGATATTTTTAAAGCCGGGCAGGTTCGGCCCCAACGAGTCAATGCCTTGCTTGGCAATCCAAGCGCCTTTTTGTGTCACGGGAGATCCTCCAATTTGCCAGCGACGTTCTTCTTGGTTTTACTGGCGCCGCTGCGCATGAAATTACCTGAGGACACTTAAAATATGGAGGTACCATTTGCAATCATATTCCCGGCTCATTGGCTCACTTCTTGGTAATTCTTTGAAAGGTCAGGTCAGCGTCAATTGTCGCCAGCGCAAAAGGATGACACAGTAGTCACTTATAGGCTCCCCGTGTCCCCCCTAACCCAACGTAAGTTTGCCCTCACTTGTCCCTCGCCGCCATCTTCCAACCTGCTGAAATCAAAGCCACATTACGCCTCGCGCTGCCGGTCATGCTGGCTCGTGCGGGGCTGCCGGTTTTCGTCATTGTGGATACATTGACGGTCGGCCGCGTCGGCGCTGAGGAACTTGCTTACCTGAGCCTGGGCGTCGTGCCGACCCTCACGCTCATGTTGGTGGGGGTTGGTATTTTGCAAGGCGGCATGATTTTGACGGCCCAGGCCTATGGCGCCGGTGATTACGCGGCCTGCGGCAGGATCTTCCGCGTCAATCTCATTCATGCGCTTGGCTTGGGCGTAATTTTTGGCGGGCTCTGTTTTGCCCTGCCGCATTTGCTCTCCCTTGTCGGAATTGCGCCGCCGCTTGTGGAAGGCGCGGCCATGGTTGCCCGACAGGTCTCCTGGTCCATGCCTTTCATGCTGGGGTTTATTGCCTGTCAGTATTTCCTTGAGGCGATCAAGCGGCCCGGGCTCGGATTTGCCGTCATCGCCAGCGCCAATCTCCTCAATGTGCCTTTCAATATTTATCTCGTGCATCATCTGCACTTGGGCGCGGCGGGCGCCACCATGGGCACCTCCGCGCTCAGGGTGTCCATGTTCCTGGCCGTGGTATGCGTCCTCATGTTTTTCAATCGCGACAGCGCCCGGTTTGATCTGCATTTCCGCTTAAGCGAGGTTGTCAGTCCGCAAGCCCGTCAGATTGGCCGACGCCTTCGACGGCTGGGCGCCCCCGTTGGCTTCGTCCAATTTGTCGAAACTTCAACGCTCACGGTCCTGGCTCTCTTTGCCGGCCGCCTTGGCGCGGTCGCCTCGGCAACCCACCAGGTCTCCATGAATGTCAATCAGTTCATCTATATGTCTGGCGTCGGCATGGCGGCGGCCACCGCCATCCGGGTCGCTCATGCGGTCGGTGACGGCGATGGGCCGGCGGTTCGCCGCGCCGGATATTTGAGTGCCGCATTAATGATCGTCATGGTGCTGCCGATCTCTCTTTTACTTACATTGGTGCCGCGCGGCGTAGCTGAACTCTTTACCGGTGACACGGACGTATTGGATGTCGCGCAGGTTGCCATTCGCGTGGTGGCCATGGTTGCCCTGGCCCAATCTCTCATGGCGGTCTTTGTCGGCGCCTTGCGCGGCATGGGCGATGTCATGTTTACCTTAAAGGCGCAGGCCGCAATATATTGGGGCTTGCTCCTGCCGACCGCCTATTGGCTTGGGATTGCCCAAAAATGGGGAGTTCCTGGCCTCATTTTCGGCTTATTTGTCGGTGTCTCATGTGCATGCGTTGTTTACCTCGCAAGGTTTACCCGCCACAGTCTGGTGCCTGTCCAGCGACAGTAGCTCAGATGGCATGGGCTTCGGCCCTCAAGGTGACAAGAGGCGGCAAAGCAAAGTAAAGTGGGACGGCAAGTGAGTCGAACCCCCCTTGACGGTTGACGTGCATTGGAGAGGCAAAACAGATCATGGTAACCATAGCTCTGGTCGACGACGACAAGAACATTTTGACTTCCGTAAGCATGGCCCTGGAGGCCGAAGGCTATACGGTTCGAACCTATAGCGACGGCGCGTCTGCGCTCGCGGGGCTTTCGCAGCAACCTCCGGATCTGGCTGTCTTCGACATCAAGATGCCGCGCATGGATGGCATGGAGCTTTTGCGTAAATATCGCGAAAACCACAAGACACCGGTGATATTCCTCACGTCAAAGGACGAAGAGGTCGATGAAATTCTTGGTCTGTCCATGGGCGCCGATGATTTTATCCGCAAGCCCTTCTCCCAGCGGCTCTTGCTGGAGCGGATCAAGGCCATTTTGCGTCGGGCAGATGCCGCTCAGGAATCCGATGACGGCCAGGCCATCATCCGCGGCAAGCTGCGCTTGGACCCGATGCGCCATTCCTGCACCTGGGACGGTAGACCCGTTTCGCTGACGGTGACCGAGTTTTTAATCCTGCAAAGCCTCGCCCAGCGTCCGGGCTTTGTGAAAAGTCGCGACAATCTGATGGATGCCGCCTATGATGATCAGGTCTATGTGGATGACCGGACCATCGACAGCCATATCAAACGGCTGCGCAAAAAATTCAAGGAAGTCGATGAGGAATTTGACGCCATCGAAACCCTTTACGGCGTGGGATATCGTTACCGCGAGCAGTAAGCCGCCGCGCAACATCGGCATGATGGTTCATGGATAAGGCTTCGCAAACTTCCCTCGTGCCCGAGGGCCCCGGCAAGGATGCGCGTGTCTCAGCGAAAAAGCCTCGCGTGAAGACCCGCGCGCGAGCAGAGGAAATCGGCGCCATGTTTGCACCGATCTCAAATCGTCTGCCAATACCCTCGCAGCTTGCCGTATACATCATCACGCTCAACGTTTTCGCGCTCATCGGGGCGGTGAGTTTTATTCTCTGGGTTGACGATTCCCGCGACGAACTCATCGAAGTGCGCATTGAATCTCTGATCGCCGAGGCCGAGATTATAGCCGATGCCCTGGGTGAAGCCGCTGTTCTGCGCGATGATGAAGCCTTCATTGATCCGGAAAAGGCGCAGGCCAACCTTCGCCGCGTCATTTTGCACACCAATGCCCGCGCGCGACTTTTCTCAGACACAGGCCGTCTTGTGGTGGACACAAGGCTGTTTGAACAGGTCGAGGTCGAGGACCTGCCGCCGATCGGGATCGAAGAAGAAACCCGTCGCTGGCAGGATATCTTTTACAGCTGGCTGGAACGCACGTTCTTTAACGAAAGCCTTTCGCTTTACAAAGAGCGCGCCAATCAGTCGGGCCTCGATTATGTCGAGGTTCAGGCCGCCCTGGAGGGTAACGTGGCGAGCGCCCGGCGCGCCGCCGAAGACGGCACCCTGGTGGTCAGTGTTGGCGTGCCTGTGCGCAAATATAAAATCGTTTTGGGGGCCTTGCTTGTTTCGGCGGAAGGGGGCGACATTGAGGCCATGGTGCGCGAGAACCGGATGACCACACTGCTCATCCTGATCGCCGGAATTGGAATTTCTGGGTTTCTCTCCCTCGTACTCTCCCTTTATATTGCCCGGCCCTTGCGCCAATTGGCGCGCACCGCGGATGAGGCCATCACAGGCACGAACTTCGCGCGGGTCGAAATTCCCGAGCTGCGGCGCCCCGACGAAATCGGTGACTTGTCACGCTCCCTGCGCCGCATGGTGGCCGCTTTATATAACCGGATTGAAGCGATCGAAAGTTTTGCCGCCGATGTCAG
>SBHG01000043.1 GCA_006226305.1 Alphaproteobacteria bacterium | reverse complement strand
ATGGTGGGCGCGGCTGGGATTGAACCAGCGACCCCTACGATGTCAACGTAGTGCTCTCCCACTGAGCTACGCGCCCTCGGCCTGGCCCGCAAAAGATCTCCATCCCAGCGGCGGTCAAGGCGGCTGTTTTATCGAGATCGGTCAGGGAGTGCAAGCCCCAAAGGCGTTGAAATCAACCGGGCCGGGCCGGACACATGGTCACGCGGCGACCAGCCGCTCCACTTCCGCCACAAGCTCGCGCAAATGGAACGGTTTGGACAGAATTTTGGCATCTTTCGGCGCCTGATTATTCGGATTAAGCGCCACGGCGGCAAAGCCGGTGATGAACATGATCTTGATGTTGGGATCAAGCTCTGTGGCGCGCCGCGCCAGCTCAATGCCGTCCATTCCAGGCATAACAATATCGGTCAAAAGAAGGTCAAACAGCTCGCCGCGAAGCAGGTCAAATGCCTCGTCCCCTTGCGAAAAACTGGCCACGGAATGGCCCGCCTTGATCAGCGCCCCGGTCAGGAACCGGCGCATGGAATCATCATCTTCAGCCAGCAGGATCTTCACCATGATCGTCCTGTCGCTCCCCCAATTTTCTTACGAACCCCAAAAACCTGCAGTTTCCCGCCGGTTTTCAAAGGAAATCACCAATTCACGCCCGCAATCTCCGGCGGGCAAACCCCTTATGCCGCAGATTCTGCCAATTTGGCAGCTTTCTTACGGCAAATCAGCTGAATCGCTTTTGCCCAAGATAGTCTCTCTAATTCTTAAGAAAGATTAACATCTTGCCGATTTTGCAGAAATAACCGTGTTAGAATTAATATATGAATCGATGAAATCGGAAAAAAGGAAAACCCGGCAACATGGACATCAAATACGCCATGAACGCCCCCCTCCAAGGCGCCGGTTCGGCCGCGGATGCCCGCTCTGGCCCCTTGTGTGAGACCCACGAGGAGCTCGCCGCCTGCCTCCAGGATTTCGATCCCCCGATCAGCCTCGTCGAACCGAGCCGGCAAACCACACCTCTGGTTTTCTCGTCGCCCCATTCCGGGCGGCGCTACCCCGAAGCCTTTTTGGCGGCTTCACCTTTGGACCGCCTGAGCATCCGCCGCTCCGAAGACGCCTATGTGGATGAAATCTTTTCGCCAATGCCGGCCCTTGGCGCCCCGCTTTTATGCGCCGAGTTCCCGCGCGCTTTTTGCGACGTCAACCGGGAAGCCTTTGAGTTGGACCCTGCCATGTTCGCCGGAGAGCTTCCCGCTTTCACCCGCTCAGACACGGTGCGTGTCGCAAATGGCCTCGGCACCATCGCGCGCGTTGTCGCCGATGGCGCAGAAATCTATCGTCACAAGCTCACCTTTGAGGACGCCCGCGCACGCATCGACCAGCTCTACCGCCCCTATCATGAAGCGCTCAATACTTTGCTGGAGCGCACCAAAGCTCAGTTTGGCCACGCGATTCTGGTGGACTGCCACTCCATGCCCTCCCGCGCCGCGCAAGGATCGCGCCCACGCCGGGCGCCACCCCCCGATATCGTTCTCGGCGATCGGTTTGGCGCCTCCTGCGACCAACGCCTAACAGATGCTCTGGAAAAAGCCCTCACCGAAGAAGGCTTCAACGTCGCCCGCAACGACCCCTTCGCCGGAGGCTTTTGCACAGAATATTACGGCCAGCCGCACACCGGCATTCACGCCATTCAAATTGAGGTCAAACGCGACCTTTACATGAATGAAAAATCCATGCGCCGTCATAGCGGGCTGGAGAAGCTGAAACAAAGATTGAAGCCCCTTGTCGAGGCACTTTCACTGCTGGATATGAGCAAGCAGAAATAAATATTCTTATTGCACAGGAATGTATCTGTTCAAGAAACGCTCTACAGCCTGATAGCGCACGAGCTCCTTGTCATCTTTCCATCCAGGATGTCCTTCATCCTCAATCTCGATATACTCAACAGACTTTCCCGCCTCTTTAAGGGCGCGCTCCATATAAATGGAATGGCTCCGGTAAACCACGCCGTCATCTTCGCCATGCATCAACAAAACAGGAACCTGGTATTCCTGGGCATGCAGGCGAGGCGACTTGGCCAACAGTCGATCGCGATCCCGGACCGGGTCACCGATGGACTTCAGCCAATACTGATGGACTTCCCCGCCATTGCCGCCATATCGTTTTTCTTCTTCCAGCATGACAAACAAGTCTGAAACGCCAGCGATACTCACCGCGCAGCGATAAAGATCGGGAGACTGCAAGCCGCCATAGAGCGCCGCATAACCGCCATAACTAATACCGACAATGCACATGTTGCCTGGCTGTGCGATCCCACGCGCAATAAGTTGCTGAACGGCGTCTGTGACGTCGTCCTGCATTTTGCCGCCCCATTCGCCGTATCCTTTTTCCGCGAAGGCGCGCCCAAACCCGCCGGACCCTCGAAAGTTTGGCTGCACGACACGGTATCCCCGCGACGCCAGAAACTGCACAAAGGGATCATAATCGTAATTGTCCCGCGTTTCGGGGCCGCCATGCGGCATAACAATCAGCGGTGCGGACTTGAGACGGTTGCCATGGGGGTGAGTCACATAGGCTTTGAGTGGAAGGCCATCGCGCGCCTGATAGGACATAATTTCAGTTGCGCTCAGCACCCCGGGTCCCAGATCAGGTCGCGTTTGGAAAAGGACCGATAATTGCCGCCTCGACCGATCAAAGAGATAGTAGTCACCAGCGATTGTTGGACTGGAAACAAAAACAAGCCCCCGCGAATGGCGTGAACTCATAGAAATCGGCATCACATTGGCATCATTGCCAAATTGTTGATTGAGCCAATCAATGTCTCCTTGCAGCCGCGCCTGGTCAGACATGATCTGTAGCCTGTCATCATAATAGATGCCTGCCAGCACCGTCCCCTGAGAAGACAAAACAGCGCCTTCTATATCGAACTCGGGATGATCAAAAACCTTTCGCAGATATTCATCTTTTTCCACGTCGTAGAGATAGATCCCGAAACGGTCCTCTCCATTCACGCGGGCCCGAACATATTGGGTGGTAGGCTCCTGACCAAAGGCAAGAGGCCAGTGCTCTATGGTAGTGAGATCTTGATACTCCAGTCTTTTGAATTTCTCCCAGCCCTTCCCGTCACTGGCCTTCCTAAAAAACGACAGATAGGAACCATAGTCGCTGACATCAACACGCAGGATCGGGTCGCCACGGTAATTGGCAAACCAGTAGATTGTATTCTCCGACCCCTTTTCTACAAGCTCAGCTTTGCCTGTATTGACATTTACTTTGTAGAGGTGAAGCCGGTCGCTTTTCACCGCTGGCATCAAGACATGATCGGGATCATCATAAAGGTAGTGCGTGACTGTCGACAGATTTCGATTCCGCCTGGTCAAACCCCTATTGCCAGAAAACAAAGTCGTCGGATTGCCGCCATCGCGATCAAAGGCGGACATGCGCCGACTACCATCTGTGTAAGTGATCAAGCCATCGATTTTCTCAATGTCGGTATATTCCGCTAACAGCCGATCATCGGTCAGCCAGTTGAGCGAGATAACCATCGTATCTTTTCCAACGGAAAAGAATTTCGTGCCCTCAACGCCATTAAGATCGGCAATGCCGATATAGAATTTGTCGTCCTGACGCCAAATCATAGAGGCATAACGTCCCGATGGCGACAGAGAAGGGTCTCTCTTGGCGGGCGTGGCAAAAAATGCCGCAGCCTCGGGAGGCGCCGCATTCGCCTGAGCCAAGGTAAAAGAGGACAGCAACATCAGGGCTGCGACCCCTGACCGAATGGCATAATTCAATTGTGAAACCACTTCTTCCCCCGAATAATTTGGCTCCAATCCCAGCCCAAGGGCAAAAAGTTGCATAAATTTTCGGAGATCGCAATAAAGTTGCGTCGCAAATGCCTAAGATCCGTGCACCAGGGCGCTGGCCTCAATGCCCAGCGATTTCAGCAAAAACCCGTAAGCCATAAAGACCAGAACAAAAAGCGCGACCACCATGAGCCCTCGATAGGCAAAGCCGACCTTGTGATGCAGCACCCGCTCCTTGTGGCTCGCCACATCCATCAGCTCATCGCCAAAGGCAACGGACATAAAGGTACCAATGCCGCAAAGCACGATAATGCTCCAGTAGGGCCAGGGATGAATTATGATCTGATGCAAGAGCCGGGTGATGAAAGTGCTCTCATAAAGCCCCGGATTGAAAGTCAGATACGACAGATTAATCGCAATAGCCAAAACCCAGACGACGACCTCGGTAACAAACATTCGAACCGCCGTGATGAGCCGCACCGGAAAATCCAGCAGAAAGCCC
Source organism: Alphaproteobacteria bacterium (assembly GCA_006226305.1). Classification (GTDB taxonomy): domain Bacteria; phylum Pseudomonadota; class Alphaproteobacteria; order M2410; family M2410; genus M2410. Next base: position 19,416 of record SBHG01000043.1, on the reverse strand, counting down.
GCATCGGCCACGGGGGTGCACAGCACAAAAAAGCTCCAGGTCAGCGCCGCAATACCGCCGCCGGTTTTTACGTCAAATTTTATGCTGACATAGATGAAATAGGCGATGAACACACCCATCAAGGCGACAAACTTGATCAGTGTTTCGCGCTTGGGCGGATGGACAATGTAGTGACGCCACTCGATCATAAATCAAATCCTGAAGGCCCGGTAATTCCCCGCATCAATCAACTGTGCAAAAAGGCAAACCCTTGTTGGCACATCCCGTCAAGCTTAAGTTAGACTGAACCTCGAATCAAACCGACCGCATCAGGAGCAGAACCTTCGTGCGACCCTTTGAGCCGCCCTCCATTACCGTCCCCGGCGAATATGCCATGCGCCCCTGGCTGAAAAAGCGCCGCGCCCGCCTAGAGCCGCTGCTTGGAAGATCCCTGGAGCCGGACGACCTCGATCGCCCCGTGCGCATCTGCATCGTCACCGACGCCTGGGACCCACAGGTCAATGGCGTCGTGCGCACCCTGAAGAAACTGCAAAATCAAATCGAAGAGGCTGGCCACGAGGTTCGCTTTATCACCCATGAGAATTTCAAGACCGTCCCGCTGCCGACCTATCCGGAAATCCGTCTGGCGATCCGCCCGGGTAAACGGATTTCAGAGGTTCTCAACGAATTCGAGCCAGACGCAATCCACATTTGCACCGAAGGCACCCTTGGCCTTGCCGCCCGCGGATGGTGCATTGGCCGCAATCACCCCTATACGGCTTCTTATCACACTCGGCTTCCCGAGTATTTGAACGCCCGCACCCATTTCCCGGTCAAATGGGGGTACAATCTGCAGCGCCGTTTCCACCAGCCCGCCGCCGCCATCATGGCGACCACGCCGACCTTGTGCGGTGAGCTCGAGAGTCGCGGGTTTAAAGAGACCCGTTTGTGGTCACGCGGCGTCGATCTCGACCGCTTCCAGATTTATGACACAGATATTCTGGACCATCTCCCGCGCCCCATTTGGACCTATGTCGGCCGGGTCGCCGTGGAAAAAAATCTCGAAGCTTTCTTGGATCTCAACCTCGAAGGCACAAAAGTGATAGTTGGCGACGGCCCGCAAATGGAGGAGCTCAAGGCCAAATACCCGGATGTTCATTTTGCCGGCACCAAACGCGGCGAAGAGCTCGCCCAGCACTACGCCGCCTCAGATGTCTTTGTATTTCCCAGCCTGACGGACACCTTTGGCCTCGTCAATCTGGAGGCTCTGGCCTGCGGCACCCCTGTCGCGGCCTATCCCGTCACAGGTCCGAAGGACATTATCGGCGCGGCCAAGGTTGGCTGTCTGGACGATGACCTTGAAAAGGCCTGCCGCGGCGCTCTGGGCATCGCCACACCTGACGAGTGCCGCGCCCATGCGCTCAAGTTTTCCTGGGCCGCAGGCTCACAGCAATTTGTCGACAACCTCGCCCTCGTCGAACACAAGCCCGGCTACTGGGAAGAAAGCCGCAAGTTCACCTAATAATTATAGGGACAGTATAATTAATTCGGTACGACCACCACTTTACCCTTGGCCTTGCGCGCCTGCACATGCTCGATGGCAGCGCGGGTCTCCGAAAGCGGGAACACCTTCGAGACCAGTGGCTTTATCAAACCATCCGCATACCAACGCGCAAGCTGCTCAAAGGAAGCCTTTAAAAGCTCCGGTGCGTGGGTGCGATAGTTCGGCCAATTAATCCCCAGAATGTCGATATTCTTGACCATGACAATATTAGCCGGGATCTGAGGGATCGTGCCGCTGGCAAAACCCACCACCAGAATGCGACCATTAAAGTTGATGGCCCGAAGGGAGGCGTCAAACATCGCGCCGCCCACTGGATCGTAAATAACATCCGCCCCCTTGCCCTCGGTCAGCGCCTTGATGCGCAGGCGCACATCCTCCTCCGACGAGTTAATCAGCTCATCGGCCCCGCGCGAGCGGGCAATCTCAAGTTTCTCAGGAGAGCTGGCCGTCGCAATCACCCGGGCGCCCATCGCCTTGCCGATTTCGACCGCCGTCAGACCCACCCCGCCCGAAGCGCCGTGCACCACCAGGGTCTCCCCAGGTTGCAACCGCGCCTTCTGCCAGAGCGCCATATGGGACGTGCCATAGGCGATGGGAAAAGCCGCCGCGACCTCGCAAGGCATGGCGTCCGGCACCGGAAAGGCCGCCTGCGATGTCACAACCACTTCTTCGGCAAATCCATTACCGCCGGTGAGCGCAATCACCCGCTCGCCCACCTTGAAACCTTGGACGCCCGGCCCTATCTCCTGAATCACCCCACAAACTTCCGATCCCGGCCCAAAGGGAAGCTCAGGTTTGGCTTGATATTTCCCGGCAATGAGCAGGCCATCGGCGAAATTGACCCCGCAGGCAAGCACTTTCAGCCGCAACTGGCCGGCTGCGGGTATTGGGGGGTCAATGTCGTCCAGGGTCAGGTTTTCCGGACCTCCCAGGGCGTGAACCCGCATGATTTTCATCCGCTTACTTCCTGCTTGTTTATTGGATTTCCGCCGCTATAGTGCGCGCGCCTCCTAAGGCCTCACGAGAAAGAACATACTTCATGGAACTGCGCAACATCGCCATCATCGCCCACGTCGACCACGGCAAGACAACCCTGGTGGACAAATTGCTCGCCCAGTCCGGTGCGGTGAAATCCCACCAGGCCGTGGCCGAGCGCGCCCTTGATTCCGGCGATCTGGAGCGCGAGCGCGGCATCACCATTCTGGCCAAATCCACCTCCGTGGAGTGGAAAGGCACCCGCATCAACATTGTCGACACCCCCGGTCACGCCGATTTTGGCGGCGAGGTGGAACGCATCCTCTCCATGGTGGATGGGGTAATTCTGCTGGTCGATGCCGCCGAAGGTCCCATGCCGCAGACCAAATTCGTAACCTCCAAGGCACTCGCTCTCGGCCTTAAGCCCATCGTGGTGCTCAACAAGGCCGACCGTCCGGATGCCCGCCCCGACGAGGCCCATGACGAAATCTTCGATCTTTTCGTCGCCCTCGGCGCGGACGATGACCAACTCGACTTCCCCATGCTGTATGCGGCGGGCCGAGACGGTTGGGCGGATGAAAGCCTGGACGGCCCCAAACAAAACCTCGACGCCCTCTTTGAGCTGGTCGTGAAACACGTACCCGCGCCCACCAATAAGGGCACCGACAGCGATCCCTTCATCATGCTGGCGACAACTCTTGAAGCCGACCCTTACCTCGGGCGCATTCTGACCGGGCGCATCGCCAGCGGCACCGTCCGGCCTAATATGGCCGTCAAGGCGCTGTCGCGTGACGGCAAGGTGATTGAGCGCGGTCGCATTACCAAGGTTCTGGCCTTCCGCGGCCTTGCCCGCCAATCCATTGAAGAGGCAGCAGCTGGCGACATCGTCGCCATCGCCGGCCTCACCGAGGCCAGCGTGGCCGACACCCTCTGCGACCCTTCCGTCACCGAAGCGCTTCACGCCAGCCCCATCGATCCGCCGACCCTGGCCATGAGTTTTTCAATTAACAATTCACCACTTGCCGGGCGTGAAGGTTCCAAAGTTCAGTCCCGCGTCATCCGCGACCGTTTGCTGCGTGAAGCCGAAGGCAATGTGGCGCTGCAGATCCGTGAGACAGAAGACAAAGACACTTTTGAAGTCGCCGGGCGCGGCGAGCTGCAACTCGGTGTCCTCATTGAGACCATGCGCCGGGAAGGCTTTGAGCTGTCGATCTCGCGGCCCCGCGTCCTGTTTCAAAAAGATCCTGAGACCGGCCAGCGCCTGGAGCCCATCGAAGAGGTCCAGATCGATGTGGATGATGAGTTCACCGGTGTTGTCATTGAAAAGCTGAACGCCCGCAAAGCTGACCTTCAGGAAATGAAACCTTCTGGCGGCGGCAAAACCCGCCTGCTCTTTCATTGCCCATCACGCGCCCTCATCGGATATCACGGCGAATTTCTGACAGACACACGCGGCACCGGCATCCTGCACCGGGTCTACCACGGCTACGCGCCCTACAAAGGCACCATCGAAGGCCGCCGCGCAGGGGTTCTTATCTCCAATGGAGATGGTGATTCCGTGGCCTATGCACTTTTTAATCTTGAAGAGCGCGGCTTTCTCTTTATCGGCTCCGGCGAAAAAGTTTATCAGGGCATGATCATCGGCGAGCATTCCCGCTCCAATGACCTAGACGTCAACCCTTTGAAGGCTAAGCAGCTCACCAATATCCGGGCCGCGGGCAAGGACGATGCCATTAAACTCACCACGCCGCGCCGCTTGTCCCTCGAAGAAGCCATCGCCTATATCAATGACGATGAGCTGGTTGAGGTGACGCCTCAAAACATCCGCCTGCGCAAACGAGAGTTAGTGCCCCACATGCGCAAACGCAAAACTCAGGAAGTCGAGGCCTGACAAACCTGGTGAATTTGTCTAGGCTGGCCTCCCTACCATAGACGCAGGAAGATTTTTAAAGATGTCCCGCCCGTTCCGCAATCCAAATCCGGTCCTTCTTTCCGATAGCGAACTCAAGGAAATGGCGGAATTTGCCGGACGGCTCGCCGACGCCTCGCGCAAGGCGATCCTGCCTCACTTCCGTGAAAACCCGCACATGGAAAACAAGCGCACCGAGGAGGATTACGACCCGGTAACCGTTGCTGATCGGGATGCCGAAGAGGCAATCCGTACACTGATCGAAAAATACTATCCTGAACACTCAATTTTCGGCGAGGAATTCGGCTACAAGGAAAGTGAAAGTGCGCTTACCTGGACCCTCGACCCAATCGACGGCACGCGTCCCTTTCTCTTAGGCCTGCCAACCTGGGGCACGCTAATCGCGCTTCACAACGGTTCAAAACCCATCCTCGGCATTCTCGACCAGCCCTTTACCGGCGAGCGCTTCATCGGGGCACCGCAAATTGGCCTGGCCGAGCTACAGACGAGCGATGGCACGGGACCTCTTAAGACCCGTATGTGCAAATCGGTTGCCGAAGCCTCGCTTTCCAGCACCCATCCCTCTATGTTCAGTAATGATCCCTTGCGAGCGGCCTATGACGAACTGGCGCGCAAGGCTCGCATCCATGTCTTTGGCGGCGACTGCTACGCCTATGGCACCTTGAGCCTCGGCCTGCATGATATCGTGGTGGAGGCAAGCCTCGCGCCCTACGATATTCAGGCCATGATCCCGATCATTGAAGCGGCCGGCGGCATTGTCACGGACTGGCGCGGCGGGCCGGCGGATCTCGGCGGTCAGGTTCTGGCAGCTGGCACCCGCGAAGTGCATGCTGAAGCAGTTGAGATATTAAAATCCGCGGCCATATCGGCCCCCGCTTGACCCAAAGTTGTTAATAATGGGTCAGACCCCTTTATTAACATGTGCGCCAATGAAACGATCAAATGCTGCCCAGAAACGGTTTCGCACCTCATCGCGTTCCATTAAAAGTTCGTGCTCGGCGCCAGGAAACTCTTCCAGCTGACAGCGCGGCAGCCGCGCGGCGAGCGCTTCGGTCGTGGCGATATCAACAAGCTGGTCCCCCCGGGCGAGACCCAGAAGAACGGGTATTTTAATCCGCTCGGCAAAATGTCTTTTAAACAGTTTACGGGTCGACCGGATGGCTTCGACAATCCAGCCATAGGTCGCGCTACCTTGTGCAATCGGCGGATGAGCATTGAGGATGTTCTGCGCGCGCTTAAAACGGCGCTTATCCTGCGTCACCTTGCTTTGCTCAAACGTGGTCGCAAGCGGATCGTAATGCTCACCCCCTTGCACATAGTCCTCGGCCTTGCCGATTTTATGAAAGAAAGCGCCGAGCCCCGACAGAAGGGAGCGCTGTGTTCGGCCAAGACGGATCCCGGTCATCGGCGCAGACAGCGCCAATCCCTTGATCGGCAGATCACGCTCAGAGGCAAGCCGCAGCGCAATATTGCCCCCCATGGAATGGGCCAACACCACATGCGGCTGCGGAAAATCAGCGTCCACCTCTTTATAAAGAGCTTCAAAATCATCCAGAAACGTTTCGAACCGTACAATATGTGCCTTCAATGGATGATCGATATCCCGGTGCGACAGCCCCTGGCCCCGCCAGTCCACAGCCACAACCCCAAAGCCACGCTCTTGAAGCTCGTGGATCACTTCAAAATATTTCTCGATATATTCTGACTTGCCGGGCATGAGAAACACTGTGCCCGCGGCGTCCTTCTCAGGCGCCGCCCAGAGCCCAGCCCGAAGCCGCACGCCGCCATGACCGGTGTACCAAAGCACCCGCCCACCGGGCGGTGTCGGATTATCCGGCGTCTCGACAAAAGTCAGGCGTTCTTCAAGTGGCGGCCGCATGAATGTTTCTCCCTGTCAGAGCTCTCGGCTCCTTTTACCTCTTCCGGACAATTTAAATCAAATTGCCGATGTCTCTCTAAAGTCAATTTTACCGGCCCGCCTCTAAAGAGGAAGCACAAAGACACCGTCATCACAAAAGGGTTCGCAGTTCATGGGTCCATCCCGAAAGCATAAGCCATCTTTGACCTTTTGGGGAATTGCCCTCGCCTGCGCCGTGCTGACCTTCAGCCTTTCGCCAAAAGCTGATCCCCCCGTCGATCTCTCCGGCTTGAGGGGCGCGATCTACGACCCTATTGAATGGTCCTCACCTCAGTTTCAATCGCATCCTCACCCTGTGAGCGATTACATTTAGGGCCAAATCCGCTCTTGTCCCCTCAGGCGGTGCCGTTACACTGGCGCACAAAAGAGGAGATAGGCGCCCATGAGCTGGGACAAGGAAGTCGAAGAAATCCATGAACGCCGCAATTGGGCCAAGATCCAGGGGGGCGAGGAAGGGGTCGCTCTCCAGCACGCCAAGGGCCGCCTGACCGTTCGCGAGCGCATTGAGATTTTCAGCCAGGGCGGCGTGTTTAAAGAGCACGCCCCCAGCGCAGGCGAAGCCATCAAAGACGAAAACGGCAAGATCATCGGCTATGACCCCGCCAATTATGTAGTGGGCCTGGCTGAAGTGGGTGGCCGCACCATCGCGGTGGGCGGCGAGGATTTCTCAATCCGTGGCGGCTCCCCCAATGCCTCTGGCCTCCGCAAAAGCGTCTATATGGAAGAGGTCGCCCTTGAATACAAAGTGCCACTGGTGCGCTTTATGGAAGGCGGCGGCGGCTCTGTCAAAGGCTCCAGCGGCAAGGGCCGCGCGCCTGCCGGCAACCCGGCCTACACCACCTCTCGCTTTGTCTCCATCGCCGAGGTTTTAGGCGAGGTGCCGGTTGCCTGCGCCGCCATGGGACCTGTGGCCGGCCTTCCCGCCGCCCGGCTCGTTGCATCCCATTTTTCCGTCATGACCGAGAAGACCTCACAAGTCTTGATCGCCGGACCCAAACTTGTCGAGCGCGCCCTCGGCGAAGACCTCACCAAGGACGAGTTGGGCGGCCCGGACGTGCATCTTAAAAATGGCGTTGTCGACAACCTTGCCGTCGATGAGGCCGATGCTATTGGGCAAATCCACCGTTTCCTCTCCTACCTGCCGCAAAATGTCCACGAGCTGCCGCCCGTCGTGCCGTGTGAAGATCCGGTGGATCGCGCCGAAGAGGCTCTTCTATCCATTGTGCCAAAGGATCGCCGCAAACCCTTCAACATGCGCAAGACCATTAAGCTCATCGTCGACAAGGACAGCTTCTTTGAAACCGGGCGCAAATTTGGCCCGGGCCAGATTGTTGGCCTTGCCCGACTGGGTGGGCGACCGGTCGGTGTCTTCGCCAATGACTGTCATTTTTATGCAGGCGCCATGACGGCGGAAGGGGCGCAAAAGGTCCGCCGCTTTATCGATATGTGCAACACCTTCCATTTGCCCATCGTCGCGCTGGTCGATGAGCCCGGCTTTATGATCGGCTCGGCATCAGAAAAAGCCGCCACTATCCGTCACGGCACCGCGGCGCTCACCGCCGCTGTTCAATCAAAAGTGCCCTGGGCCTCGGTCATGGTGCGCAAGGCTTACGGCGTTGCCGCCGCGGTCCACTTTGGCGCCAAGAGCTACACACTCTCCTGGCCCTCCGTGGAATCCGGTGCCCTGCCCATCGAAGGCGGTGTGGCGGTTGCCTATGGCCGCCAGATCGCCGAGGCAGATGATCCGGACGCCCTGCGCCGCGAACTGGAGGAAAAGCACGCCAGCGCTCAGTCGCCCTTCACGGCAGCTGAAAATTTTTCGGTTCATGACCTCATTGACCCGCGAGAGACCCGCGCCAAACTGAACGAGTGGCTCGATTGGTCCTGGCCCAAGCTGAAATATTTGACCGGCCCCTACCAAGCCACCTACCGCCCCTGACAAAGGAGCCAATTGTTATGTCAAACCCCGATGCCGCCTTCCTCGCGAAATATGCTGATGCCTGGAACGCCCACGACGCCGACGCCATCTTGGAGATGATGACAGAAGATTGCGTCTTTGAGACCGGAAGCGGCGCACGCTTTGTTGGCACCGAAGACGTGCGCAAGCGCTTTGAAGCGGTTTGGCAGGATGTGCCCGATGTTCAATTTGAAGAGGGACGTCATTTTGCGACTGGTGACCGCGGGTGTTCGGAATGGATATTCACCGGTACCGGCGGCAATGGCGCCAAACTCAACATTCCCGGAACCGACCATTTTGTTTTCAAAGATGGTAAGATCTGGGTCAAATCCACATATTTGAAACAAAGCTGACACGTTTAAAGGATCCATTATGCGTCTTGGAATTTTGACCGGTGGCGGCGATGTGCCGGGCCTTAACCCTTGCATCAAGGCGGTGGTCCGCCGCGCTGAAGAACTGGGCTGGGAGGTTGTCGGCTTTCGCAGAGGCTGGGCCGGACCGCTCAACTTTAACCCCGATGACGAAGAAGAAAGCCGTCGCAAATGGCTGATGCCACTTAATCGCGTGGCGGTGCGCTCTATCGATCGCACCGGCGGCACGATCCTGCATTCCTCCCGCACCAATCCTTCCAAGGTGCGCGCCAAAGACATGCCGGAATTCTTGAAAAGCAGTTACCCCATCGCCGAAGACGGCGGCACCACCGATTGCACAACCCATGTGCTGCGTGTGCTGGAGCATTTAGGTATCGACGCGCTCATCCCCATCGGCGGCGACGACACGCTTTCCTATGGCGCACGGTTGCATCAGGAAGGCATGAAAGTGATGTCTATCCCTAAAACCATGGACAACGACGTCTTCGGCACCGACTATTGCATTGGATTTTCGACCGCCGTGTCACGCTCCGTTGACCACATCAACGCCCTGCGCACGCCGACCGGCAGCCATGAGCGCATCGGCGTTATCGAACTCTTTGGCCGCAACTCTGGCGAAACAGCTTTGATCTCAGGATATCTGGCGGACGCGGACCGGGTGTTGATCTCGGAGGTCCCCTTTGACATCGAAAAAGTCGCTTCCCTGATCGCTCAGGACCGGGTCGACAATCCATCCAACTACGCCATGCTCATCGTCTCGGAAGGCGCCTCTATGATTGGCGGCGATATTGTCGAGAAAGGCGAAGCAGATGCTTATGGCCATCGCAAACTGGGCGGGATCGGTCAGATCGTTTCAGATGAAATCACCCGCCTGACGGGTCTTAAAACCGTCAGCCAGAATCTTGGCTATATGATGCGCGCCGGCGCACCGGATGCCCTCGATCAGATGGTCGCCAAAAGTTACGGCACAATGGCGGTGCAAAAACTTTCCGAAGGCGTCCATGGCCGCATGATGGCGCTCAGAAACGGCAAATATGCCCTCGTCGAGGGCGATATCTGCATTCAGGGCGAAAAGCGCGTCGATATTGGCGAACTTTATGATGTGACCGCTTATCGGCCGCGCATTGCCAAGGTCTTTGACAAGCCCATGTTTATGTATTGATCCGCCTCAGTCGCCGATCTGTGGCGACCTGGCCACAGTGGATAATTGCCTAAAATTACCCCTTGAACAGTCCTTAAGGGCCTCCCATCTCTAAGGTCCAGGCAGGAGACGCCTCAAGAGAGGGTCTCAAACGCGCCTGACAACGGATCTGGCCAATATCGGCGGATCATTAGATGACCAAAATCGCTTCTCAAGGAGGTTTTTGAGGCTATGAATACCTTTGACTTTTCACCACTTTATCGCTCGACCGTTGGTTTTGACCGGCTTGCCCGTATGCTTGATACCGCAGCCCAGGTCGATACAGGTTCCACCTACCCGCCCTATAATATTGAGCGCGTAGATGACAATGATTATCGCATTACCATGGCCGTTGCCGGTTTTTCCGAAGACGAGCTCAATATCGAGGTCAAGGAAAACGCCCTGACCGTCACCGGCGCCATTGAAAAGAAAGACGAAGAACGCCAGTTCCTTCATCGCGGCATTGCCGAACGGTCTTTTGAGCGCAAGTTCCAGATCGCCGATCATGTCAAAGTGACTGGCGCGAAACTGGAAAACGGCCTGCTTCATATCGAACTCGTTCGCGAGATTCCCGAAGCTAAAAAGCCCCGCCAGATTAATATTGTTTCCGATACCCGGAAAAAGCTCGAAGCCGCCTAAGTCCCCCTCCAAATTGGTGGTTTCTCGGAAGAGACGCGTCGCTTTTCATGGCGGCGCGTCTCGACTTGCTGGGCCCCCCACCCGGCTACGCACATTTTTGGGTTTACCGAAGGCGAGCGGCCTTGTATCCAAGGTACCGCAACCTTTTCTTTCAGACGTGAACCCCGATGGTCAGCTGGCAAAGCCGCATTCATAACAACATATTGAAGCTCTCAAAGCTGCGCCGATTTAATCCGCGCGTTGCGGCGGACAAGATGCGCGCTGGCGGCGACAAGGCCATGGCGCGCTTTTCCAAAGTTCCAGCAAACGTCAAGGTCATCCCCATTGAAACCGGCCGCACCAAGGCCGAGTGGATTGAGCCCCCCAACGCCCAGCAGCACCGGGTCATCCTTTATCTTCATGGCGGGGGCTATTGTATCGGCTCACCTGACACCCACCGCGGGCTGGTTGCCCGGCTCTGCGAACAGGCGTCCGCCAGGGGATTGCTGGTCGATTACCGCCTGGCGCCGGAAAACAAGTTTCCCGCGGCCATAGAGGATGCCCTGGATGCCTATCAGTGGCTTCTCGGCCAAGGCATCGACCCCAAGGGCATTGTCATCGCAGGCGACAGCGCCGGCGGCGGCCTTGCCATCGCCACCTGCATGGCCCTGCGTGACGCAAGCGCCACCCAGCCTGCCGCCATTGTCGCTATGTCGCCCTGGACCGACCTCGCGCTGACCGGATGGTCGATGCTGACCTTGGCAAAAGAAGACCCCTTCATGACCCCTGAAATGCTCGGGCTCTTTGCGCGCCATTATCTGCAAGGCAAAAGCCCGACGCAGCCGCTCGCCTCACCTCTTTATGGCGATTTTCGCGGATTGCCGCCGATGATGATCCATGTCGGCGCAAATGAAATTCTGCGCGACGATGCAACCCGGCTCACCCAGAAGGCCGAGGCCAGCGGCACTGACATCTCTGTCGAAGTTTGGGATGGCATGCCCCATATCTTCCAGATTTTCAATTGGCTGCCTGAAAGCAAGGGCTCTCTCGCCCGCTTTGGCTCTTTCATCAAGACACGCACCGTGGCTGTACCGATGCGCCGGGCGGCTCAATAACGCCAGACGCCGCCCCATCACCCCGCAGCGCTTAGCCTTTGGCAACCTCAAGCAATTGATCCACCTGTTCATCGGTGGTTTTCCACGAGCAAACAAGGCGCACCAGCTGCCGCGCCTCTGTCGGATCGCCTGACCACAGGTAAAACTGAACCCCGGCCTCTTGCCAATGTCGCACCCGATCGCTCGACATCTTGACGAAGATCTGATTGGTATCGACAGGACAATCAAGCTCATACCCCGGCAATGCCGCCAGACGCGCACCCAGTTTTGCCGCCATGGCATTGGAATGCCGCGCCAATCGGCGCCAGAGGTCATCCTGAAAATAACCCAGAAACTGGCCCGCGCTGAACCGCGACTTGGAAAACAGGTGGCCGCCGCGTTTTTGCCGATAGGCAAAATCCTTCACAAGGTCTGTGTTGAAAAAGACCACTGCCTCAGCCATGAGCGCGCCGTTTTTTGTAGCCCCGAAGGAGAGCACATCAACACCGGCCCGCCAGGTCATATCCGCCGGGCTGCAGTTTAAAGCCACCAGCGCATTGGCAAAACGCGCGCCGTCCATATGGGTCGCCATGCCATGGGACTTCGCCAAGTCCGAAATAGCTTTGATTTCTTCAAGGCTATATATCGTGCCTCGCTCTGTCGCCTGGGAAATCGACACGCCGCCCGGCTGCATCCGGTGCACCACCCCCTTGGGAAAATCATTCAGGGCCGCCGTGATGCCGGTTGGATCAATCTTGCCATTTGCACCCTTGATAGCGGCCAGCTTGGCCCCTTGAGTATAAAATTCCGGCGCGCCGCATTCATCCACATTGATGTGCGACCCGTCATGGGCGAACACCACGCCATAGGGCGGCGTCATAACGGAGAGGGCCAACGCATTGGCCGCCGTACCCGTCGCCACGAGAAAAACACTAACGTCGCTTTCAAATACCTCGGCGAAACGCGCCTTCATGTCGCGGCAGACCGGATCCCCTTCATAGCCCAGAAACATGCCATCATTGGCTTTTTCAAGAGCTTGGAGAATTTCCGGAACCACACCCGCCGTGGTATCGCTGATAAACAACATCCCTAATTCCATTTTTTGCATCGGGCCGTTAGACTGGCCTCTCACTATTTAAAATCCATAATGGATTGTCGGGAGGGACGCCACAATGAAATACCTTCACACCATGGTTCGGGTCTCTGATCTAGATGCCAGTCTGGATTTTTACTGCGACAAACTCGGGCTCGAGGAAAAAGGTCGATACGATGTGGAGGCGGGTCGATTTACCCTCGTTTTTCTGGCCGCGCCCGGCGATGAGGCGGCACAGGTTGAACTCACCCACAATTGGGATGAAACAGGCTACGGCGAGGGCCGCAATTTTGGCCATCTGGCCTATCAGGTCGATAACATCTACGAGATCTGCCAAAGAATGATGGAGGCAGGGGTCACCATCAACCGACCGCCGCGCGACGGTCGCATGGCTTTTGTCCGCTCGCCGGACAATATTTCCATCGAACTCCTGCAGAAAGGCGACGCGCTCGCCCCCGCCGAACCCTGGGCCTCCATGGAAAATACCGGCCACTGGTAAGCGCTTCGACGAAAGATTAAACCGCTCAGGCTCAAATCCATTCGCCATAACATCTGAGCGGCTGGACAGCGCGGCGCATCTCGGGCTATCAATCTTGCCCAGGGGAGGCGGGAACAAGGGTTCACGCGCATCGATCAAGGCTTGAACGGTCTTATGCTCAAACTGTCTGATATTGCCTGCGCGCGGCCAGGGATCACGCTTTGCCTCGTAGCACTGCTCACGATGGCCGCGCTGAGCGGCATTCGTAAGATGGAGGTCAATGCCGATACCCGTGCTTACTTTTCCGAGGAAAACAAGCACCTCAATCAGCTTCGCGCCTTTGAAGATATCTATCGACCCAACAACAACATTCTTTTCGTCATCGACACAAAAGGCAAAGACGCCTTTGACCCTGAAATACTGGACATTGTCCTGAAGATCACGGAAAGGGGGTGGGAACTTCCCCACGCCATTCAGGTCGACAGCCTGACGAATTATCCCCACACCTATTCGCAAGAGGATGATTTCATCCTGGAAGACCTTGTGCCCGGTCTCGACCTCCTGAGCGATGGGGAACTGGATGCACGCCGGGCAAGTGCGCTTTCTGATCCCTTTCTTCTAAACAGACTGATTTCAGACGACGGTAAGACCACCGCCGTCAACGTTAACTTCTCCCTGCCCTCACGCGGGTCCGCCGCTGTAAAGGAGATCAATCAGGCGGCCTCGGCCCTGGCGAGTGAAATTCGCGCCGGCCACCCCGACATCAACATCCTGATGACCGGCAATGTGGTGCTCATGCGCGCCTTCACCAATGCCGCCCTCAACGATGTCATCCATGTGCTGCCCATCAGCGGCTTTGGCATCGCAGTTCTTGTTTTTATTGTCCTTAGGTCATGGCGGGAGACTTTGGCGGTGGTCACCACCGTAATTCTAAGCGCCGGAGCCAGTTTTGGGTTGGGCGCCTGGGCCGGGCTTAATCTGGATCAGTCAACCGCGGTCGCGCCCATTATCATCATGACCCTTTCCATGGCTGGCGCCCTTCACGTGGTCAACCTGGCGCGCCGAGAACGCATGGCGGGCAAACCCAGCAACACCGCAATCGCCGATGCCCTTCGGCACAATCTGTCTCCCATCGCCCTTACCTCCCTGACAACCTTTGTCGGCTTCCTGGCCTTTAATTTTGCCGATGCCCCCCCATTTCGCGATCTTGGCAATCTGGTTGCTGTCGGCATCGTGGTGAGTTTTTTAATGACCTTCACCACTCTGCCGGCCTTACTGCATCTGACCGGGATCAAATCTTCACTACCTCTGGCCTCCGGGGTGACAAATTGGATTGGCCGCTTAGCGGTATCGCAGGCAAAGACCTTCGTCGTCCTGGGTCCTCTCTTTGTCATGCTTGTTTCTCTGGGAATTACACGCATCTCCCTGGATGATGATTTCATTCGCTACTTTGGTCCCAAATATGAATACCGCGTCGCCTCAGACTTTGCCGAGGACAATTTGACCGGTCTCAATGTCTTAGAGTTTTCTATTTCCTCCGGCATGGCCGATGGCGTATATGACCCGGCCTATCAAAGGCATTTGGCCGACTTCACATCCTGGCTCAAAAAACAGCCCAAAGTCGTCAGCGCGCTCTCAATTGAGGATATCACCTACAAAATCGATACCTCCTTAAATCCTGGCAAAATTGAAAACTGGCAAGTGCCAGACGACCGCGAACTCATTGCGCAATATTTTCTGCTTTACGAACTTTCATTACCGAGCGGCAAGGATATTACCGATCAGATTGACGTGGACCGCTCAGCCAGTCGGGTCAATATCCTTTTGCGCAAAGCCAGCTCAAGCGACATACGCATTTTGAAAACCCGCGCCGAAGAATGGCTTTCCAACCAGTCTCCTGGCAGTCAAATCAGCGAAGGCACCTCCATCAACGTCCTTTTTGCCTATCTGTCCATGGTCAATATTGAGCAGATGCTGGAAGGTACATTCATATCCTTCCTAATCATCTCGCTCATCATCGCCCTGGCTCTGCGAAAGATGTCCTATGGTTTCGCCAGTTTGATTACCAACATGCTCCCGGCCTTTGCCGGTTTCGGCATCTGGGGCCTTATGATCGGGCAGATTAATCTGGCCGCATCAGTGATCACCGCCATGACACTGGGGATCGTGGTCGATGACACCATCCACTATCTGCACAACTACAGACTAAAACGCGAAAGCGGGTTGGACGCTAAAAGCGCAGTGCGCGCCACCACCGATACCGTCGGCATGGCTCTTCTTATGACAACCTTCTCACTCAGTATGGGCTTTGCCCTTCTGGCGCTTTCTGATTTTCAGGTCAACCAGACGCTCGGCATCTTTACCGCATTGATCCTGCTCATAGCAGTGGTTATCGATCTCCTTATCTTGCCGTCCGTTCTCATTCGCTTTGATGGTCTTTTGCACAAAATGCACAAACCGCCCCAGCGGACGAATCAAACCGGCCATAAGTTTCCGTAATCGACTCCTTACGGAAATTCCCCATAACCACTGCTTATTATGGCAATTCAATTGCTAACTGACGCAATGCGATTGCTTTTTGAACTGTTCCATAATTTTTAGAATCGCCTTGAGGTAAACAAATTATGGAAAGATCAAAAAAAATAGCCGTATACGGAAGAAATGGCTGAAATGTGCTGGACATCGCGGCAAAGGTTAAGTTTCTATTAACGCGCTTTCTTTGAACAAACCAGCTCTGCAAACAGAGTGTGAGAGTCATGTATCCAAGATCGCAACCGGGAGCACATACAAAAACAAACCACTCCCGGTCAGAAGTATTTAGGTAAGTGGTTAAGTAAACGGGTGTCACAAACATGCAAAGCTATGAGCAGCTCACGGGCGCAGAAGGTCGCCGGATTTTTTATCGGGCGGAACGCTTCTCGGCCAAGTCTCTCTTTGGCAATCTCCTCCCTCGCACGGAAATCGGCAACATCCCCCACCGGTTGACAGATCTGTCGATTTCGGGCCTGGCTGCCATCAACCGTTCTGAAAAAGCTGAACTGACCGTTGGCCAGGAGGTTCCTGTTGATCTGAGGATCAACAACATGCCTTTGCATCACGGCAAGGCTCGGATCGTCCGCGCCGAACCCACTTTCGCCGGCACCAAGGTGGCGGTAAACTTTCTCGACGGCTTTCTCGATATCCCGGCCCTTATCTCCGCCCACCGCGAACAAAGTCTGCGCCAGCGGCTGAAAGAGGAATTCGGTATCAGCGACGAGCTGCTCGACCCGCAATATCGTCTGATGTGCGCAGACTTCCTGCACACCATCCGCCAATACAAGGCCATGCTGGCCAACTGGGCGGAGGAAAACGCCAATTCGGCCAATAACGAAGCCATGAGCGCCGAAATGGTTGCCCTTTGCGAGGAGCACTTCAAGGAGCGCTGGCACGAGTTTCAGCGCGAGGCCAATCAATTGATTGAGGAAGCCTACAAGCGTCCGGGCGCCATTGAGGCCATGAAGCGCTTTACAGAATCCGTCGTCACCCCCGAACTCATCGACGGCCCGATCTGGCAACGCTCATATGACAAGCCCCTCGGTTATCCGGGCGACCACATAGTCATGAACTATGTCTATACCTGGAAAAACGAAGGCGACACCATCGGCGGCAAATTCTCCCACCGTTTGGGTCTGGACGCCCTTGAGTGCGTAGCCACTCGCATGGCCATGATGCAGGACATCATGGCGCGCGAAATCCGCAACGCCCCGGAAAACGAACCCATTGGCATTTCAAACCTTGCCTGCGGCACCGCCCAGGAAATTGTCAACACCTTGGCGCAGCGCCCTCTGGACAAAAAGGTCACCTTTTCGCTCATTGATCAGGACGAGCGCGCCCTTGCCCATTCTTATGAGCATGCCTATCCCTTCACCTTCAAGCACGGCAAGAACGTCGCCATTCAGTGCTTCCACTCCTCCTTCACGGAATTAATGAAGGGCGGCGCCCTCACCAATAACCTGCCCCAGCAAAACCTGATTTATTCAGTGGGTCTGTTTGACTATCTGCGGGAAAAGCGCGCTAAATCCCTAACCCGCTCGCTCTATCAATATGTCAAACCCGGCGGCCTGCTGGTTATCGGCAACCTCAAGCGGTCCGTCGACAGCGGCCTCTGGGCCGGAGAAATGATATGCGACTGGACCATGTACTATCGCACCGAGCAGGAAATGCGCGATATGGCCGAAGGCTTGAGCTACGAGAAACTTGAAATTCTGACGGACCGCACAAATCGCATTTACATGCTGTGCATCCGCAAGCCAAAAGACGCCGATTAATCAATTGGACCTTGCAGGAGACCCGGTTCAGGATTAGCCCACCAGACGCGGGGTCTGAGTCGGGTCATCTTCGTTCACCTTGTCCATTCGCCACTTCGGGAGCGTAACAATGGCCTTGGTGCCGATCCCGACCTCGGATTCGATCTTCAGATCGCCATTGTGGATTTCGGCGATTTTCTTCACCAGCGGCAGCCCAAGACCGGCGCCGCCGTTCTCCCGATTAAGCGCTGATTCCACCTGGACAAATGGCTCGACAATTTCATCAATCGCACTTTCTTCGATACCGATGCCATTGTCCTCAACAACAACAGCGCAGCCCTCAGCGCCCAGGTCCCGAACCTTGACGTTCACTTCGCCGCCCTGCTGCGTGAATTTCACTGAATTGGAAACCAGATTAATGAGCACCTGCCGCAAGAGCCGCTCGTCTGCCCAAAGCAGCACCGGATCCTTCGGTACGTCGAAAGACAGACGCACCCCTTCTTTAGTGGCGTTATCGCGGAACATTCGAAGCGCCTGGTCAACCATGTCACCCAGATCGACGATATCCTCATGCACTTCGAGCTTGCCGGATTCGGCTTTTGAAAGATCTAGAATATCATTGATGATGCCAAGAAGATGGCGACCGCTATAGGCAATATCGTCAATATAGTCATTGTATTTGTCCGAGCCGATGGGCCCAAACAGCTTTTGTTGCATGATTTCCGAAAACCCGATGATCGCATTGAGCGGTGTGCGCAATTCGTGACTGATCACCGCCAGAAACTCACTCTTGGCCCGGTTACCCGCTTCTGCCTGTTTAAACAGGCGCGCCGACCGTTTGGCCTCTTGCCGCAGCAGATAACGTTGTGAGAATTCACGCCGCACATAAATTTCCTGCCAATAACTCGTCCACATGGTCCAGGCAACGGTGACTGCCAGAAAGAAAACATTGTTGATCAGCATCTGGGTGGGGATCGGGTTAAACAAAAGCGTCGTCGCAATATAGCTCAGGAAGAGGGTCATATTGAGCGCTGCCGAATAAGCCGTTCGGAAGATCAGCAAATTCGAGGAATAAATAATAACCAGAATAATCCCAGCGTAATAAAGATAGCTGAACGGCGGATCCATCACCGCCGTCATAAAGACAATCCCGCCGCCCGAAAACGCCACACAAAGACTGAGGATCAGCTGCATGGCCCGGTAGGAGTGCTTGACAAAGCTGGTGAAAACAAGCGCTGAAAGAATGAGACAAATGCCGCCGCGCAACATCAAAACGCGAACAAGTTCGTCTCCTTCAAGCACGATAAAATCAAGTATGGAATAGATCACATAGGCCAC
Organism: Alphaproteobacteria bacterium; assembly: GCA_006226305.1. GTDB lineage: Bacteria > Pseudomonadota > Alphaproteobacteria > M2410 > M2410 > M2410. Next base: position 635 of record SBHG01000043.1, on the reverse strand, counting down.
CACGCCCACGAGCATGTAGATTCGCGTCAAGCCCAGGGCTTGATTCACGTAGTTCTGACCGAACTGGCGCTCAAAAGTCCTGTCACGAAAATGCAAGGTAAATGGCGAGATCGTCAGATCCCGTATTTCCTCGTCAGTGACTGTGGTGTCGACTTGCGTCATTTCTTACCCATTCCCCCACTACACAGCCCCCGTTTTAACCAACAAATGCTAATTCTCAATTAAACCGGCGCGCTTTTAAGGGAGGGACAAAATGGGGCGGGGAACGGCCAAAATTCCGACACAAAACCCGCAGAAAACTGGGATAAACTTAGTATTGCAAACAGGTTTACATTGATTGACGTCCGCACATCCTATATTTGGATAAGATGAAAGACCGAACCGACCCGCACCACATGTCACCGGTGCCTTAGGAAGGAACAAACAATGAAGCGCATTCCTCTGATCCTTGGCCTCTCAGCGCTTACCCTCAGTCTCCCCGCCCTCGGTGCCCTTCAACAGACGGCCACCCCCGCCGCCTGGGCTGAAGAATGGAGCACCGAGACACGTGATGTGGACAGATTTACATCGGTCCGTTTATCCGGCGCCTTTGAGGCTGAAATTACGGTTGGCGACAGCCAAAGCGTGGAAATCTC